>CANJPX010000143.1 GCA_947476185.1 Bacteroidota bacterium
CTGGGCTTTTTGAGTTTTCTTTTTGTATGGTGCCCAGGGGCGGAATCGAACCGTCGACACGAGGATTTTCAGTCCTCTGCTCTACCGACTGAGCTACCTGGGCCGCACTACACAAAGACGGCTATTAGACTCGATTAAGGCATCTGATTTGTAGTCTTATGCACTAAAAAGCTCCGGTACAATTTCCGGGGTGGCTTCATCGAGGTGTCACCAAAAAGACTTCATCGGTGTTTCAATGGACAAGACAGTGACCGGAGTTGGTTTGCACGAGATCTTAGTTTAGATAAGTGGCTCAATATTTTCTTATCTATGCGCATGAAAAACACGTTCAATAATGTTATCAGGTAAGCTTATACGATCAAATGCGGCGGCCGGATAAAGATAGTCTTCACCTGATTCATCAATAACTCTAATTTGGCCATGCTTTTCTGCATCGACATCAACAACTATTTCATAGAGCTTACGCATTTCCAGTGATACTTCGTAGCCATGGTTATCGACACAGACAACAAATTCGTGATTATTCATAGTTATATATCCAAATAATGTTTAATTTTAAACTCTCGTTTGCCAATGCCATTAGCTTCATACCAGTGAATTTCTGCTTCACGAAGAGTTCCATCACTCAAACGAACCATGGCGCAACCTTTTCGCTTACGCCAGTTCCCCAGGCCATAAAACTTACGAAGGCGATTCAACTCTCTAATAGCTGAGCCACGAGCAAAAGTTTCAGCTAGCCTAATTTCACCAATTATTTCAAAGTCCATTTCAGGATTCTAGCATGACTGATTTCTTTTGGCTAAAGTTAAGCAGAATACTGAAAAGTAGTTTATGTACCTCTGTTATAAAAAAGGCCCTTGCCATCGGACCTTCACGTTTTACAATAAAACAACCCAGCTTATATCAACCGCGCAACAGAACGACCGGACTCCACTTGTGCACCGTTGATGGCCCCCGTGATCACCGTTGAAATGTTGTAGCTCGTTTTCTGACGAGTCTCTTCACTCAAATGTGCATACCTTTCCGAAATGCTGGAGTTGGCGTGAGCGAGTGCCGATTGTACGTCGAAAAGAGATCCGCCATTGTTGATGATCAAACTGGCGTGGGTATGCCTCAAGTCATGACAGCGAAGACTTGACTCCAGTCCCGCACGATCAACCATACGTTTGAAAGCCTTGATGGGATTCTGTATGGGTTGACCTTCAATCTTACCCACAAACACATAAGGATTATTCCTTACTTTGGGTAAGTGTTCCAAAATATGCACCGACATAGGGTTTAAGATCACATACCGCGACTTACCGGATTTGGTGTGAGGTACATACCATTGTTTCTTAAGGCCACTCAATTGCAGATGCTCCCATTTCATGCCCAAGCCTTCACTGCGTCGAACGCCGGTGAGCAGCAGTATTTTGACATAAGCCGCCGCAAAGATATTTTCATCGTCGTCAGCGGCCGAGAACAGACGTCGAATCTCGTCATTGCTCAGGAATCGTTGAAATTTGTTGTTCTCCTGAAACTTACTGATGCCCTTACAAACGTTCTTTTCAACATAACCCCAATTCAGCGCCGAAGAGCTTATGTGATGCAGTAAAGCTAAGTGACGATTGGCGGTGGCCGGTGACAAAGTGACCCGCAAGTGGTTGTGGTAGCTCTGTATGTTTTGGGTGCTGATGTCTGCCAAAGGTGCATGACCGAACTTGGGCAGTAAATACAATCGTAGTTTAGATTCATCACTGGCGATACTCCTTTTGTAAGTTGTGATGTGCGGTAAGTAATGTTTAGAAACGAAGTCACCGAAACTGATGCGGCTTTTGAAGTCATCCCGTTCCTGCTTGGGATCACGACCTTGCGACACCAAAGCTTTATGTTGGTTGGCGATAATTCTGGCTTCATCAACGGTGAGTGCTCCGAAACTGCCCAAAGCGGTGGAACACTTGCGAGATCTCAAAGAATAGCGAAACAGGAACTTTTTGTTGCCGGATTTACCGACCAACAACTTCAAACCTGAAACTAAAGTGTCGCTATATTCTTGGTCGGTGGATTTGGAGTCTTTGGGATGTGGCGGTAAAGCGGCGATATTTTTCTGGGTGAATTTAAATTGAGTGTTCATGATAATTTTCCAATTTTAAGTAAAGTAAGCCGATCAAACAGGGCCGGGGAGTTGTAGTCCTTGTAACAGCCAAGAAAGGACATCCATTAAGCCTTGAAACTACTGGGCTTGAGTCGATGTCCATCTGGGTGACCTAGGTTTTACGGTTCATATCCTGTCTTTCGGGTGGTGATGTGACTAACTAATTTCTTGGGTGTTATTTGGGCTGCAACAATTCATAATCTTCATCGGTCAGTTCAGAATCTTCGATGACCGTTTCAACGGTGTCCTTTGTTACGGTGGGTAACTTCTTCACTTTGGCCACCTCAGGTTCAAAAGGCTTGGCTTTGGCGGCAAGTTTGAGCATGTCGGATTTCCAACCGTCCCAACCGGCTTCAACGGTATGTTTACGAACAGCATCCGTCATGGGCGACAGTAGTTTTTCATTACGAAGAATGGCCGACAGAAAAGCCGCATTGTTGTTGGATTGACCGATGAAAGCCTTTTTGAACGCCGAGGATGATATGGCTGTGTCGGGTTCGATGGCTTTGACGACATGCTCAATCATTTCAAACGGTATCACTTCTTTGGAATAGTAGCCGAGATCATCATTGCCGGTGATGTTGAAGTACAGGTTTTTGTCTTGATCCGAAAGAACTCGGTAATGGATATAGCCTTTGGTGCGTTCACCGATCTTGGTGGTTTTGGATGATTTTAAAGATAGGTATTTAGGTGTCATGCTGATGGTTCCTCGGGTTTAATTTAGATGGTTGGTGGTGGAAATGGAATTGGTTACATAGTGTGGTTCTCCAGCGTTGACAGAAAGGCGAAATATTGGAAAAGGGCTTGCAGGTTTTGGGTATGTCGGAAAGGCTTAGTTGTTAACAGAAAATGCCATTGAATACATCAAGGTTGGCGTAAGGCATTGCGGTGTTGTGTGTCGAAGTCAAATTCAGCGCGTCGGCTGTGGAGTGGCGGTGCGGCGGTGTGGTGTCGGTCAAGTCTGGGCACCAAAACTCCCCAGTTGGCCTGTTTGGGGCTCAGTTCAGGGCGTTTGGGCGCGATTCAGGCCTCAGTTTTTCGTTTCAGGATTTTTTGGGGTTAGTGACCGATCCTGTCGGTCACCGAACGTCAAATGATTATTTCAACATATACTGTTTGGACTTAGAGCTGTTATTTTCAAGACTGATCAGCGGCAAGCGACCTTCTTTAACGAGTTGAGATATGTAACGACCTGGGCCTCTGCGAGCGGCGGGGTGATGGCTGTTCCAGAATGATTTGCCGCACATTTTTTTTAATGTATAGATGACTCCATGCTCCAAAGTGGACAGTTTCAGTTCAATGTGAATGCGGAAGTCTTCTTTAACAAATGCCCTAAATTCAGCTTTTGACATCATTGAGGTATTCTTCTTCAGTTTCAAATGGGTGAATATTGGAGCGAAAGTTATGGGTGTAGCGGTGATTTTTGTGGTTGCATTGTTCATGTAGAATTCCTTAAATTTGATAATTAAGTGTGAGTCGAATCCACCCTCTTTGGACAGATCCGACTCATAACAATTTTTAGAAGTCTTCGTTTTCGGGTTCTGAATTTGCCGCAACGTCCGCAACAGCGCCACAGATCATGGTTGGCGAGGCCTCAGGTGTGGCGGTGAGCGTGGCGTTTTGTTGGGCTTCATCAGCAACAGTTTCGTTGACGCCACGTTGCTCATCGAGTTGCGTTTGTGCCGCAACGTCGGAGGCTATGGTTGGCGTGCCTTGCGTGGAAACGTTGCGGGGTTGCGGCAAATTTTCAGTATTAAGATTGCTCTCCGATGGGCTCAGGTAGCGATCGAAGGCGTCTCGAAACTGATCAAAACTATAGCCTTTTGGAGTTCCAAATTGTGTGCGAACCGTTTTGGATTTTATACCGTAGGGATCCAGAATTTTAGCCAGTTGACGAGGTGTGATCTCTTTGCCGCGATAATAACTTTTCCATCTTGATTCCTCGTTTTCAGTCAATGCTGTGATAAGATCAGAGGAACTAATTTTGTCGATTTTTTTAATTTTGAATACCTGCTGAATGTCTTCCAATAATTCATTGCTGATACTGACAGAGGGTTCCGCTTTTGCCGATAACTTAAGTGCCGCCGCATTGGCTCGAACAACCCACTCAGGACTCACGCACTCAGCGATGGCGAATAATGGTTCCCAGTTATCTTGCTGTCTATCGGTCAACTCTTCAGGCAAATTCGGACGTAAAAGGCTAACTTTTTCACCGCAGTCCTGCGCAAATCGAGCAAGTTTTGATTGGAGTATGTCGCATCGACGTAAGTCGGCATGACGAATGCGATTAACTTTTTCATGTTTCATTTTTCTGCGCATTTTGATCTTAATCCCTCGTGTCATGGTTGCTGGCGGCAGATGTTTTTCTAAGTCAATCCCTGCCACAACTTTGGGGCACCAAACGCTAAAATTCTTAGGAATATGCTCTTCACCCACCAAACGAACTACATTGGCACTTGTAAGTGAATGCCCCGCGTTGATCAATCCAGCTATATCTTTATTTGACCTAAAAAACTGGTCGGCTTCATCAAATATCAGAGTTGGCCTATACAAATCAATGATTCGAAACACTGCGGCCAGTGTAATATTGACCATTGGAAAACCTTTAGCTGACATGCGGGCAATGAGATCAGCCAACTGAGTCTTGCCGCATGAGTTTTCAGGAGCATCAATCAGCAATAAAGCCAAAATTTGAACATAATCAACAAACCATGTAAGAACAATCCACAAGGTAACGGCATTAGCCTCTTCGTCATCAATAATAATTGAATTTACAATATTCGTTTTTACCTCAGCAAGCAGCTCTTCAGGGTTTACGGGATCTGGATAAGGGACAACATCCTCAAATATTGCTTTTGATGATGTTGCAACTTTTTGCTCCAATTTAGGTTTTTCAATTACTGTGCTATTCACCACCGGTTTCGTTTGTTCCCATCCAAGTGTGATAGGACTCTTACATTTCTGAGTACAGTCACGACAACCAACAGGTTTCGTTTTTCGAAATTGCTCGCAAGTGGTAGGCCCATAATTCAAACGATATGTCAGTTTTTTATGGGTGTCAGATGCGTTATAACCCTCGTGACCGGCACTCCATGTTTGAGCTGTTGCTTCGCCATTTTCACAATACCCAACGACCCCTAGGCAATCTACCCATTCAGGCTCCGATTGCCCGGCACCTTTATTGTGACGGAATTGACTAATCTGTGAACAGTTGTCTGCCACTTTGTTATACTCCAGTCAGTCAAATTTGCGGAAAATGAAGCTGGTATAATATCCAAATTTAAACATTACTCCTGACATGCTAAAGATCGACTTTACCGAAAAAGCCCTTGATGAAGTGTACGAACAGTTC
>CANJPX010000144.1 GCA_947476185.1 Bacteroidota bacterium
CGCAGTGCTGCGATCTTAGTCGCTGGACAGCATCGCCTCGAAGATATGGTGGAGCATTCTTGTTTGACCATTGCCATTGTTTTTTCAAACTGGGCATCAAATGTACCTTTGGGGCAGAGTAGGACACCTAGGTGTGGAAATTCGCCTTCTGTTCGGACTGGGACTGTGTTGGGGTGCCATCTGGTATGTTCATCCTGGGTGTGGACGGTGAGTGTGTCAGGTTCTTCGGGTGTCCTGTCTTCCGAGCCATAGGAGAGGTGGAGGTTGCGGAGTTTGTCAGCTCGGAGATCAGTGCCAAATATGATGGAGAATGCCGAGACAATGTGAGCTTTCTCTTGGATGGTTGGTTTGTTGGAGGAGAAGCTTAGCGTGTCATCGGCGAATGCATTGTCTGGTAGCGCCTTGTTATGGAGAGTTGCTTGTGTATAAAATTTCCCTGTTTGAACAGTGTCGAGAGCTGTGAGGAGGATGTCATAGAACCCATTCCATTGGAGCGTTGATGAGACATCGCCTTGGCCGGTTCCACGCTCACAGGAGAAGGTGATTGGTGCGTCTGAGCATGTGTACGGGTCTGGCGCTATGGGCTGCTCAGACCAGTCGGTTGTCGTGTTGAAGCCTGCATAGCCCCGCTTGTGCCAGATTTCTTGGGCTAGTGGTGTGCGTATAAGCGTTTTACCATTAGCATCGAGGAGAGAGAGGTAGTCTGCTATGTCCCGAGGGACACCGAGTCGTAGCCAGACTGCAATTTGGACGTTCCGATCGACGCTGTCAAATGCGCGTTTGACATCCCAGGAGGAGATCCAGAGGTCTGTACATGACTCACGTGCTTGTTCAAACGGATTGATGATTTGGATGAGCGCAGAGTCGGTGCCATGCTTGGACCTATACGCGTGTTGAGTGTGCTTGAGGAGATCAGCTTTGTCCCAGAGGGCTTTGATTCGATTGGTTGTGATGGATATCCATAGTTTCCGTGTGACTTCAACAAGGACGAGTGGGCGTAGGTCTGACAGTTGTACATTCTCTGTTACCTTGGGCTTGGGGCAGATCCAGCGCCAGTTCCAGAATTCAGGCGAGGTTTTCGATTGCCAGAATTGGGTAAGACAGTCGAAGACAAGATCCGCTAGCTCTGGATCCCATGCTTTCATCATAGGGTAGGTGAGACCCGTGATACCGCCAACTGTTGTATTGCCCGTTGCAGCAAGACAGTTGTCATACTCCTCACGAGTTGGGAGTGCTTGGATGGTGGTATGCATGTGCGATCTGACTGTTGTCGTCGTACTATAGGTTCGGTCAAGCTTGGTGCTTGGGGATTGGAGGGCAGACCATGCAATTCGTAGGTATCTGTCTGGGACGTTGGTAATTTGGTGCTCTGCCACGAAGTGTTCTTCATCATCAAGTAGGCGCTGGATGTCTGCATCTGGTTTGTGGAAGCCGAAGTTGAGGTATATCTTCCGCTTGAACCAGTCATAGAAGTAGTGTGAGACGACTGCATGAACAGCATGCTTGTTATCCGTTGTGGAGCCGTTGGGTAGGGTGAGGGTATCAAGCGTGTAGGGCGCTTCTGTCGATAGAATGTTCTTGATGAGGCGCCCCACTCGCCCTTGGTCATGTAACTGTTGGACTTTTGCAATGGAGCGCTTGAGTAGTGTGCGCATTCGGGCTCGTTCCTTACCATGGATTTGGAGCTTGATGTGTGGGATCACTTGTTTGGCTGTTCTGTGGACATACGCTGGTGGGCAGAGTCGCCATCTGGAGGTTGCTTCCATGGATTGCGATCGTTGGTGGCAGGTTGGGCATGTTGTGGCGTCATGCGTTGGTAGGTGTCGGAATTCGCATAGGAGGAGACGTTTAAGCTTCTTTGCCCACACTTCTGTGATGCGAAAGACTGCCTGGGTGATGAGATTCTGCCTGTCCAGAGCCGTGAGGTGGAGTGCATCGATGCGCGCTGATTCATGCATCATCGAGACAGTTGCGAAGAGTTCCGCTTTGATCGACATAAATAGTGGGGACCAGCCATCTTGGCCGCGCGTGACTCTGTTGATTTTGTTTGTTATTGCAACGGAGGCGAGGGAGGCTTTGAGCAGTAGTGAGCTTGCTTGTTCCAGGGTGCGCGGTGGGTGGGCAAGTTCCTCAGCGAGGCTTTTGTGGAGTAGCTTGCGGTATCTTTGGATTTTCTTGGGTGGTGCTGGAATGTTGCCCTGGCTGTCGGGCGATCGGTTCCAGCCTGCTAGGCAGAGGTCAGCAAGAGGTGGGCGTTTGTATTCGGGGTGGAGGATTCGATTACGGTGTTGATCGTCAGACATGTTGTTGATGAGGACGTCGAAGAGAACTGGTCTATGGTCTGTGATAAGCGCCCAGACCGGGTCTGTGAGTGTGTGCGTGAGCGTTGGTAGGATACCCCTGCTGGGTGTGTAGAGAGCATGATCGATGACACTGACACCTGTGAGGTCTCGTTGGAAGGTACATGTTGACTCATGTGAGTCGGTTGTTGTGGGTGCACGGTGCGTCAGGAGGCGCGAAAGGTTTGCCCAGTCTGCGACTCTGTGGGTTGAGGCGTCAGATGGATACCAACCAGAGTTTAGGTCGCCTGCTAGTATGACTGCGCTGTCGGTTGATTGCAAGTGGTGTAGGATTCGATGCTTGGCTGTGTCTTGTACATATGTTAGGGGGTTGGAGTCGCGCCGCTTTGACTTGTGGAGCCAGGATTCTGTTTGACTCCAGAGGGATGAGGGGTGATTGGTTGTTGATGCTCTGCGCCTCTTGGGGTTGTCTGAGTCGGATGTGGAGGACTCTGAGGGCTGCGTGTCTAGTTGGTCTGCTTTCCTGCTTGGTGTTGTGGTGGGCGCTGGTTGAGTTTCTGGCGGTGGTGGGGTTGGTTTTGGTTCTGGTCTGGGCCAGTAGGTGGAGAATATGCTGAGTCTGACGGACCCTGCGATCAACGTGATTGAGGTGACTAGGCCTAGATTACTCTTGTCTGTCCAGAAGATTGGGTTTGGCGTACCCCATTTCTTGTTGACAAGAATCATTTGGCCACCTACCGGCGTCTTCGCTGTGCTTGAGGCTGGTGCAACAAGGACGCAGGATGATTTGCCGAGAAGGGTGAGAGCTACTTTCTGAAGTGCTTTGGATCGATCGTAGGGTGCTCGTGTGTCAATCAAGAGGGCAACGTCAATGGCGAAGGTTGCCATTAGGATGATGATGTCTCGCAACTTGTCCTCAGATAGAGTGTTGACATTGAGTTCTGCTATGCGTAGGTTACCAGTGGGGGCAGGGCCAGTGACAGACCTGGGGATGGCAGTTGAGGATAGGGTGATGCGACGTAAGACTGTTTCTGGCTCAGTTGGGGCATGCGGTACTGGCATCAGATCCATGACCTGGAAGTGCGTGGGACTCAGTTGTGGTGTCGACTCTGGGTAGAGTGGGGGTGGCGGCTCTGGGGGAGGTTCAGGTGGAGGGAGAGGTCGGACTGGGACCAGCTGTGTTTGTGCAGATTGGGCTCTGGTGGGTGCATGGAGTGAGACTGTGGTGTCTGCTGTTGTTGTGGTGGCTTTCTCCTTGTTGTGGTTCTTCGGCTGCTGTTGGTGATGGACGCGTGTGACTTGATCTGACATGCTGTTGGTTGTATGTGCTGCTCTGGGGTGCCTATGGATACCCTGCGCTGCTTGTGCTAAGATGAAGTCTCGCCATGTTGGGTACTCTGGTATGTGGTGTGGGGAGAGAGCCCGCCTGAAGACTGTGGCCCATCTGAATGCTGGAAAGCCTGCAAGTTGGTGTAGCCAGTCTGTGACATTGTTGAATTGATCTGGAGGTTGCGCTCTGGATGTTGATGGGTTGAACTCAAATTGTACATTATCAATGATGTCAACTAAGAGTTTTAAGAGGTGGAGTTCATTGGGCTCTTGGTTCGGTTGCACTCTTGGGAGGGATTGGTAGAGCTCGTATGCTTGCTCACTGAGGGGGTGTGTTCGCAGATGCGGGTTGAGGATCTTCGTTAGGAGCATACACCATTCAGGTACTATGTAGTCCAGATCCTCATATGCTTTGAGGATATCCGCTATGACACTGAGGATGTTTTCGATGAGATGCCATTTGACATCCAGCCAACAGTAGTCTTCACCATAGTACACTGTCATTTCCGCAGTTGCTGGGATGAATCTGTTGGCAAAGAGGGCTGTTGGAACCTTGTCGTCCATGGTGACATTGTTCCTTGATGGCTCTCGATCTAAGTCATTCTCCAGCCATATGTACTCATTCATCATCGAGAGCATGTGTGCTGTTGAGTTGGAATGCGGGGGCGTGCCGTCGATGTATCTGGTGCCATCGCGGTCTTGGTGATTGAGGTGGATGTCATGCTTGCCGTAATTTCGGTCTCTGATTTGACCCGTATATAGGCCAAGTTGCGTGCCTGCTTTTATGTTACGCTTGGAGTGGACACGCTTACCCACTGGGTCTTCTGCGGACCCGACGATTTCCATTAGGTGGTCAAAGCGCTGAGTTTGTGCCCTGATGATGGCCATTGTGGGATAGACGGTGGTGTCGGTGGGGATATTCTTGATGGTTTCCGCTGTGTGTGTGGCGATACGCTTGGTGGTTCCTACTCTGCTGGTACTGGATTCAAGCCATGCTGTTGTGTGCATTATGTGGATGGGTTGGAGTTCGAGACGCCATTCGTGTGCCATTAGGAGAGAGTGTAGCAGTGCATTAAGGGATGGATCATCTTGCTCTGGGTCTTCCTCAATCTCACGGTAGTAGACACAGGGGTAGAATTTCTGTTGTAGGAGTTCGGCTTGTTCGGATGCTACCTGCATAGGGAGATCATATTTGTTTTCAGCACTTATAGTTTCGCCTGTGAGATCTGGTTGTGGTTCTGGCGAGTTGGATAGGGGTGCTGTTGGATGATCTGCGGAGACGAGAGACATGGGGAGCTCAATTGGTGATGTTCTTACGTTTTCTTGGTGTAATGGGAGGGCTCGTCGTTTACTGCTGGGGCTGTCAAAGATTGGCCTGAAGCGTTGCGCTGGGAGAGACCATGGGCTGGACTGGTGTCGGCCATATGTCTTGATGGGTGTTGGAAAGAGCTGTAGGTGGTGTGGCCATGGCTGGTCGGTTGGTGATGACAGTGGGCCTGTCGGTGTACTTGGTGTACATAGGGGAGTCATTCTCTGCGTTGGGAAAATCCAGGCTTGTGGGGCTGGTCTGGAGAATATTCTCGTTCGTGGAATGAAGAATGAGGATTGCGAGAGGGTGATTGGGTTTGGTTTATGGCATGTAGCTATAGGCTGTGTCCAGTTAGTGATTGGATTTGACACAATTTGGGTCGGTGTTGGGGTTTTGCTCTGCGTTTTCCCCCGTTTGCTTAGGCCTAGCTCGTTCATACACTGCGTGGGAGGATCGGCCGAGGCCGGTCCTGCCAGGGAACGGTGC
>CANJPX010000145.1 GCA_947476185.1 Bacteroidota bacterium
ACCAATGATAATAGAAATTTCCTCCAAACTCTGGATTTCTGCAACTAAAAATATACCAATTGGAGACAAAATCATGTCATTCACATCTTCAAGGGTAAAACGGTCCCAATATTCTTCCTTCTTAAAGAATGCATCAGCCTTGAAAGCTTCATTAGTTGTTAATTGTATAGCCACTACATCAGCTAAAGTTGCTGCTCTTATCTTGTAATTTGTTGATGACATTAATTGAATTTTGAAGAGACTCGCACACGAAGTAGTTGTAGTTATAAATTCAAAGCAGTTTGCCTTTGTTTGAGCAGAAGTCGAGGAAAAGTACGCAGTATACACTGGTTACTATCAGATACTCCGTCTACTATAAGAACCAGTTCGCTTAGAAAAATTTTGTTTGCGTTGTTATAGTCAATATCTCAACCAAAATAAGATAAATTCACTCAAAACTGATTCAATTAAGAGAGATATCAATAATTAGGTTATCGTTAATTTGTCAAATCCATTTAATTCTTTACACACCTCAAACTATAAGAACCAGTTCGCTTAGAAAATTTTTGTTTGCGTTGTTATAGTCAATATTACTGCGCCGATGTGGAATGCTCGTTTTTGAGCCAAAAAATAAAAAATAAAAATAAAATAAAAAATACCTATCATTAATCTTACCGAGTAGCTCTAATACACTTGATGCGGTGTGGTTTATGACGAAATCAGGTGATTTGAGGCTTCGTGCGTTGAAAATTGCGCCAAAAGGAAAACAAGCTGAGCAAGATCATTTGTTGGGAATTCACGCTACTTCACGCCGTAGGTGGGCCCGAGCTGTACGGGATGGTCAACAGCTAGATCCTGCTAGAAAACAGCATCGACAAAGTTTTGTTGTATCTGAAGAAACGATGGTTTATGTGAGATTGATTTTTTTGCGTGAACCAACATTGAGTTATGAAGAGGTTGCAGAGCTGTTATTACCATTTGTTCATAAAATTTTTACTGGAAGACAGATATATGAAGCATGTGAAAGAGATGGATTGACAAGTAAGGTAATAACAACAGTTGCAAAAGAGCGAGATGAGGTCATTCGTGCTCAATTTCGACAAGTAATGACAAATGTAAAAGCACGTCAATGTGTTTTTGTAGATGAATCAGCCAAAAATGGTAAATCTTCTCTTCGCAAAAAAGGAAAATCACCTCGTGGTAGTCGTTGTGTTGTAAAAACATCTGGTCAACAACTAGGTGAAAGAGTATCGTCAATTGTATCATTATCATTATCTGGTATTCTTACAGTTGATACTATCAATTGTTTAGAAACGACAATTAACTCTGAATTATTTATAACGATTTTGACTAACAGTATATTACCTCATATGCAAAGTTTTCCTTTAGATAATTCAATTTTATTACTAGATAATGCACGTATTCATGATCGACTTCCAATATGTCAAGCTTGTGCTGCTGTTGGTGTTATTGTAATATTTTTACCAACTTATTCATGTGATTATAGTCCTGTTGAATTAGTTTTTAATAATGCAAAGCAATGTATGCAAAAGAAGTATGGTACATATTCAAAAAATAATACAAATATGTCTCTTGCTGATAAATTTTCAGATGCAATTTATTCTTGTCTTACGCCTGAACAGATTTATAAATGTTATGAGCATTGTTTTATAACTGTTACTGATGAAGAAAAATTGTTATATGTGTAAAAAGAATTGTTATAAATAATGATTTTCATTTTCATTTTGAATAGATTGATTGACAAGAAAAAAAACAAACTAAACTAACACAAGCTAGAGAATTGATGATGATTAAGCTCGGATAGGATTATTTGTTTTCTTTTGCACTACTGGTTGGTGTTCTTGGCTTTGAATTTTCGATTACACACATCAAAGGTGTTGTTGCTATTTTGCGTTGAAAGTTTTCAATACGACAAGAGACTTTGCTTTTGGCTACTTCAATGGTAACAGTTTGATCCAACGGATTCCGAACATCTTTGTTAGTATTGACTCTGGTCACCTGAGCGTAATCACCTGCTTGTAGCGTCATTGAACCAACACTAATACTACTTGATAACATCCATTTGACTTTTAATACTTTTGAAAATTCAACGGTAGACAATGCTTCAACACTTTTTAAAAGATGAAATTCAACACTGGAAAGGAGATCATCATTCAGACCAGTCACCACCATATTACACAAGTCGCTTTCCATAGTACTATCCTGATCAGAGAATACAAATGATGCCTCAAGAGCAGTACATTTTTTCATGTCAGTAGATTTTGATGAATTATCTTTTGTTGTGCTTGGGATATTAATCATTGAATTGGTTGATAATGTTGCAGATGAATCTGAAACTTGCTGCATTGTAATTTGATCAGTTGAAGGCAGTCCTTTTGTCATGGCTCGAACAGGTTGCATCAGTTCTGTCGTTTTTTCCTTTCGATAACTTGAAAAAACAATTAAAGTATGATCATTGACTTTCTTCTTGACGATTGTCGTCACCATATTTCGTGTTTCAGATGATGTCAGTGATAATAAATATGCAAAAGTTGGTAACTGAGTGAACGAGAATTTTGGAGATAAACCAACAGTGCCTTCATTCATCTGACAGAATTCTGTCAACTTTGGATTATTCGTGACCAAACTTCCACCTAAACCACATGCTAATTTTGCAATGAGACTATAATATGCATCAAGACTTGTCATCCCTTTCCATTCAGTTGCCAGTCCCTCAATCAAGTGTTGGACAAGTTCTTCGTCATCAATAGTTTCTTTTTTTAAAAGATTCATCAATGTACCAACATTTTCATACTTTTGTTTTGACATGCTAATATGATTGTTCGAATCTAGTAGAGATATCTGTGCCCCTCGATTACTACTACTTTTACCAATGATTGCATCTGATCTATCAGAATATCCAGACAGAGTAGCAACAACACTTGATTTTGTCACTTGTATATGTAAAGATTCAGATGATGTATCATTACCAAATGCATTTGGTGAGGTCATGAAGGCATATCCAGCCTCATTAAAAGAAATACCAAAAGGAACATTTTTGCTTTTCTGAACATATTCTTTGAGTTTAAAATTGTGATTAGCAGTTAATGTTTCATCGAAATTGAAAAAGCTAGAAATGGTAACAAATTTTAATGGATCCATTGATTGTACAATGCCAGCTTCATCTTTTGATTCACAAAATGCCGTAATTGCGCTTGAATAACCATGTAAATACTGTAATTGACTAGTAGTTGTTAAGCTGAGAGGAGGATTTTCAGGAAATTCAATAAATGCAACTGATACACTATTTTCTCCTTTGAAAACCAATTCCTTTTTCTTGGACTTTGGTTTGATAGGTTTCCATGATGACGTTTCAACTGTTTTAAATATACACTCGTCATTCTCACGACATGGATAAATACATTTATCAGATTGATTTCCATTGCGAGCAAACATTATCGCATCATGTCGAAGCTTCAAGAGAGATGGTGGCCGTGTAGCAAGATCTCGTAAGTTTTCAATTGACTTATTAGATCGTTGAATAATACTGTTTGATTCGTATAGACAGTTATCCATAACTAATTCATAGAGATCTTCAGCAAGAATCGTGAACAAACTATTTTTGTCAGCTTTGTCCAATCTTTTCAACTTTGTATCGGAAACTTCAAATTTCATTTCATAGGTAGGTTGTACAGCGAATGTAAATCCTTTTTTGCTTTCTGAAAATCTTGCACCATGAACTAAAATTTTGATTGTAACTGTATGATTGGGTTTTTTAGATGATGATGTCAATGATTTGAACGATTTATCGCCTTCATTACTACTTATATCTTCATCTTTATCACTAGTTATGCACATAACCGATTCGTCATCATCCTCTTCTTCGTCATCATCTTCATCTTCATCTGCACTACGTTGCGCTGATCTGTTTTTATTTGATGATCCTTTGCTCGAGGAACTAACAATATTTGCCTTTGATTTCTTATTATCTGACGAAGCTAAAGGTGTGTGAAGATTCGGGTCTGGCTTGAACTTTTTATTGGGATGTCCTCCGCCTTTGCCTTTGCCTTTACCATTGCCATTTGCTTTAACAAATGCTTTCATCTGAAATTGATCCAATGCGTGTGTCAAACCATCATCGTATTCCTTATACAAACGAAGTTCATTTGTCACTTGGAAAAGTAAGTAAGATAAATTATCAAGTTCAAGCGATTCAGAAAACGGATTTATGGAACCTTTATCTTGTGCTTTAAGAATTGCAAGAGCGACTTCTGCTCGCATTGTATCATAATTTTCGTTGCTGAGATGAGTTTTACCCCAAGTTTTCGAAATAATAAGACGATTTTTACGATCATACTCTGCTTTGTCTATCCCGTATACTTTCGACTCAAAAGGATCTTCGGATTCGCTCGTATCGTGATCACTTTCCATTTTTCCAACTTTTTCAAAAATGCCCAATTCTCTCCAATTTCAACTCATAATTGACTATTTTTGTAACACAAGACACGCAAACACCTTTACTTAACGTCTAGAGCAAACGATACAGTTACAAAATTTCGTTTTATTATTATTTTTTTTGCAAAACGAGCATTCCACATCGGCGCAGTAATAGAGAGAGAGAGAGAGAGTTTTCGATTTTATAAATTACACAAGGGAGTACGATTAAACGTACAATTTACTATATTAAGATTTTTGGCTATTACTAAAGTAAACATGAGTAATGAATAATCACGTGACTATGTTATTGTGCTAGGCACCAGTGAAAAAAAAACCGTTGGGGAAAACTGGCAGTGGCCTAACTGTGGAGCACACAATGACATGGTCTTTCTTGAGACATCAAAAGTATTCACTCATGGGTAAGCTGTTCCATGTTGATGTATAATACAAACTGCCTTCCTCAGGGTCAGAATGGCTTGTCAGGCATGCATATTTTGGATCGAATCCAATTGGCAGGGAGGACGGATTTGTAGTGAAGCTGTAAGTACCAAGTGGTTGGTAGAAATGATCCATTTTGATATTTGACGACGAATGATAACATCCCGCTTGCCGTTTCCGGCCGCAAGTTCTCCCAACGGTTACGTTGAGCTCCAAAAGCACGCCCATTTCTGGTACGTTCATTCGATGTGAAACTAAGTAAGGTCGAAACCTCTCCAAGTTTGTTGCCTGCTGATAGGACAACACATTAAATAACAATTTAGATGACTCCATTTGTCTCAGGGAGCATATAAGTTAGGTATCTAAACCATTGGTTAGGGTTTTCCAGTAATAACACGTCTCCATAAGTAGTTCCAATAATAATGTTGTAACTGTTCACGAAGGCAAAAACCAAAGTGCCGATTATATTTCGCCATGTCTTAACAACGACGAATACAGTCT
>CANJPX010000146.1 GCA_947476185.1 Bacteroidota bacterium
AGATCAGCGCCGAGAGCAGCACCACGGCGCTCGAGGACTGGCACTGCGGGCAGACGCCGGCGTGATTGAACGCGACGTCCACGCGGCACGACTGACAAAACCAACGACTCACTGGATCCGTCTCCCATCACGCCAGATCGCCAGGCACTGGGCCCGCTCCGGCTTGCCGTCTTCCTGTTGCTGTAACTGGACTTCGCGGTAGTCGCGCGAGAGCGACGCGCACACGCGCTCCGCGAATCGCCGACTCCCGGCGCCGGCGATGTAGGTCTTCTGGCGGCCGCCCACGATGACGATGGGGACGCAGACGCTCACGCGGCACCGCCCGCTTCGCGGATCTGCCACGTCAGGACGGTGTGCCCCGTGATGTCCGACTTCCGCTTGCGCCCGCGCTCGAAGATGTCGCACGGCACAAAGACCTTCACGCGCTGGCCGTCGACTTCGCGCGTCTCGTCCCATCCGGTCGACAGTTCAGAACAGCGCGGCTTCACGATGTTGGGATTCGTGCTCGGGATGCGTCCGCGCTCAAAGAGCCACTGCGTGATCTCGCAGCTCGTGGGCCACCGCTGGGAGGCATTCCGGATCGCCGCGCACGCGTTCAACACGCGCTTCCGGCGGATGTCGAGGATCTTCTTGTCCTGCAGTAGCTCGTAGATCGCGGCAGAGGTCGGGCGCACGCGCTTCCATGCGAGCAGCCGTCGCACATCACCGATTTCGTCGTCGATGATCTCGATCGTCGGCGCGAGCAAGTCAGGCAGCAGCGGCGTGTGCTGGGTGTTCATCGGGGCACTCGCTTTCCGGCGTTTCGCAGCGCATTGAATTCCCGCACGATCGTCGGCAGACAGGCCGCGGCGATCGCGACGGCGGTCTCACGGCCTTCGGCGTCGTCTCGGCTCACGTCTGTGAATGGCCACGGCATCGACGGCTGAATCAGATCGGCGATAGCGTCGCGGAGTTCGACGTAGCTCACCAGTGCAGGGCGAGTCATCGGCGCGACCTCCGCTCGTCATCCAGGCTGTAGATCACCGCCGAGCGTTTGGGCGCGACGTCGGCGGCCTTGCTGGTGGCCCGGCCGCGCTCGATGGCGGCGAGTCGTCCGCGCTCACCCTGCTCTTGGTCGTGGCCGGTGAAGGTGTAGCGCACGCCGGCGGGCTTCCACGCGGTGTCCGGTCGGCGGCGGTCACGCCAGGCGAGGATCTGGGCGATCAGCCAGAGTGCGAGGAACACCACGACGACGGCGGCCACGGCGATGATGGCGATGAGGCGGGACATCAGCGCGCCGCCTTCATGCACACGACCGCGAGCCGGTACAGGCCGTACGGAATCCCGAGCACCAGCACCCAGCCAATCACCACGATCGCCAGGAACTGCAGCGCGGTCAGCAAGCGGCTCATGCGGCCTCCGATCGAGCCCCGAAGGGCGGCAGGATGACGTCGACCCGGCCGTCGTGCACGTAGAGCTGCGCATCGGCGAGGGCGGCGGCGTCGGCGTTGTGACTGATCACAAACAACCTTTCGAATCCGCCGCGTTCCTGAATCCGGCGCAGCATCGCCATATAGCGCAGCGCGTTCTCCGCATCAAGGGCGCCCGTCGTCTCGTCGCGCCAGCACGTCAGAATTCGCTGCTCGTGCCGGCCGTTGTTGAAGAGCGCGATCGCACCTTTCAGGGCCTCGTCGATCAGGACCTGTTCCCCGCCAGAGAGATCTGAGACATCGCGCGGCGCGCTGCCGCGGTCCGTGTCGTACACCTTCAGGTCGAAGGTTTCCTTCAGGCCGTGGCCTTTGGCCTTGGCTTCCTGCGTGACCAGCTCGACCGTGAAGCGCCGGCTGCCGAGCGCGTATTCGAGTAGGTCGTTGCAGAGGGCGCTGACCGCCGGGCCCGCGGCGTCCATCTCGAGGACCGACAGCCCGTTCTTGCCAAGCGCGCCGTCGAGGACCTGCCACTCCACCAGGTCGCGATCGAGCGCGGCGAGGAGCCCGCGCTGGGCGTCACGCTCGAGCAACTGCTGGGCGAGCGCCGCACGGTGCGTGTGCAGTTGCGCCATCTCGGTCTCACAGCGGGCCCGATCGGCCGCGGTATTGGTGATGGCGGTCTGCGCATCGCGCGCGTCGATCAACGCCCACGTGACCGCCTGCTCAAGCGCGGCGAGGTCCGCCGCCGGCGGCAGCGTGGCGAGGGCAGCCGCGATCTGCTCGAGCAAGGTCGCCATCGCCGCCCGTCGGTTCATGGCGTCAGCGCGCTGCGCGGTGTGCGCCGCTTCGAGTGCCAGGCGCTCCGTCGCCGCGGTGACGTCCGCCTGCAGATCCTCGACGTCGAGCTCGCGGGCCTCGCGTGCCGCCTGGTCGAGATCCGCATCACGCTGGGCTCGGGCGGCGACACGAGCGGCGTCAGCGCGGGCGCGGAATGTCTGCTGATCGGCCTCGTATTCCGCGATTCGTGCGTCGGCGGTGTGCACCTTCTCGATGTGGGTGGCCTGCGTCTGCAGGCGTTCGAGCGCCGCTTCCGCGCCCGAGAGTGTCGCAGTCGCCTGCGCGATCGCGTCGAACGTCACCGACTGCGCATCCTCCAGTGAAGCCAACGCGGCGCGCTGCTGGTCGAGCCCGGCCAGCTGCGTCTCGAGGACCGTGAGGCGCGCCTTGGCGGCCGCGGCGTCCTTCAGGAATTCACACCCGTCGTAGGGCGCGGCCCCCCTGCACGGCATCCGCTCGAGCAGCTCCGCCTGCCGGCGGGCCTGCGTCAGTTCCCCCTCGGCCTGCGCCATTGCGTGGACGGCCGTCCGGAGCGTGCTGATCTCACGCGCCCGGCCGTCGTGGGTGGCGCGCAAATTGGCGAGGTCGGCCTTGGCGCTCGTCACACGCGCCGCGGCCTCGGGCACGGCGGCGGCGGCCGCGCGGATGGTCTCCGCCCTGTCGAGGAGCAGGCGATTGTTGGCGATACGCAGCTCACGGTCCTTCAGATCCGCGTCGAGATGGGTCAGGATCTGCAGTTCCACCGCGGCCAGTTGCTGGTCCGCCTGCGCGGCGGTGAGGACGTTGCGTCGACGCGCGGTGAGCCGGTCCATCGCGGCTGTGTGGCGCGCGTCGATCGCGTCGAGCCCGGTGGCCAGCTGATCCGCCAGGCGGACGAGCTCGGCCTCGATGGCGTCGTGCGCGTCGTGCCGCTCGCGATACCGGGTCGCCAGATCCGCACGATCGCGGTCGCTGGTGCGGGCGGCGTCGAGTTCGGCGCGCGCGGCATCGACGGCGGCCGCGGCGGTCTGCTGCGTTGCGGTGAGTGTCTTCGCGAGATCCTCGAGCCGGCCGATCTCGATCTGCAGACGATCGGCGTCATCCTGCAAGCGCTGCAGAATCGCCGGCGTCGTCGCCGCTTCCAGGACGTCGAGCTTCGCCGCGATCGCGATCCGCCGCTTCTCGAGCGCGCCGGCGATCGTGCGCGCCGTCTGCGCCATCGCGTCGAGATGCCCGAGGTTCAGCAGTTCGGCGAAGAGTGCCTTTCGATCGCTCCGGCTGCCGGTGATGAACGAGCCGGCGCGGTTCTGCGCGGCGAAGGCCGACGCGAGCAGCATCGCCATCGACGGGAACAGCGTCTTGATCTGCTGGTCGTAGGTCGTCGACTTGCCGTCGTTGAGCGCCTGTCGCGAGCCGTCGGCGAGCACACGCTCGATCACCGCGTCGGACTTCCGCCGCAGGTTGTCGAGGTTCACGCGCAGACGGAAGGTGCCGCGGCCGTCGAGCGTGACGGTCTGATCGAGGTAGCTATCCGTCCCGGTGGCCGTGTCGAACTGCGGCTTCTCGGCGCGCGTCGGGAATTCGCGATAGATCGGCGCGGGCCCGAGCGCTTCGAGCAGCGTCGTTTTGCCGTGGCCATTCGGGCCCACGATCGCGATGACGCCCTGCGGGAGTGTCGTGCAGTCGACGGAGACGACGCCGGGGAACGCGGTGATGCCCTTGAGTTCGAGCTTCTCGATTCTCATGGCTACGCCACCGCGCTTTCGAGGATCGCGACGGGCGCGCCGGCATCGGCCCAGGCGGCAATGATGTCGGCCGCATCGTCCTGCTGCAGCGCCGACAGCTTCTCGACGATGCCGGGCGTCCACGCGATGCCCTGCCGAACGCACAACGCTTCGACCTTGGCGTCGAGCGTGACCGCGGCGATCACTTCGGGGGCGCGCACTTCCGCGATCGCGACTGGGACGCCTTCGAGCTTCAGCGAGCGGACATCCGCGAATTCCGCAAGGATCTTCGCCGTGTCGAGTGTGGAGATGGCCGCCTTTTGGTACTCGTAGCGGACCCGAACGTCAGATCCTTTCCAGTTCGGCCGCTGATCGGCCGGCTCGCCGTTCACGCGCGTGATCTCGAAGTACTCGCGATCGAGCGTGCCCTCGACCTGAAACTGCTGCGGGACGTTGAGCGGGAGGAACTGCCACGACCAGCCGTCGCCCGGATCGAGCTGGACGATCAAGTCGTCGAGCGTCCACTCGACGAAACCCTTCTCTTCCATCTCGCCGTAGTCGTGGCGTGACGTGGATCCGGCGAACACCGCCGGCAGGCCCACCGTACGCGCCATCACCTGGTGTTTGTGAATATGGTTGGCGAGGATCGGCGCATCAGCCGGGAGGCGATCGAGCAGCGCCGTGCTGTATTCGATCTCGGAACCAATCTGCGGTTGCCCGACGCTGCTCACCGCGCCAGCGATGTTCTGGTGGAGGTTGACGAGACACGGTTCGCCCGCGTCCACGTGGTGCTGTAGGTCGTCGCCAAGTGCGATCAGGATCGCGTCGAAGGACCCGGCGGCGACCTGCGGCAGTTGCGTGTGCTCGACGCCGGCGCCGACGAGGCCGGCCTTGTGTGCGTACGGCAGGCACAGGATCCAGGCGTGCACGCCGGTGCCGGTGTCGATGCCCACCAGCCGCGGCTGCGTGGCCACGACGAGGGGATGTGCACCGTCGAGCCGCGCGAAGATATCCAGATCACCCGGTGCGTCATGGTTCCCCGCGGTGATCACGACGGGCGCCAGGAAGGCCATGCGCTGGAGGCGCGCCGCGAGCGCGTTGCGATCGTCCGCCGTGCTGCGCGTGTGGAACAGGTCGCCAGGGAGGCACCACGCGGCCAACTCCCCCGCCGCCGCACGCT
>CANJPX010000147.1 GCA_947476185.1 Bacteroidota bacterium
GACTGCAGGGCAAAGCCGATTGGTCCCGGTGGCAACCCCTTATTAACATAAGTATTATAAGGTGAATTGGTCCGGGTTTGCTCGGTTGAAACACGTTGAATGGTGAAATCTCTCAGTGCAAATATTACCGTTGGATCCGACTGCAATGGCATATTTATTTTCATGCGGTTAATATATAATCCGGCAATTGTCTTCTTTTCATCATTATCACAACATTGCTCACCTTGGACGATCGACGCCAATATGGTAACATCTGTTTGTGAGAACCCAATTGAAATTGCCTTTTTCTTTCTTTCCGCACTCCAAAATAATTTATATTCTTTTGACATTCGATCAAAAAAATCATCCACAGAAGTGTTCCAATAAAACTCATAGCTATCAGGAATAAAGAAAGCTTGAATATTGTCCTTGTTAAAACCATATTTACTTAAATAACCGTTGTCTCTGATAGCTTGCCGCAGTGCATTTGAGTCCGCTTCTATTCTTCTGCCAACACGACCCATAAGTTCATCTAAGGTGTGTAAACCATTGAAATTAAAATTGACAGGTTCCTGGATCCCTGCTCTCAATAAATTCACAAGAGCATTATTACTCATGTTAGCCAGGATCCTGTATTTCCCCGGCTTTATGGCATTCTTGTATTTTTTCTTTTCCGCCAACAACTCAAAAGTGGAACGGTTCTTTAAGATATTGTTTTCACCTAAGATCCTTATTACATCATCAAAAGTAGAACCTGTGGGAATATAAATGATCTCCGATTTTTTATCACCCAAATTCACATTTGATTGATATATGGTTTTGTAGGCAAAATACCCCCCAACTCCAACTATCATGAGTAGAATAATAAAAAGAGAAACAACTATTTTTTTAATAAATGAAGATTTTCCTTTTGCCATTATTAATTTGAAATTAAAGAAAACAAAGATATTAATTTAAGCCTTTCAATTGCTTCAATACAGCAATAGCTTGTTCGTTTTTTGGATTCTTTTTTAATACTTTTTTAAGCACTTCTTCCGCCTCGTTGTATCTTTTCTGAAAGATCTTTAAACCTACTATATTCATTAATAAAGATTCGTAATCCGGATCTAATTTTAAAGCCCTGTTATAAAGTTCTTCAGCTTTCTGGGCATTCCCGGAAACGAGATTTGCATATCCCAAATTGTTGATTGCCTGAACAAATTTAGGATCCTCCCCCAATATTGATTCAAATATTTTTATCGCCTGAGGAATATTTTTCTGAGCCATCAAGGATGCTCCCAATTTGTTTTTAAATTCTAGATTGAAAGGTGATAATTCATTCGATTTTTTGTAAAAAGCATAGGCATTCAAAACGTCACCGGAAGCATTGTAAGCCTCTCCAATTCTATATAAAGTCCATGCATTTGAATTGTCATATGATTTGTTTACCAGGATCGAATTCAGTAGGTTATCCTTTCCAACAAGAGTAACATATTTCAATATTTTATTAAAATCGAGTTTTATAAAATACAAATGAACCAACAATTCAAAATTCTTTTTTACTTCATCGATGTTCTTATCCGATAAATAATATTGTGCCGAATCTAAATATTCGGGTTTGTATTCAAACTTATCATACTGTTGAATATACGCTTTTGCTTTTGTAAAATTGTTCGGATTTTTTTCATTGATAGCACATAGCCCGATAAATTCTTTTATTTTTTTGACCTCTTCTTTTTTTATTGGTTTACGAATGTAATGGTCGTGAACACTCACGTGTGGGATATCAATCGATCCGGAATTAGGCATGTGACAACTAACACAATTATCTAGTACTTTCTCCCGAATAATTAACTTTTCGGAACATAATCCATTCTTGGTTCCGGTATTGTGGCAATTCTTACAAGCATTATTAAACACATCTTTCCCTGCAAATTTAACACTTACGTGAGGATTGTGACAAGTAATACATGTCAATGAATTTTTTCCTGGTCTCAAAGAAGTGGAATTTGACTGGGCATTTATGGTGTTTTTAAAACACTTACTTTGTTTCAGCCTGTCCGCATGGGAAGCCATGATAAAT
Organism: Bacteroidota bacterium; assembly: GCA_947476185.1. Lineage (GTDB taxonomy): Bacteria > Bacteroidota > Bacteroidia > 2-12-FULL-35-15 > 2-12-FULL-35-15 > 2-12-FULL-35-15. Next base: position 2,042 of record CANJPX010000147.1, read on the forward strand.
TCATTATCTGCATTTTTATAACGGGGTAAAAAAGTTGTAATATAATCCGACAATTTTAATCCTGGTTTAAAATCAAAAAATGATCTACCCTCTTTTAAAACACTGTTTCCTTGCAAATGGCAACGCTGACAAACATCAAACTGAAGATCAATTGGCAATTTCGCCGGATTTACAATTGAATAATCGATGTATTTTGAAGTATCTATTATTGCTCCAGAAGATCTTTGTTGCACGTGAATACTTCCAGGACCATGACAGCGTTCACAACTTATTCCCTCCGGTAATGAGTTGAATTTATTTTCAGAACCCTCAACAAAATCAGGTAGTGAATTATGGCAACTCATGCACTCCAAACCAATTTTTCTTGAAAATCGAGTATTGAAACCATTCTCAAAACCCGGAGGAAAATCCCATGTTCCTTTTTGTGTATAGTATGTCATGGGCATCTGGTGCAAATAACCATTCGTATTATTAATATGGGAATTAGTATGTTGTCCGGAACCGACAATGTAATCAACCTTTTCTATCCGCTTATAGATCGTGTCTTTTCCTTGCAACCTGAATTCCATGATCTTTAAACTGTCATTATCCCAAAAAGGATGGTAATAAAAATCTTTAAATTTATCATAGATGGTTGTATGTTCCGAAAACTTTGCTGAACTTTTATCTTTACTTGCATAGTCGAAACTCTTTCCCATTCCTGTTTCAATGAATGAATTATATATTGCCTGATGGCAAAGTTTGCATTTGCTCATTCCAACATAATGAGCAGTATCGTTGTGGTTTAGGTAAAGATCACCAGATCCTGCATATGTTTCTGTCTTTTCATCTTTTGAAGGATTTCCACAATAACTCATCAACAAAATAATTGTTGAAAGTATTGCAAAAACAAATGTTTTTTTTAGGGAATTTTTCATTGAATGGTGCTTGTCCGAATTGGAAAAATTTAACGGATCCTTTGAAGCAACAATTCATCTTTAAATTTTTCACCGTCCCTGATCCATTGCTTCTTCATTCCGGTAATTTGAAAACCATGTTTTTGAAAAAGTAATATACTAGGTTCGTTATCAATAGTGATGTTACAATATAACTGATGTAGGTTCAAGGATAGAAAGCAATATTCCATCAATAAGGAAAGCGCTTCAGAGGCATGTCCCTTTTTTCTGTCAGATTTGTCTGCTATCAAAATTCCAACACCTGCACGAAGATGGTTCGGTTCAAAATCAAAAAGATCAATGCTTCCAATAGCATTATTCTCCTTATCACAAATGATCAATCTCAATTGTTTGACTGAATAAATGTCCTGATGCGCACTAGCAATATATTGTTCCAAAACAAAACGTGAATAAGGAGTTTGGGTATTACTAACGTTCCATGTTTCTGTGTCATTTTCCCATTTATACAATACATCAATATCAGATGGTTCGATTGCACGAAGCAAAATGTGTTGTCCTTGAAGTTTCATTTTGAAAAAATATTGATTGAATTAACTATTAAATTCACTCCGCACCTGCTCTATTCCTGTATCAATTTCTTTATTGGTATAAATCGGAAGCCTGTATTCCTTTTGATTAACGTTTAAAGAATAAATAGTTTCGATGATTCCTTTTGATTCAAGTAAGGGCAGTAATTCATACAAATAATTTATTTCATTCATTGGGATTCCGTAAACTTCTTCAAAGAATAATTTTAAGGGACTCAAACAAGTTGCAATCCCGATATCAACCCTGTTGAATTGCTGAACATTGGTTATGAAATGCTCCGACAAATAAACGTCACTGAATACAGGATGCGATCTTAACTTTATTAATAAAGTTGGAATTTTCCGCAGTGTTGAATTTTTAATAATTGCTTTTACCGGAGTATTTATATCCTGACCTTTGATAGATAAAGAGTGGTATTTTTCATCAGCAATAATTCCGATATGCGGAGGAATACGTGTAGCATGAATAACTGCAATGAAGACACCTTTTAATGGTTCTTGTTCATTGAATGCTGCATCAATTTTGAGTTTGTATTTTAATGCTTCCCGGATCATTAAACAGAGATTTCTCCTTTAAACACATATGTTGCCGGACCTTCAAGCCAAATATCTGTAAAAGAATTATCAGGATGTTTGGTGAATTTCACTTTCAGGTCACCTCCCAATGTTTTTATATCGCAATAATCTTGTCCTGTAGAAACATTTTTCAAGGAAGCAACTAAGGCAGCTGCAGTGACTCCAGTACCGCAGGAAAAGGTTTCATTTTCCACACCCCGTTCATAGGTGCGAACAAACAGATCGTTCAATTCTTTTTCAACAAAATTAATATTGCAGCCCTTTTCCTTAAAACGTTCATTGTTTCTGATCTTTCTTCCTTCTTCAAAAACATTATAATTTCTGACATTACTAACAAATGCGACATAATGCGGGGAGCCGGTATTTAAATAAGAAAAGGCTGCATTTGATTCGATTTTGCTGACATTGTTCATCTTCAGACTAATAAATCCCGGTTTAACAAGGGCTTCGTGCTCTCCGTCAGATGCCAGAAAATTTGCTTTTGTTTTTACCAAACCTAATATTCTTGCGAATTCAACAATACAACGTCCTCCATTTCCGCACATACTGCTTTCGTTGCCATCTGAATTGTAATAAACCATTTCAAAATCGTATCCGATCTTTGTTTGCAATAACATCAAGCCGTCACCACCGATTCCGAATCTTCTGTCACAAAGCCTTGAAACCAAAGAATTATTACTTCGATCAAATTTAAGTTCACGATTATCGATAATGATAAAATCGTTTCCTGTGCCTTGATATTTTGAAAAAGTAATTTGCATGCCCAAAATTATTTTAACTTAAAAATTATGGATTCATCCGTAATGCGTTCATATGCCTTAAAGTCAGAAAATGCATCTAAGTGATAAACAAATGAAGCACTTTTCATATATATATCGTCATCCAGTTTAAATAATTTTAAACCCTCTGCAGATGCAATCCCATACAAAACTAATTTGTATTTGCTCATTTTATATCCTTTGTAATTCAATGGAGAAGACCAGAATTCAATATTCAAAAATTGTTTTGAGCTA
>CANJPX010000148.1 GCA_947476185.1 Bacteroidota bacterium
CGCGAGCGTGTCGACGAGAACGACCTCGACGAGCCGTCGCGGCAGGACGCGCTGGTCCAGCTCACCAAGCTCTACGAGGGCTGGCACACGGCGCCCGCGATCCTGGAGCGTGCCCGTCGCCTGATCCGGTTCGCGGCGCGCATGAGCGAGTCCGAGCTGTGCCGCGGTCGCGAGCAGAAGGAGGCCGTCGGCGCGGTCCAGCGCGCGATCCAAAGCTACGGCGAGGCGCGGGACGCCATCGCGCGCGGCGAGCCGTTCGACGGGCTCCGCAAGCTCCGGAGCATCGCGCAGTGGGTGTCGCTCGCGGCGGCGAAGGCCGGGAAGGCGTGCGCGGCGGGGCAGATCAACCTGCCGACGGGCGGTTCGTCGCTGGCCGAGGACGGGCTCCAGCCGGGCGACCGGGCGTCGCTCGCGAGCGACCCGCGGCGGGTCGGGACGGTGATCGAGTGGCGGGATGCCGAGCGCGTGGTGTGGCAGGAGGACGGGCAGACAGCGCGCGCCGTGCTGCACCCGTCGAAGCTGCGGGCGGCGGTGGACGTCGATGCCGCGCCGAGCGCGCCGGGACGCCTGGTCGTGGTGCCGATGGGCGGGACGCCGGGGACGGTCGACGAGCTCCTGGCGGTGGTCACGGGCCACACCAGCACGTTCCGGTCGACGCCGACGGCGGCGGCCGCGAAGAAGTGGGTGAAGGCGGCGCTGCTGCACCTCGGCGTCGAGGTCGTGTCGCTGTCGGCGAAGACGGTCGGGTTCGACGATGTCGGAGGTGGGGTGCGGGTGTTCGTGCGGGTCATCCTGCCGGCGCAGATCCAGGGCGACGCCAGGGTCAACCGGAAGCTGCGGCTCGTCGAGGAGGCGCTCGGGCGGAAGGACGCGCCGCGGATAAGCCTGGAGGCTTGGGTTTACGGGCCGGCCGAGGAGCGGACGCGGGCGCCGGCGCGCGCGCCAGCGGCGCCCGCCCAAGCTTCCGAATCCTCGCCAGATGCCGCGAAAGACAAGGCACTGATCGATGCCTTTAGCGCAGCAGTCGCGGCGGCTTTGACCACTCCCTGATGTCCTCTTGTGGCCGGATTCAGCGCTGACCGGGACTTCTGGAAAGAATCCTTGCCAGTTGCGTCTTACCCGCGCGCAGTTTCTACGCGCTCCCGTGGGATTGAAAGCCGATCAGCGCGGAACACACCTTCAAGCAATCAACATCGATAGGTCGACCCGCACATCAGCGACACCCCTGCGTGGAAGTGCCAGCTCTACAAAAGCAAGCCAGAGGCGGCCCCACTACACACCTGACCCCGTTGGCTGGCGCCGACTGACCACAATCAGGCACACCACTCAGCCAGACATTGCATTGATCAGGTGTCCCCGCAAGGAGTACTGATCCCGCCGGGAGAGCCTTATCTTCTCGTCCGTCGCAATCGTAGTCGAACGACCCATCCCCGCGTTGCTCCGCAAAGTAATTCGATTGACCCGGAAATACCAGATCGCTGAGATCGTAACAATCCAAACCACCCAACATTGCCGCCCCGTAGCCGTCCCCATCCTGATCGTTATCATTATCACCGGCACAATCGTCGTCCAAACCATTGTACCAGACCTCGGCAGCCCCAACGTAAACGTTCGCAAGCGTGTCGTCACAATCCGTCCCGCCGTAACTTTCGGAGTCCTGCCCGTCGCCGTCCTGATCGAAGTCGCTCATCGGGTCGCAGTTCTCATCGATGCCATCGTACCAGATCTCCGCCTCGCCAGGATTCACGCCCGGGTCATTGTCATCGCAGTCGTCCCCACCAGACGCGTCCGACGCAAATCCGTCCAGGTCGATGTCCGTGCCGTCGGCCCCATCGCAGTTCTGATCGGTGTCGTCGCCAACGACATCAGACGCCTGCGGGTTGATCGCAGGGTTCTTGTCGTTGCAGTCGGCACCCTCGGGGCCGCCGTCAAAGCCATCGCTGTCGACGTCTACCAGGTCGCCATCCGCGCAGTCGTTGTCGATGCCGTCGTAGGGCACATCCTCTGCGTCGGGCGACACGGTGGCGTCCTCATCGTTGCAGTCTGGACCCGCCGTTCCGCCGTCAAACCCATCCCCGTCGACATCCAAGAGATCGCCGAACACACAATCGTTATCCAGACCATCGTAGGCGATCTCGTCGACTCCAGGGTGCACCGCAGCGTTCCCGTCGTCGCAATCCTCGGCCGCCGAGTACCCATCAGCATCGTCGTCAATCGACTTCGGGCCACATCCAACGAGTAGAACGACCGCAAGAAAAAGGTGCTCGGAACGCAATAGCCCTCCCTCCGGCGTAGGGAACGCCGTCTTTGCGCAGCACTTACCCGAGTCAGCAGCACCGGCGCAATACGCGACGATGCGCGAGGTGGCCAAGAGCACCCCGAATCCCAATGGTGTGGGAACCGAGTGGGAACCGAAATCCCTGGCCCTCACGATCCCACCCCGCGACATTGACCCGAGGCGCCCCGCGCCCTCGGAGTCCTCGTGCCGCCCTCCGCCGAAGTCCTCGTCGACCGCATCGCCACCGTCCTTCGCCAGCGCCTCCCGCCCGGCGTGACGCCGTCGTACTTCGACGCCTTCCTCGCGCGGAACCGGCCCACCCTCGTCGCCGTCCTCGACCGCCAGCTCGCGGCGCGCGCGACGGGGAACCGATCCGGGACCGCGTCGTCCGGCGACCGCTACGCCGAGGCGTACGCCCAGCCGTCGGACCTGTGGTCCGCCTCGCAGCGCACGGTGGCCAACCTGGCCGCGATGCGCGTCGCCGCGTCGAAGCGCCCCGACGAGATGACCGCCGCCGACCGCGCCGCGCTCACCGCCTACTCGGGCTGGGGTGGACTCTCAATCCTCTCCGTCGCCGCGCAGTTCCCGACCGGCTTCCCAGTGCCAGAGGAGCGCGGGCTCATCCACGAGTACTACACCCCATCCAAGGTGGCGCGTGAGGTCGCCCGCGTCGTCCAGCCGCTGCTGTCCGACCTGCCGAACGAGGACGGCACCGTGCTCGCGCTTGAGCCGTCCGCGGGCATCGGCCGCTTCGTGCAGGCTGCCAGCGGCGACGCCTTCGACGCGCTGCACTGGCTCGTCGTCGAGTGGTCCGAGCTGTCGGCCCGGATGCTCCAGGCGCTCCGGCCCGAGATCCCCGTGTTCAACGGCCCGTTCGAGCGCTGGATCCGCGAGCACGCGCACGAGTACGCCGGTCGCCTGGGCCTCGTGCTGTCCAACCCGCCCTACGGCGCGCGTGGCGTCAGCATCACCGAGGACCCCGACCGCGCCTACCGGGAGAAGTCCGCCTACGCCTACTTCCTGCGGCGCGGCCTCGACCTGCTCGCGCCGAACGGGCTCGGCGTGTTCCTCGTGCCCTCGGGCTTCCTCACCGGGCGTAGCACCGCACTGCTCTCGCTCCGCGAGAAGGTGCTGAAGCGCCACCACCTCGCGAGCGCCTACCGTCTTCCGTCCGGCATCTTCCCCGGCGCGATGCTGGTCACCGACCTGCTGTTCTTCCGCGCGCGCGGCGGTGAGCTCGCGGAGGTCGACGAGGCCGACCGCTTCGTCCTCGACGGCGACTACTTCACCCAGTTCCCGTCGCACATCATCGGCACCGAGGTCGGCAAGGACGCGGGCGACGACGACCAGACCAGCAAGCCGCGCTGGGGCTACCAGGTCGTCGGCACCTTCGAGCGCCTGCCCGATCTCGTCGAGCGGCCCATCTGCGGCGCGTGCGAGATCGCGCACAACGTCATCGTGTTCCCCGGCGCGCGCCCGCCGAAGTCTGGCCTCGCGCGGCAGCTCGAAGCGAGCACCGCTGGCCTGTCCGAGCACGCGGCGTCGGCTGTGGCGATCGGCTTCCGCGTGGACCGCTACCTCGCCGCCGCGTCGGCGCAGACCACCGACGAGCACGTCCAGCTCTGGCCCGAGCTGGTCGAGGCGCTGAACGTCTGGACGGCCAAGCACGGCAACCCGTGGGCGTCGACTGACCTCCGCAAGCTCCTGGCCGACGGACACACGGGCGCGGAGCGGTTTCTCCAGGCCTTCACCAAGTCGGGCCGCCTGATCGACGGCCTCGCGACCAAGCCGACCTGGACGCCGCGCTACGCGGGCAAGTCCGACGACCTCGTCGCGCTCGCCGAGTGGGTCTACCGGACGCGCCACGCGCTCACCGTGCGCGACCTCGCCGACGCGCTCGTCGCGCAGTCTGGCCACGCGCCCGAGCAGGCCCAGGCCACCGTAGTAAGGCGCCTGATGGAGCTGCTCGACGCGGGCTGGTGCCTGGACGGCGACGGCTGGGACGAGCTGGTCCCCGAGCGCGACTACCTGACGGGGCACCTCTGGCCGAAGCACGAGCGCGCCGTCACCCTCGCCGAGAAGCGCGAGCCCGCGCGTGTGCTGCGCGACGGCATGGTGTGGGGCGTGGTCCCGCTCGACCGCGTGGCCGTGCAGGCCCGCAAGCTCGTCGAGGTCATCCAGCCCGCCGTCCTCGACGACATCGGCGGCGTGTCGCCGCGCCAGGGCTGGGTGCCGCTCGAACTCATCACCGGCTGGCTCACCGAGACGCTGAACCAGCACTACGGCGCGGTCCGCCTGGAGCGCCGCGAGGGCCTCGTGCAGGTGCCCGGCCTCGACTACGATCAGATCGAGGAGGCGGGCGAGCTCGCGCCCGAGGCGCGGTGGTGCATCGGCTGGATGAACCACGACAAGACGACCTTCAAGCCCAAGAAGAAGAAGGACGAGAACATCGACGAGGTCCGCCTCGCCAAGGCGAAGGAGTGGGACCAGTCCTTCCGCGCGTGGGTGGGCTCCGATCCCGAGCGCAGCGCTCGCGTCGAGCACGCGTACAACCACCACTTCAAGGGCTACGTCGCGCCCACCTACGATGCCGAGCCGCTGCCGCTCGCGCGTTGGACCAAGGACGGCGTGCGCCTGCACCCGCACCAGACCGCTGGCGCGCGCCGCGTGCTCGCCAATCGCGGCGGCCTGCTCGCGTTCGACGTGGGCGTCGGCAAGACCTACACCGGCATCGCCGTGCTCGCGCAGGCCCGCCAGGACGGCTGGTGCCGCCGCCCGGTCATCCTCGTCCCCAACAG
>CANJPX010000149.1 GCA_947476185.1 Bacteroidota bacterium
CATATTGTGACATGCGGACCAACAAATGCTGGAGGAGCAGGATTTACAACAATTGTTGAAGGTGAAGAAAGTTTTTGACAACCATTCGCATCGGTTACTGTTACTGAATAATTTCCTGCAAGAGTACTTATTTTGATGCTTCTTGTTGTTTGTCCATCACTCCATAAGTAAGAAGTATACAGATTTGCAATAAGGGTTACTGAATCACCTGAACATATCGTGGTTGGTCCACTTACAGTGATTGTTGATATTGGCAATTGATTTACCGTAACCGTTACTGGATTGCTCTTGCTACATCCTGTTGCGGTAATTACCTCTGTTAAGGTATAGGTTGTTGTTATGCTTGGATTCGCGGTTGGATTGGAAACACTTGTTGAACTTAATGCTGTCGCTGGGGTCCAGCTGTAGGTATTGCCTACCACTGAGGCTGAACCTAAAACAACACTTTGTAGTTTACATATTGTTTGATTTCCGCCAGTTGTTGCCAATGGAAGTGGATTCACCGTTACTGATAATCCAGAGGAGGTTGCTGTACAGCCATTTGCATCGGTGACATTTACCGTTACTGTATATGAACCACTTGCCGAAGGCGTCGTGATTTTGGTGGTGGCTCCCGTACTCCATAAATATGTACTTCCTGATCCGCCACTTGCTGTTAAGGACAAACTTCCTCCTGCACAGAATGTCGTTGGTCCTGCTGCTGTTATCGTTGCGGTTGGTAGTGATTTTACTAATATCGTCTGTGTCGAACTTGCGCTACAGCCGTTCACATCTGTGTAGGTATAGGTTAGGGTCTTGGTTCCTACTCCTGCTAGAGAAGCATCAAAATTGTTTCCACTTACACCTGTTCCTGTATAGGTTCCGCCTACTGGGCTTCCTCCGCTTAACGAAAAGGATGGCGTATTCAAACATACCGCACTTAAAGAGCTAAAGCTTACTATTGGTAAATTATTTACCGTTATAGTCTCTGCTAAGGACGTTGCTGAGCAACCGTTACTTGCTGTCGTTGTTACTGTATAGCTTCCTGAAGTATTTATGGTTATTGATTGTGTTGTGGCGCCATTGCTCCACAAGTAAGTATTGCTTGGACTTGAGGTTAAGATAACATTGCCCCCATTACAGAAAGTCGTCGGACCTGATGCGCTTATCGTTGCTGCAGTTACATTTGTTGTACCTAGGCCAAATGCACTATAACTAAAGTCATTCCAGCCTGTAGCTGTATAACTGCTCATTCCGTAATTGCTTCCACTTACTACTGTCCCTGTATTTTCCCATTCCGGTACATTTTGCCAGTGTGCTATTGTTGTATAACTGCCATCGGTTCCTGGGTTATAATATACACTTACATCCGCTGGACTGTTTCCACTTAGTCTGCTTATTCTGTGGTAGAAGTCGCCATTGATTGAACAGATGCTACCATCGGTTGTGCTCCTACTGAAGCCTTCTGTCCCTGCCTCAACATTCGCCATACGTACTTTAAAGGTATGGGGGGTGCCTACGCTTGGCAAAATCTCTATTGGACGATAACGGAAGCTTCCTACATTAGATCCTACTGGATACAAATATGCGCTCGCTGAGGAGGACGTACTTCTTGCCAATCCACCATTGTCCTGACTGCTTACAAATCCACTCGTCCTGGTTATCGCTGACAATGTTGGGTTCGTAACGTACATTGTTGAACTATCTGTTGACAACTCTAATCCATTCAAAGCCAATATGTTCTGTGTGATCGCACTATTCTTTTGCAATTTAACACCCGTTCCGTTTAAACTCAGATTGTAGAACTGGGTCACGCTGCTTCCCTGAATATTCTGTGTATCCCCCGTTAAGGTTACAGTTCCTGGGCTTGTATTGATAAATGCACCATTGCCTGCATTGTTTGTCCAATGGCAGGTGGTTATATTGATCGTTCCTGAATTATCAAAGGTTCCATTGTTTTCGTTCGTAACACCGCCAGCTAATAATGTTATCCCTGGCATGATTCTTACCTGAGTGCCATTATTAACAAATATCGTATTGAAATTAACACTCACCTGTGCAGAGGTACTTGTACATCCATTCGCGCCGGTGACCGTTACTCCATAAGTTCCTGAGGCCGTATTTACTGTTATCGCCTGAGTGGTTTCTCCATTGGTCCACAAATAACTTGACCCACTATTCGCTGTTAAGGTTACTGCGCCTCCGGAACAGGCCTTTGTCGGTGCGCTGCTTGTTACGCTTGCGCCAGGAGCTGGGTCCATGTTTACAGTAGTGGCTGATGATGTTTCACTGCATCCTTGTGCATCCGTTACTACAACAGTATAATTTCCTGATCCATTTACTGAAACTGTTTGAGTTGTCTCTCCTGTGCTCCACAAATATGATACACCCGTGCTTGCAGCCAATGTACTTCCTTGGCATATCGTTACACTGCCAGAAGGGGTTATATCTGCTATAGGCAATGGGTTTATCGTTGCTGTTACCGGTGGTGAACTCGCTACACAGCCATTGGCATCGGTAACCGTTACCGTATAGGTGCCACTACTTGTGAGGGTGATGCTCTGTGAGGTCTCCCCTGTACTCCATAAATATCCTGATCCCAAACTTGAAGTTAGCGTAGATCCGCTACATAAAGTCGTTTGTCCTGATGGAACCGTACTCACCAATGGTAGTGGGTTTTCCAATACTGGAATTGCTGAGGCTGTACTACTTGAAGGGCAACCATTGCTGTTTGCTACCGTTACATAATAACTACCTGTGGTACTCGCTACTATTGATTGGGTGGTTGCTCCGGTATTCCATATATAACTGCCTCCACTGCTCGATGTCAAGGTTACGCTACTTCCATGACAGAAAGTAGTCGGTCCTGAAGTTGAGATGGTCGATTGAGCGCTTGAGGTTGTACCTAAGGCAAAAGGGGTATAACTGTAATCTGTCCAGTTGCTTACTTGAAGTCCGCTAAGTCCGTAGTTACTTACAGTACTTACTGTTCCTACACTCTCCCAATCTGGGATCGTCTGCCAGTGTGCGATGGATGAATAGCTGCCATCTGTGGATGGATTGTAATATACGGTTATATCAGCTGCTGTACTTCCTGAACTTTGTCCTATTCGGTGGTAGAATGCTGAATCTATTGAACAAATACTTGCATTATTTAAACTACGTGGATATGATTCTGTTGTAGGATCTACATTCGCCATACGAACTGTATAGGTATTCGCGCTGCTACTTACTGGTGCGATATCTACCGGACGATAGCGGGTGACTCCTACACTTGAGCCAACAGGATACAAATAACTAGAGGTTGATGCTGTATTTCTTGACAGACTTCCTGTTCCTATGCTGCTCACAAATCCACTCGTCCTGAGTATGGCCGATGAGGATGTATTTGTTACAAATAAGGTATACACATCCGTAGACAATTCCCTATCTGTCAAATCCAATACATTGCCAACATTGGCATCTATTTCCAAATTCTTTATGCCACTGCCTTTCGTAGTCAAATTATAGAAATCTGTTACATCGGTTCCTTGAACGCTTTGATTGCCTCCTGTAAATTGAAGAGTTCCCGCGCTATTATTTATAAACGCCGCATTTCCCGCATTGTTTACCCAATGGCAGGTTGTGATATCTATCAATCCTGAGTTATCAAAAGTTCCTTGATTCATATTTACTACGCCCGGAGCTACTAAATCTGCTCCGTTTGCTATAGTTACCTTTAATCCGTTATTTACAAAAGTAGTTGCATAAGATACCAATATTGGTGCAGAAGTATCTACGCAGCCATTTATTCCCGTTACCACTACCGTGTAATTGCCCGATAATGAACTCGCGTTTATTGATTGTGTGGTTTCTCCTGTGCTCCACAAATATGACCCTGCGGCTGGAACAGACAATGTCGCCGAATTTCCCAAACATTGTGAATTGGCCCCACTTTGACTTATTGTTGTTGATGGCAAGCTTAAGATCGTTATTACTTCAGGAACAGAACTTGCAGAACAACCATTTGCACCCTGAACGGATACTATAAAACCATTTGCACTATTTACAGTTATCGACTGTGTGGTTTCTCCTGTATCCCATAAATATCCCAATCCAGAACTTGAAGTCAAAACAACGCTTCCTCCCTGACAGAATGTTGTGGGACCAGATGCGCTTACCGTTGGTACACTTGGCAAGGTTAAAACATTTAAGTTTGTTGCGGCAGAAGCATTAGAACAACCATTAAAATCTGTTCCCGTTACTGTATAGTTTCCACCTACTGTGGCAACAATACTTTGGGTAGTTGCACCTGTGCTCCATAAGTATGTTACAAAAGACGTCGAGCTCGCCGTCAATACAACGGAACCGCCCTGACAGAATGTCAAAGAACCGGCCGAGCTTATATTCATTGGAGGCAAGGGGTTTACGGTTACTGTAAATGGATAAGAACTTACTGAACATCCATTTGAACTGGTTACACCAACATAAAAATTTCCTGAATTGGTGATGGTTGTACTTTGTGTTGTTCCTCCATTGGACCAACTATAGGTATATCCCAAACCACTATTGGCCGACAATACTACTGAGCCACCCAAACAGAAAACGATTGGGCCTCCAGCTGTTATTCTAGCCTTCACAGTATCAATCATTGCAGGATGCACTGATGACAATGAAGAACAGGAATTCGCATCGGTAACCGTTACAAAATAATTACCTGTTGTATCTACTGTTATGTTTTGGGTAGTTTCTCCTGTGCTCCACAAATACGAAACACCTGAACTTGAACTCAGGACGATTGTTGTGGTTGGACAAAATACGCTTGCTCCAGTAATAGTAGCTACGGGCAGACTATTCACTGTCACATTTTCAGTCAACGAGGTTGAAGATACGCAAGAGTTTGCATTCGAAACTGTCAATGAAAAACTCCCTGTACTATTTACAACTATTGACCTTGTAGTTGCTCCGTTACTCCATAAGTAAGAATTTTCCAAGCTAGAGGTTAAGGTTACAGAACCTCCCTGGCAAAAAGCTGTGGGGCCACTTGTACTTATCGTTGGTGTTGTTGGCAAACC
>CANJPX010000150.1 GCA_947476185.1 Bacteroidota bacterium
ACCTCAAGCCATCGGCACGGGGCGAGCTGGAGATTACCGACCTGAACCGCATTTACCTTGAGCGTGACCAGCTCAATGTCGAAATCATGGGCCGTGGCTATGCCTGGCTCGACACCGGCACCCACGAAAGCCTGATCGAAGCCAGCAATTTCATCCAGACCATCGAACACCGACAAGGCTTGAAAGTGGCCTGCCCGGAAGAAATTGCCTACCGCAAAGGCTTCATCAACGCCGAGCAACTAGAAAAGCTGGCACAGCCGCTGTCCAAAAACGGCTATGGGCAATACCTGCAACGTCTGCTGAAAGAAGGGATTCAGCCGTGAATGTGATACCCACTGCCATTCCCGACGTCCTCATCATCGAACCCAAAGTGTTCGGCGACGAGCGCGGCTTCTTTTTTGAAAGCTTCAACCGCCGCCAATTCGCCGAGCTGATCGGGCGTAACGTGGATTTTGTGCAAGACAACCACAGTCGATCGGCCAAAAACGTGCTGCGCGGCCTGCATTACCAAATCCAGCAACCCCAAGGCAAGCTGGTGCGCGTGGTGCAAGGCACGGTGTTTGACGTGGCCGTGGACATCCGCCGCAGTTCGCCCACCTTCGGGCAGCACGTTGGCGTGGAGCTCTCCGCTGAAAACAAACGCATGTTGTGGGTGCCCGAAGGCTTCGCCCATGGCTTTGTGGTGTTGTCAGACACCGCCGAGTTTCTCTACAAAACCACCGACTACTGGGCGCCAGAATTCGAGCGCAGCCTTGCCTGGAACGACCCCGCCATCGGCATCCAATGGCCCATCCAGGGCGAACCCAGCTTGTCCGCAAAAGACCAGCAAGCCAAAGCATTGGCAGAAGCGGAGCACTTCACATGATTGACACGTCAACGGCGATCAACCCCCACGCCGCCCAACCCACATCCCTCGTGGCACTGGCCAAAAGCCTGTGGCGCAACCGCCAGCTCATCGCGAAAATGACCCAGCGCGAAGTGGTCGGCCGCTACCAAGGCTCGGCCTTGGGTCTGGTCTGGTCGTTCTTAAACCCCGTGTTCATGCTGGCCGTGTACACCTTTGTTTTCTCCGTGGTGTTCAAGGCGCGCTGGGGTGTGGGCGGCGAAGAAAGCAAAACCCAGTTCGCCGTGGTGCTGTTCGTCGGCATGATCGTGCACGGCCTGTTTGCCGAAGTGCTCAACCGCGCCCCGGGGCTAATCCTCTCCAACGTCAACTACGTCAAGAAGGTTGTTTTCCCGCTGGAAATCCTGCCTGTCATCAGCATGGGCGCAGCCCTGTTCCACAGCCTCATCAGCCTGGGCGTGTTGCTGATCGCTTTTGTCCTGTTCAACGGCTACCTGCACTGGACAGCGGTTCTTGCCCCGCTGGTGGTGCTGCCGCTCGTCATCCTCACTTTGGGCCTGGCCTGGATACTTGCCTCGCTCGGCGTGTTTCTGCGCGACGTGGGCCAAACCATTGGCATCATCACCACGGTCATGATGTTCCTCGCCCCCGTCTTTTATCCCGTGACAGCACTGCCGGAAGAAATGCGCCCCTGGCTCATGGCTAACCCGCTCACCTTCATCATCGAGCAGGGGCGCGAGGTGCTGATCTGGGGCCGTCTGCCGGACTGGGCGGGGTTGGGTATTTACACCCTGGCTGCCACTGCAGTTGCTTGGGTCGGCTACGCTTGGTTCCAAAAAACCAGAAAGGGGTTTGCCGATGTCCTCTAACGATATAGCCATCCGCGTTAGCAATCTGAGCAAACGCTACGAGATATACGCCAACCCGCCCGACCGACTCAAGCAGTTTGTGATGCCCCGGCTACAGCGCCTCACAGGAAGAGAACCCAAACAATACTTCCGCGAATTCTGGGCGCTCAATGACGTTTCGTTCGAAGTCAAAAAAGGCGAAACAGTCGGCATTATTGGACGCAACGGCAGCGGTAAATCTACCCTGCTGCAAATCATCTGTGGCACGCTATCGCCTACCAGCGGCAGCGTTGAAACCAACGGGCGCATCGCTGCTTTGCTGGAACTCGGCTCGGGCTTCAACCCGGAATTCACCGGGCGAGAGAATGTGTATATGAATGCCGCCGTGCTGGGTCTGAGCAAAGAAGAAGTGGACGAGCGTTTCGACGACATTGCGGCATTTGCAGATATCGGCCTGTTCATCGACCAGCCGGTCAAGACTTATTCCAGCGGCATGGCGGTTCGACTGGCGTTTGCGGTTCAATCGCAAGTCGAACCTGATATTTTGATAGTTGATGAAGCGTTATCTGTTGGCGATGCGAAATTTCAAGTTAAGTGTTTCGACCAGTTACGCCAACTAAAAGAAAATGGAACCAGCATCCTGCTTGTGACTCATTCAAGCGAACAAATTGTTACTCATTGCACAACCGCTATTTTGCTTAATGGCGGAATCCAGGTTGAGACTGGCAAACCAAGGCATGTTGTAAATCGGTATATGGATTTGTTGTTTGGGAAAGAAAAAATACCAAAACATGCTGCACCAGAACAACTGCCCAAAGTGCCAACGGATGGTATAAACATAACCAGCTATGAACTTAGCCTGCTAGAGGATAACTTTTCAAAGCGCAATAGTTACAACCCTCACGAATATCGGTGGGGGGATAGCGCTGCGGCCATACTGGACTACTACTTGGCAGCAGACGACGAACCTTACCCGTCAGCGATAAGCATGGGGCAACGGATCACACTGGCGGTATCAGTAAAATTTAATCGAGATATTTACCGTCCCATATTTGGGATCACAATCAAGACGAAGGAGGGCATCACTGTATATGGCGTTAACTCAGAAACGCTTGAATGTGATTACATCCAAAAGCTAGGAGGGAGTAGTTCCATAATGCAGGTGGAGACAGCGTTTGTTTGTCGCCTTGCTCCTGGCGATTATTTCGTTTCGCTAGGCCTTGCTACAAAACATGGGGAAGAAGTAATTCCGCATGATCGTCGATACGATTCAATTCACCTGCAAGTAAAGCCTAGCAACACATTATTTGGGATTGCCAATTTGGAACTAACAATGATTGCAAAAGAGGTTAAGGTGGTGGCATGAAGGCAGTTCTTCAAAAATCAGGTTACATACTTGATCGCGCAAATGATATATGGATAAGCCCGAGTTATGCTGGCATTGCCTATAGCGATGGCGACGATGTTGAGATGCGAATCGCCTCCGTCATTCAAAAGGCGTCAGACATCTCTGTTCTCTCTACAGAGCTTCGCCAACACTGCACAGACTGGCCTTCGCTCTACCATTTAAGTGGCACGCGCGCCAATATCTTGCGCCCTTTTGAGAAACTTCTTAAAGGCGATGTTCTGGAGATCGGTGCTGGATGCGGTGCCATCACTCGTTACCTTGGCGAATGTGGCGCAAATGTTTTAGCACTTGAGGGCAGTCCTCGCCGCGCTACCATAGCGCGATCCAGAACCCGTGATCTTGACAACGTCACGGTTCTGGCCGAGAAGTTTGACGAGTTTCAGTGCGATCACCAATTCGATGTTATTACGCTCATTGGTGTACTTGAATACGCCAATCTATTTACCGCTGGAGAAAATCCGCCACTTTCGATGTTGGAGCGGGTACGCACGCTGCTCAAGCCCGATGGAATGCTCATTATCGCCATTGAAAATCAATTAGGTCTGAAATATTTTGCCGGCGCACCGGAAGATCACTTAGGCCAGCCGATGTATGGCATAGAAGGTCGCTACCGCGAAGACCAGCCACAAACCTTTGGACGCAAAGTGTTGGCAGGCATGTTGGAGAAGGCAGGGTTTGCAGCGTCCGAGTTCCTCACCCCATTCCCGGATTACAAGCTGCCCGTTTCAATACTTACGGCAAATGGGATAAATCGTAGCGATTTTAACCCAGCTTCCTTTGCTTGGCAAAGTGCACGACGTGATCCACAGTTGCCAGTCCACTGTAACTTTTCTTTGGAACTGGCATGGCCTGAGATTTTCAAAAACGGTATGAGTTTGGATGTTGCTAATTCGTTCTTAATTATCACATCCCCGATTAAAAAAAGACATATTGCTTCTGGCATATTGGCTTACCACTACAGCACAGATCGCGTATCGAAATACTGCAAAGAAACTCGATTCGAAAGATCCGAGCGCAACATAGTTGAGGTTATTTACAAGCAACTGTCCACATCCTATCTAAATAGCCATATAGACGATGAAGGAGTTATCGATTTTCGTTGTCCAATAACCGCCATGTATGTCAATGGAAACACGATGTCATGGGATTTCATTGAGATTGTTACACGAGATAACTGGGCGATTGAACAAGTAGGCCAGTTTTTTCGACGTTATATTTCAGCACTGCAGAATCTGCTATCCAACGATGGATTAGTCTTGTCTCTTACCTCTCCGGAAATACGCCTGCCGGGCAAATATTTCGACCTCGTTCCTCAGAATATCATTCAAGGGGATGATGGGAAACATGTGGCTATTGATACCGAATGGGTGCTTCGTGATGAAATCGAATTGGGCCATTTGTTATTCCGCGGTTTATTGTTAATGATGAATTCCATCACTCGATTTGGACAAAATTCAGCTGGCAAGCTGTTCTCTCGCACGGAGTTTGTTCAATTTGTTTTTCTGTCGCTTGAATTCGCACTAACCGAACGGGAGTTTTCTCGTTTCATCAATATTGAAGCCAATATTCAGGAACAGATTACTGGCCGTCCTGCGAGTGAGTTTCTTGCATGGTGGCCGAATGAACCACTTCCTGCGAAAAATCCGAACCAAGTTCTCGCTGCGCACGAACAGGAAATCAACAGCGCTCGTGAGACGATCAATGGGCTGGCGGCTGAAATAGAAGCCGCTCGCCGCTCTCACGCCATAAGAGATGAAACCGAACGGAGCCTTCGGGGGTCTCTCGCTGCGCACGAACAGGAAATCAACAGCGCTCGTGAGACGATCAATGGGCTGGCGGCTGAAATAGAAGCCGCTCGCCGCTCTCACGCCATAAGAGATGAAACCGAACGGAGCCTTCGGGGGTCTCT
>CANJPX010000151.1 GCA_947476185.1 Bacteroidota bacterium
AGAATCCACAGCAATGATCTTATTATCTGATGTTTTTAAAACAGGATTGATCTCAAACATTGAAGAATCAATTGCTTCATATGCTTTGTAAAGAGAGGCAATGAATTTTGTCATTCCTTTAAATGCTTCACCACTTAAACCAAGATTAAAAGCGATCTTGCGGCATTGAAAATCACGCAAACCAACTTTCGGATCAATTTCTTCTTTAAAAATCAAATGAGGCGTATTATGAGCAACTGTCTCAATATCCATTCCGCCTTCGGTTGAATACATGATCGCGTTGCGACCTTTAGCTCTATCTAAAAGTACACTCACATAAAACTCTTTCGTTGGTGTTTCTCCTGGATAATATACATCCTGAGCAATTAATACTTTACTAACTTTTTTCCCTTTTTCACCTGTTTGTGCAGTAACAAGGTTGTTTCCAAGAATATTTGTACAGATGGTTTTTACTTCATCCAGACTTTTTGCAAGAGCAACACCACGTTGTTCAGTACCAACGATCTTACCTTTACCACGTCCACCAGCATGAATTTGAGATTTCACAACCCACCAACCAGTTCCCGTAGTTTTTTGCAATTCCTTTGCAGCTTCTACAGCTTGTTCAGGTGTTTCAGCAACAATACCTTCCTGAATTGCTACGCCAAAGCCTTTTAATACAGCTTTCCCTTGATATTCATGTATATTCATAATGTTCTTGGTTTTAGATTTTAGAATTCCAAAAGTATGTTTTTTATTGCTGAATATCAAATTTGTTTTATTCACAATTAAATACTTTCTAAAGTAATTTTAAAAGCTCTAATCCTTTATGATTTGGGATATATAATCCTAAAACGAAAACACAAAAATACAGTTTAAAACATTTTGTTATTCAGCAAATTTTAAGACAAAAAAATCCCTCACCAAATAAATGATGAGGGATCCATAATGATCTTATAGAAATACTATTTTTCTTCTGTTTTAGCGTCATCACCTTTTTTAGCGTAACGGGTACGGAATTTATCAACACGACCTGCTGTATCCACCAATTTAACTTTACCGGTATAAAAAGGGTGTGACATATGAGAGATCTCTAATTTTATGATTGGATACTCATTTCCATCTTCCCATTTCACTGTTTCTTTGCTTTCAACACAAGATTTTGTCAAAAAAGAGTAATCAATACTTAAATCTTTAAATACTACTAAACGGTAGTTTTCTGGGTGAATTCCTGCTTTCATTTTTATTCTGTTTTTTTAATTTCGGACTGCAAAGATAGTTAATTGTATTAAATATGCAATAATTATTTAAAAAGTTTAAGACCTAGCTTATTTGAAAATAAAACTTTCTATTATCTTTACCTTATGAAAAAGACGATCTTTAAGGTCCTGGCTGTTATAAACAAAGCTCTTCTGCCCAAATATTACAACCGAGACCTGAAAAGCCTAAAAAAGTGGGAAATGGCTATTGTAGGCTATAAATATTGGGTAACCACCAATTCCTTAGATTAGACAGCTTACTTTACGATCATTTGCTGCAGCCAGGCATCTTTTACTCCCGCTTCATTCGCTAACTTCAGCTTCTCAAGAGCTTCTTCCTTTGTAGCGCATTTGAACATAAAAATATAATTAAAGTTTTTCGGTCCGGAATATACCCAATCTGTTGTTTTATATCCTTTTGCTTTGAATCGCGCGGCTTCCGCCTGAGCAAGATCCTGGTAATAATATGTTCCAATAACAACATAAAAACCAACCGGTGGTATCTGACCGCCAAGATCCTTAAACTCTTTTGTTTCGGAAGTGACAATCACTATACCATTTTCAATCACTTTATTGGAAGTGTTTTGTGCAACCTGAGTATTTTGACTTTCATTATCAGGAACACGTTGTGCTTGTTTTGCCTGCTGATCCAATTTATTACTTAGCTCTTTTAACTTCTCCTGACTTTCTTTCAACTGTGTTTGCAAACTATCCATACGCTTAACATAGGCTGCATTTTCAAGAATTTTGTCTTCTTTTGGTTTCTCAATTACCACTTCCTCTTTTTTATTATTACCGAATTTAAAATTTACCATCAGCTCATGTGCCATACCTGAATATTTCCCAATGTTGCCAATAATAAAATCGTAAGAATAACCAACATACAGTTGCTTGTGAATACAGAAACCAACATTTGTACCAACAGCATAATCACTTTTATAAGTAGCACCGATCCAGAATTTATCTTGCCAATCGAAATTAACATTTCCATCATATTGAATCGGAGCATTAGGCACAAACCTTACCAATCCTTGCGGAGCAATTGAAATACCTTTATCCTTTGAAATAAAAAATTTATATTTCAGCGATCCCATGTAATGGCGTGTCTGGGTATAATACCCGCGAACATTGCTGGTGTCAACATAATTGATCTTATTACCGCTGATCTGTGGAACAGCAAAACCAAACTCCAACCCTTTCCAAACAAAGGCTAATCCAGCATTTCCGTTCAAAACAGTCTTGCGTTGAGAGTCTGTAAATAAGGTCGGATCGTTTGGTGTTTCAACCAAAGCCTTTGAATAATCAATCGTTTGGTCAACAACTCCTAAAGAAACGCCAAATAATAAATGCATATCATCATTGATATTCAAACGGTAGGAATAAAAAACATCCGCTCCTATCCTATTGGTGATCCCTTTTCTATCACTTACCAACATTACTCCCAAACCAACTTTTTTATTCATCAGGTTGCCATCGACCGTTGCAATATTCAATTGAGGAGCACCTTTAAAATCGGACCACTGAGAACGGCTGATCACCATAATATTTGTTGCATCATTTGTTCCTGTAAAAGCAGGATTATAAACCATTGGTTTATAAAAATAATGGCTATACATTCCTATTTGCTGTGCATTTACAGCAAATGAAAACAGAAATGTAAAAATTATATAAATTATTTTTTTCATATCAAACACAAAAAATCATGATACTATTTTCTTAAAATATCAATTGAACCTTTTACAATTCGTGATGAATTATCAAAACGGATCACATAATAATAAGTTCCGTCAGGCAATTCGGAACCATTGTATTTTCCCTGCCAGTCATTCGTATAGGACTTCTTAGTATACACTTCATTGCCATAGATATTATAAACAAACACCTCATTATCCGGAAAATTCAATATTCCTTCGATATACCAATTGTCATTTATTCCATCACCATTGGGCGTGAATAAATTTGAAACCATTCCATTAAAAACAAGAGGAATTACCGTAACAATAATTGCATTTGTATTGACACAACCATTGATATCCGTAACGGATAGAACATAAGTTGTAGTGGATGTCGGAGTTGCTGACGGAGAAAAAACCCCGGCATTGTTTAATGTTGATGCCGGAGTCCAGATTGGAATCCCTGTTCCTGTTCCATTTAGAACCAATGTTTGCCCTTCATAGATGCTTGTATCATTTCCAGCAAAAACAGTATAAGGAGGAAACACTGTAATTACAACATATGTAGCCGTATCAATACTGCATGCACCACTTTGAACTATAGCAGCATACCAGGTTGTAGTTGTTAATCCGTTATAAATTAAAGTTGTGGTAGTATCAACAATTGGCAACCATGTTAATCCTCCATCAGTAGAAGATATCCAACCCAAAACAGAACCTACACTTCCTGATAAAATCAAAGAATCTAAATTTGTTCCTGAACAAACTGTAGCACTACTTGAAATGGTACCCGCAACGGTTGGAGGAGCCACATTAACTATTTCAACATTTGCGGTATCTGCAGGACAGCCACCACTCTGAACAACTGCTGTATACCATGTAGTAGAAAGAAGCGCTGTATAATTTTCTGTCGTTGTAGTATTCACAATTGGTATCCAGCTTGCTCCGCTTGTTGTTGATGAAGCCCAACCTAATACACTTCCGGTATTTCCTGTAAGAGTCAATGTTCCGGTTGCAGGGGTTCCGCAAAATATTCCACCACCTGTGATAGTGCCTGCAACACTTGGCGGACTAACAGTAATTATTACATCAGCGGTAGAATCAGCACCACAACTTCCACTTTGAACAATTGCGTGATACCATGTAGTTGTTGTTAAATTTAAATAAGATTGCGTTGCTGTAGTATTTGAAATAGGGGTCCAGGAAGCACCTGAAGTTGTAGAAAGTGACCAACCTAAAATAGTGCCTGTATATCCGGATAACGTTAAGGTTCCACTATTTCCTGATGAACAAACACTTGCAGCACCACTCACACTTCCTGCAACAGTTGCAGGATCAATAATAAATGAAACCTGAGCAGATGTATCTGTTGGACAAGAAGGACCATTCTGGACAATAGCCCAATACAATGTATTTGTTGTGATGTTTAAATAATTTTCTGTAGGTGTAATATTGGCTATAGTTGTCCAGGTGGCACCGCCATCTGTTGAGCTTTGCCAATACAAGATATTGCCATTATATCCTGACAAGGTTAATGTACCAGGTCCTGAACCGGCACAAAATGTTCCACCTCCACTTATTGTTCCACCAACACTAGCAGGATAAACAGTGATACAAACTGCTGTTGAAGTATCGGGAGCGAACAAGCCGTTTTGAACTACTGCTTGATAACAGGTTGTTTGCGGCAGATTAAAATAAGTTTGATTAGCAGTAATATTTGAAATTGGATTCCAGGTAATACCACCATCTGTTGATGATTGCCAATTTAAAATTGTTCCTACATATCCGGCAACGGTTACAAATCCCGAATTAATAGTAGTGCAATACGTAGCAGCACCAGATGTTGTACCACCAACAGATTGTGCATTTATTTCCCTAGAGGAAAAAATGAAAATAAAAAACAGTAAAAAACTAAGAGTAAATTGTTTCATACTTAATTTGCTAATTTTTTTAACAACGCAAAATTACAGCTTTTTACTAAAGTAAAATATTCAAAAAGCCCCCCAAAAAAGTTACCTCTGGAGATCCTTCTTAAGAAATAAATCTTATTTTACTATG
>CANJPX010000152.1 GCA_947476185.1 Bacteroidota bacterium
AGGATTCAGGAGATGCACCAAGGAGCCTGCGACAGTTGATCCGCATCGTGGCTATGTCAATCAGTGAGTCTGTGTCGTTTGCAACCCAGATGTTCCACGGTGGCAAAAGCACGCGACAGCAGAAGGCAAACCAGAAGGCAGGTGGCAAATGAAAGCAGGTGGCAACCCAGAAGGCAGGTGGCAATCCAGCAGCAGCAGCGGCTACAAGCGAAAGGAGCAGCCTGGTTGGTCTCAACAGGCCTGGAAAAAACATCAGCCGCCACACGATGCACATGCTGATGCGGACACTGGCACTCAAGCTGCTGCATCAGATGTCGTTGTCGTTGATGCTGATGTTGTTGTCAAAGCTGCTGCATCAGATGTCGTTGTCGTTGATAAGGGCACAGATGGACAGCCCAGCGAGGCGATTGCGGAGGGGGAGCAGGAGCATTGGGACGATGCGGCTTGGGCGGAATGGGAGAAGTGGGATGGTGAGGAGGAGGATGACCCTGAGGCTGAGGAGGAGGAGGGTGAGGAGGGTGAGGAGGAGGAGGATGGCGAGGCAGAGGACGATGAAGATGCTGAGTGGGCGAGGTTGAATGCCAAGATCGGCAAAATGAAAGGTGTTGTCCTTGGACAGTTCTTGCATGGAGGAGCCCATAAGCAAAGGAAGAGGATGCGACGGTCCTTCCGGGCCAACCTGCACATGCTGATGGCCATGTGCTCAAAGCTGGGCCGGTGTCATGGCACACAGTGAGCAGCCATCGAACTTCCGGCTGTCATTGCTGGATTGAATGTAAAGGGCAGCAGTATGTGATATAGTGTGTTGTGGGTTTGTTCATTTGATCCGTTTACAAGCTATGGTTTCACAAGCTCCACACACTGGTTCTGCATATTTCGTATGTTTTAGAAGCTGCATGCGGTTGTGATATTTTCTGTACCTGGCTTCGATCTGCCCTCATGGCCACAGATTTGGCAAGTGCTCAGAGATGCATGTGTATAGTAAGGCTTTTCTGAGTCTGCTGAGATGGTAGAGTGTTATGTTGTATGTGTTGCTGAAACGGTTGACATGGTAAAGAGTTGTGCGTTTGTTTCGTTTTGTTAATAATGTTGTTTAGTTATGTTGCCGAGGTTTGTACCATAAGGCTAGTGTGCATGATAAGAGCTGTACAGCGCAGGCATGACCAACACCCTTGGAGTTACAGGCAGACTGACAAAACACAAGTTGCAAATACAGCAGCTGTGCAAGTTGTTGCCGATTGCCACTGTTCAGGAGGAAGCCGCCCGAGCCACATGTTACAGCATTGTGGTGGATGGAGGGCTTCCATTGGCTGGGGAGGGGAGGGGCCCCAGCCACATTGAATAACTACTGGTCGCAGTGTCGTGCGTACTGCAATGCGTATGCTGCATGTATGAAATCCCATTCGTTTCCGGAGCTGTAGTAAGCATCGTGCCTCTGTGACCATATCGTATGAGCAAGCTGCTGGCTATCAGCTGTTTGACAATCCACATTACGATGCTGATAATATGTTATGGGTGCACTCCGATTTCGGCACCTCTGCAGCGAAGATGCATTATGATGTTTGTCAACATACACTCACATGCCGGAAACAACATAGTTGCACAGCTGCCTTTTCATAAGCTGCAGCTGCCTGCTTGAAGATGCTGTGTGTGGTTTGTTTATATTCATTTTGTTTGTGTCAGAACACACGAGCTTTCGCATTATTTGCAGGATACCCTTCCAGAAGCTCTGGTGCGTGTCTCTCAGCTCTGGCCCTTCACATGTGCATGGTGGCCAATCACAATGACAAGTTGACGAGTTTCAGCAAGATCAGTGAGTGCATTTGTTGAGTTGCAGCTGAGTTGCGCCACCACGAAGGTTACAGCTGAGTTGCTGCCGATGTTCAGATGAGTTGCATCCGAGTTGGTTGAGCTGAGTTGAAAACGCAGCTGGCTTAACTTTGTTTGATTTGGGCTTTATCATGGGATGGTTAGGCTGCTGCTGCATTTAATGTTTGTTCGATACGTCCCATTGCCATGTGCAGATGGTCAGACATTCTGGTTTGTGTTTCTATGCATGAGTAGGCTCAGTTGTTGTCATTTGTGTCGTTTTGTTGTTGTTCGAATATGTGCGTGCTGTAGCAGGTGGAGCCGACGATTGTCATTGTGTGTTGAATTTGGACACAGTGTTCGCTGCCTTTGTATTGTCAATTTGGGCAGAGTCTTGCATGTTGAGAAGGCTTGCGATTCACAAGCTGGTGCAGCTTTGGTGCAATTGTTTAGCGATGTTTCAGGACTGTTCTGGCGATGGTGGTTCTCATGTGCATTTATTTCAGTTTGCTGCATGCCTTTTGATTGGCAGCTGCAGTTTGCCACAGACTGCTGTCAAACACCTTCAGTGTATGTTGGAGCATGTTGTTTGGCATCCGCATGGTTTAAGAACGATTGGTGAAGCTTAAGGAAAATGCTGGCCGTGTTTTTCATCATATGCTGAGTGCTCATGTGGGGACAATTGTTAAACTGTGGGTGGCTGCCAGCTTGCGGAAACACACATCAGACTATTTAGGTGTCTCGGTGGAGAGCCACAGTTCCCATCACTTCTTGTGTGCCAGATGTGTTGCCGCAGAAGGGTTCGGGCTGATCGTTTGCCTGCTCGTGATCATGCTCGTGCTGTGCGCAACTGGCAGCGCATCGTGCGCACTGCCCATCGAGTGCGACGACTGCAAAGGCTCTGGGGCCACCTAGGCTTATTCTTGCAAACATTTCCTTCCAGTTTGCGGGATCGCCTGAGGCTTCTCATGCCCAAGCATGATTAGCTTGCTTCTCAGCAAGCGTTGCCTATCCTTATTGCTTGCAGTGTCCAAGGATATCTCGGTCGGCAATGCCAGGATAAGTTACCAGCAATGACTTGGATCAGCAGTAACTTATTCTGGTTGACATTATGGTGCTCTGCGTGTTTCATGTCGTAATCGTTCTGCGATGCTCAGAGACTTGTTGCTGAGCAATTACAATATACATGCATGACCAGCAGCTCTGAGTTTACTTTGGTCATTGAAGGCAAGTGCGAACCACATGGCAAGCATTGCATCTGCTGCTGACGATGGCAGGGGCCCAAGGTCAACTGGGAACACTATTAGTGTAATGGGCTTGGTGGGTTGTAGCCCTGAGGTGCGCCAAAAGTTGAAAGTAACTGCAGCAGTGTCGGCATGCACATGAAGTGTGAACGACATGTGGGTGTTGATTTGTTGTTTGCCGATGTGATCATATTATTCGCAGCACTGACATTGCAGCTGACATGACCAGTGCTGTCTTTGTGTTGCCTGCCACTGTGTTTGTGCTGCCAAACCTCGCATCGGCTCACAACCAAGTGACATATCCTTTGTATTTTTGGGCCATCGAATCCGCCACTGTCCACTTTCGTCTTGTGTGGTGCAGTCGGTCGAGGCGATGGTTGTGCAATCGGTCGAGGCTGAGGCGATGGTTGGTGTTACTAAGTTATGTTTTAAGTGCGCATCGAACCAAACCAGCATAGCAACCTTATGATTTATTCATCATCATACACATCATCTACACTGCTGTTGCTAATATTTTGTGTCGGCCTGCTTGCACCTTACTGATGCCTTTATATTTGTATCGGGAGTCTGGCACTCGGCGGCTGTGCATTGGTTTCTACGAAGTGGAAATTCCCACTAAGAGGCCCCGCCTGGAAGATCGCTCGACACAAACCGATGGTGATGAAGCCCCAGTCGCAGCTGACGAAGCAGCAGCAGCTCGTCACACAGCCGCAGTCGCAGCTGACAATGGCGCAGATTCGTCACATAGTGCAGTGGCAGCTGTTGCGGTGGTTGGTGCACCCGCACCAGAAGACGGATCCCAAATAATGAACGATCCATCCGCATGCAAGGAGACCCAGTCACAGTCGAGTACTGAGACAGAGCGCGATGACAGCGAGGTCGACGAGCCGGATACTGATGCCCAGCCACGATGATATGTGCGATGCAGGATATATTGTGTTGTGTACAGCAGATGGTGTTCCAATTGCGGCATTGATGCGTGTTGAGACTACTAGGTAAGCGAGTTGAGATTAAACCAATGTTGTAGTTTCGGCGAGGTGTAAGATTAATAGTTGCTCGCAATCATATGTGTTGGAACCGAAGCTGAACCTGAGACTGAAGCATCGCAGCCAGGGGCATGTAAAGAGCAACATATTAGACAGACATGCGATGACCGGGTTTTGTGTGGTAATTTATTCTAACACAGAGTTAATCAACACACACGCCGCAATTCTGTCGAGGCCACAACTTACACATTGAAACATGACCCGCCCTAAGCCTTAGACCATGCGGCTTGAGGCCAGACAACTCTGGTGGTTTCAACAGTGACCTTTAAAAAGGCTGTAGCTTCACTCTTTGCACATTGATGTTTGTTGGCTGGTTTGCTTGTTCGCGAAGGTATGTCTGTCACACCGCAATCAGCACACAACAGCAGTAGCATTTAAGCACACTGATGTGTTCAGCTTCTGTAGTTTATGGCCAGGGTGCGGCATGACGACTACCATGCGTTGTTCACTGGTGCAGAGTTTTAGTCACATTTCGTGTTTGCACCGGCTTGTTTGTTCAAGCATCGCAGGCAGTTGTTATGAATTGCGCGTGACTTCGTTGTGTGGTGTGGGTCGTGCTGTAATGTGCAACATGCTTGCTGCCGATCATGTTTCCGAATGCATTCGGGCTTATTGCGTGCTCATCAGTTTGTTATTGCATATGCCCATGCCGAGGAATGGAATACTGGGCGATGCAGCTCGTCGAAGTGAGAGCTAATTTTTGTGTGGACGATTGCCCCCGATGATGCAA
>CANJPX010000153.1 GCA_947476185.1 Bacteroidota bacterium
AAGGGCCGCACGTACAAGTTGGTAGCGACGCACGACTACGCCACCGACCCGGTCGCAACGCTGGCGAGGCTTAAGTGATCACGCATGGACGAGTGACCGGCGGAGGGTGTCCGTGTGTGTTCACGGGCGGTACCCGTAGTGATCACACCGGCTTGTGACGCACCGTGCGGAGATACGTCGTCACGGCCGCGTCGAACGCGGCGATGGCCGTCTTAGCTTTGGCCAACACCAGCAAAGATTCGCCGTCCGCCAACGTAGACGCATCGCGCGCACTGTGCTTGTTCAAGTCGATCGTTCTCTCCACGGCCTCCTTCGTCGCGGCAAGGAGGACAGGGTCCCGCATGTAACCGTCAAAGCGGCTCAAGAGACCACGGACGCCAACGGGCCAATCTTGGGCGGCCTGGAGGGTAGCCATCGCCCACACTTGGGCGTCCGCGTTCGGCTTTATCGTCAACCGTCGGCGTGCCGCCTCCAACGACGATGTGGCGTAGCCCGCGTGCAGCTTCTTGGACATCTCGTCTAGCAAGGCCATCTCGGTATTTCGCTCGTGCTCCCCACGTTCGAGTTCGATCCTGACCGTGTGCTCCATCCTCGAACGCTCGCCCGCAAGCTTGACGGCGACCCGTGCCGCGAAGATCACGCCCGACGCCGTGATGAGGTTGCCGACCACAGGTGCCCAAACCTTGGCCATCTCGATTTGGTCGTGCGTGTACGTGAACACCGCTCCTCCGAGGTCGCACGAAGGCTATCCTGCGGTCATCCGATGGGCCTACACTGGCGGGCCGGATGGCTGCCGCCGAAGTCGGATCAAGGACTCCTCCTCGTTCGCGTACACTTGTGCGTGCGCCGCATTGGCGATGTGCCCGTTGAGGATGTCGACCTCATCCGATGTAGCCGGACGGCGGTACCTGCCCGGCCTTCCCTTGTCTCCGAGCAACAAGCCGGAGGCGGGCGACAACGGATAGAAGAACACGAGGTGTTCCGGTGCCGTCACACCATCGGCCGCAATGTTCGTG
Organism: Bacteroidota bacterium; assembly: GCA_947476185.1. GTDB lineage: Bacteria > Bacteroidota > Bacteroidia > 2-12-FULL-35-15 > 2-12-FULL-35-15 > 2-12-FULL-35-15. The sequence continues at coordinate 1,017 of CANJPX010000153.1, forward strand.
ATCGGGCAGTCCGACGTGACGAAGGGGCGACCATTCGGGGCCTCTAACAACTCGATCCTCAACGCGTTTCGCGTCTCCGCGAGCGATCGAGCAATGTTGCCAGCCCACACGAAAGACGCCGCCATGAAGAGCCGCCCAAAGTCGGCGGTGGCGACCTGCGGATGCTCATCCTTGAGCATGTCCACCGCCCGACGAAAGTCTTCTTGGCTGCTGCGTGTTCGGCGACCTTGCAGGGCGATGAAGAACAGGAAACGGAAGCACGCGTCGATGTCGTCGTCGTCGATGAAGGTCATGTCACCATTTCGGAGGCGATCAAGAAACGGAGCACCGAGGTCCTCGATGCGGCCGTGGATGTCCTCGTGCCCGTTCTGGAGCATTGCATCCGCGATGGTCGCGACGTCGGGATCGGCGGGGTGCCTTCGTGTGACCTCTTCCGCGACATGTCCCGGCGTGAAGACGACCTTGAGCCACTCCGACGCGGCAGGGCGAAGGCTTTCGTGGCATTGCTCAACCAAGAGCCATTGAGCTACCCGCTTGTCGTGCACGGTGTAGATACCGACGCGGTTGAAGTCCTTCTCGACCGCTACGTTCGTCGTACCGACGGGGAATACGCGGTTGCGGTCCATCATGCAGAAGACGGTGCCAGCCTCCGACGCCCACTCCTTCAAGTAACCCTGTTGAACATAGTGGTGGCGCTTCTTCTTCTCGATCATGTCGCGTCTCCTCGACCTTTCGCCGGGCGGTGCCGGACGCGGATCGGGTGGTCGGTGGATGGCGACGGCGTGGGCCGTTCGTGAGCACCAACTACGCCCGCCCGTCGTGATCGGCAACCTCAATGTATAGACGTTATTCGGCGATCTTCCGTATCTTTGACGCAGTGATGTCAGCCGCTTCGGTCGCTCGACCTGGAAGATCCAGATCGAACCTCGCATCGCATCCGCATCAACAGCGGCACGATCGTGATCGTCTTCCGCGAACTTTTTTCGGTGAAGTCGTTCGACGTCGTGAGCACACTTTCCGCCCGCCGAAAAAACCGCTGGCTAGACCTTCGATGCCTCGTGCAAGGTGCAGACGTCGGCTCCCCCGCATCGCGGGTAGTGTTCGACATCGGTGCCGAGCGGGGTGACAGCCGCGTCGGGAACACCGGGAACCCCGAGAAGGTCGCCAAGACCCGCCCCCCACGTTGTCTGTCACCGACGTGGGGGGCCACTCGGTCCTCCGATGCCTCGCCTCGTTCACGTCGCTCCCAAGATGGAAGCCCCCAAGTTGGTGGTGGCTCGCCCGCTCAACACGGTCGCGGACTTCACCGCCCTCATGCAGATCACCAAGATCGCCGAGGCCAAGTACCGTCACCGACGCACGAGAGACGGCGATCTCCGAGCGAAGGAGTGCTCTCCGGGCCTGTTCCCCTACTTGGTCCCGGCCGGGATGCCGCGTGGCGCGAAAGCTGCCCAGGTTGCCGCGTGGGTGATGGTGCCGCAAGACCTGGACAAGGTCCCGCTGTCGGTGGCGGACGTCGCCGCGATCATCGAGCTGGCTTTCGCGGGCACCTGCCGCCTCGTGTGGACGACCTACTCCTGCACGCCCATCACAACGTCGGCCCGCCTCATGTTGATCACCGATCGCGACATGACCCACGCGGAGGCGTGCGACTTGTGGTGGTGGGTCCGACGCAAGCTGATCGACGCCGGGATGCCAGAGGTGGAAACAGGCCGCCCAAACGAGCCGTGCCTCGACTCGCGAGCGATGGACGGCAAGCTCTTCTACCTTCCCGCCGTGCCCACACCGATGGTAGCGGGTGTCGAGGGTTGGGGCGGGGTGATCCCGCACGGCACCGTCGGTGAGGCGAGGGACGTGCCGCTGTGCGTCGACGCCATCCTCGACGAGGCACGCACCATTCGTGCCCACGATGAGCCGCTCCACCTTCTACGTTTTCCATCGGTGCCCGTGCCCGGTGCGGGCGGACGCAAGACGGTTGCAGCCAAGTCCAAAGCGCGTCGCGGATCGACGGGCTCAACATCTGTCGCGGTCGACCTGTCGTCGATGCCGATGCCAGACACCGGCATGAGCGTGCTTTCGTGGACTCGCGCCAACGTCGGTCGAGGATGCGAGACGTCGATCGGATCGATCTTCGACGCGGACTGGGTGGCTCGTCACCCCGGGGAAGCGACCACCTCCACGGATGCTCGCCTCCACCACGGGGAGGACGGGTCCGTGTGGGTCCATGACTTCCGCACCAACGTGAACCACATCCACCGAGACGCTGGAGCGATCGAACTTGTCGGCGAATTCCGAACTATGCCGTCCACGTCAGGATCTACCCGGCACTCCCTTAATTCGAAGGAGAAGTCGACCGGGAGCCAGGCAGAACACCCTCTTGCCTCCAAGCTGGCGGCCTTAGGCTCCAAGGTGATCTCCGCGTCCGTCACCAAGAATGGCAAGATCGACACCGCGACACTCCTCTCCGATCCGATCGTGCGTGCCGCACGTGTCGTCCTGGTGGCGGGCGATCGGGGGATCGGCAAGACGCACTTTGCCTCCGCAATGGCCAATGGCAGCCGCTCCGTCGGCGGCTCCGTCGTGGGCATCGCTCCAACGCGGTCGCTCACCCGTGCGCTCTCCACTCGCTTGGGCGGCTTGCTTTACTACGAGGACGTCACCGGCAACCACATCCTTGGTGACCTGGCCGTATGCGCCAAATCGGCGTGGCGCGTCGCGACCTGGGACGTCGACTGCGGAGAGATCACGGGCACCCCACCTGGGCTCGTCGTCGTGGACGAAGTGGAGCAGATCGTCCGAGGCCTCCGCTCGTCCATTTACTCCGACCCCGAAGCGGTAAGGACGTGGAACGCGTTGGTGCGGTTGGTCCAAGCCGGGTCCAAGGTGGTGTTGCTGGATGCCGACTTGGGCGACTCCACCTTGGCCTTGCTCCGTCAGGCGAACGTCTTTGGGGATGTCGTCCTCGTCGTGCCGCCATCGAGCACGACGCGGGAGTGGGCGGTCCACGGTCGCGGCAGTGCCCACATGGACCTCATCCTCGCCCGCGCCATCGACGGAGCCATGCCCCAGGCCGTGTTCTGCCAGAGCGAAAAGCAGGCACGTGCCTTGGCAAAGGCGGCCAACGCACGGGCCGCGAAGCTGCGCCTGCGTCGCACCGTCGCGTGCATCACGGGCAAGACGATCGAGGACTTCGACCTGTCTGACCCGTCCACCTTCCGTGTCGACCTGCTCATCTACAGCCCCGTGATCGGGACCGGCGTCTCGATCGATCTGGAGCACCACTTCTGGACCGTCCACGGGTTGCTTGAGAGTCGTGTCGGCACGATCGATGACGCCTTGCAGGGTCTCGCCCGGGTCCGCCGTCCTCGCTCTCGGGTCGTGCACGTGAGCGGCAAGGCCACCACGTACCGCCCCACGTCGAAGCACACCGACCCGATCATTGTGCGGGCCGGCTGGCTTGCACGCGATGGCGAGGCCCGCCGCAAGCTGCACGGCACCCGGGAGGTGCCGCAAGACCTCGTGACCTACGCCGATGGCCGCCCGGCCCGTGTTCCGAGCGCCTTTCGCGCACCGCGTCCCGAGAACGCCGTTCAGATCGGCGTCGCCATTTCCTGAGCTTCACCGATCCTTTGTGGATCCCCGCTTGTTCGGGCTTGCCGCGGACGGGTAGCCTCCGGTCCACGGAGGCTGC
>CANJPX010000154.1 GCA_947476185.1 Bacteroidota bacterium
CGAACCTCAGGAGTAACAGCATCAGCAATACGTAAGGCAAACCTACCTTCCCTAGAAGGCATAGACCTTATACGTAAACATAGTCTAAGTATTTCGGATGATAAACTAAGCGTAGCCTTACTTAAACTAAGTACCACTTTGAAAAGATTGGCGGATTTAACTTAAAAAGTTGTGCGCGTCTTGGGTAATCTTCAGCCCCTAGTTTAAAGAAGCATCCCAATCTTAGCTACGATTTATTTATTGATTAATAATCATCGGTGTAGAACTGCCAAAACTTACAACTGAGACATCGGCATTATTTTTCGACTGAGTGACAGCTATAATGCCGGAAGTTTGACCTATTAAGGATACAGATCCATTTTTATTAGACTGATTGATTAAAGCACTGCCACCACTCATGCCGCTGATTAAAGCAAAATCATTAGTGCCGGACTGATTAATGGTAACCCCAGGTGTAACCGTAGTAACCCCATCGCTATAAACCGTGGCTGGTATGTAAGTCGAGGTCGTTTGGATAGTTGCACTATGACCACCATAACCGCTCTGAGTCACGTTTAAGGTATAAGGCACACTAGCCGCCTGATCGGCACTTACGGTACTGGCAACAGCACCCATCTGAATAACTGTAGCCGTCAAGCCAATACCCGTCTGGTTAACTGTCGCGACATTTTGAGTCACAGCTGAGCCGGCTATCCAACTAGTGTCAACATATTCGGCACCCTGACCTATGCGCACAGTATCCCCACTTCCTACCTGACTGACTGTTATTTGATTTTCTATACCGCTTTTTTTAGATATAGAGTCACCCACCTGATACAGATCAATCAGGCTATTGCTAGCGGCTGAATTATTCACATAGACAACACTGTTACCAGAGCATGAAAGGTTAACGGTATTGTCAGCATAACTGCCCGCACTGAACAACAGTACACTGAGAGCAACATAAAAACTTTCTTTTATCATGATAGAAGCTCCCTATGGGTGCGTCTTAACTTTATCGGGTTTATTAGTCTGTACCGGTAGCGCAGACCAAGTATTTTCGACACTGGAGCGGGAGCAGCCTAATGCTCGGTTGCCTTTGCGCGGGCATCGGTCTGTTTAGTCGACTCCTTTTCAAAGCCCTCTAACTCACCATAACCATTATAAATGGGCACCGCTTTTACCTGCAGAGCATCTTGATATTTTTTAATTAATTGCTGACCTAAAACGGGATCTTGAAATTGCCAGATACCTTTAATGGCACCTTCCATAATCATACTGTAGACAGCTTGCTGTATAGCTTCCAAAACCGCCATTTGCGGGGGTTCATTCGAACTCAACCCAGCTTCCAGTTCCAGTAGGTTTTGCCAACCGACAAAGCGGTAGAGACTGGAATCGAGTTTGACTGAAAAAATGGTTTTTGAGGTTTGCACCGATTTTAAAATCCGGCCATCATTGACAGCAATGGCACGCAAAGCAACGGTGACGTTATCACGCTGAAACTGAGTATCACCGCCTATGCCTAAATATTTGGCACCCAAACCACCGGTCAACAAGTTACTTTCATAGGCCACCACACCACCGTCAAAAATAACGGGCGCATAGAGCATAGCAGGTAAGGCTGGAATTTTTTCCAACTCCTCTTTACTCATATATTGCATGCGGGTCTGGCGAATAATCTTACGTTCATTCAACAGGCTAGGCAGTGATTCACGCTCAACGACCTCAAACCACTTACCTTGACCGGCTTCTTCTAACGCCTTCATGAGCATAGAGGTTGCGCCTTGGGTCACCGCCGTAGAATAGGTAATGGCACTAGTCGCAGACTGTTTGTACTGACCGGTTTTGGTCGCGAAATTTATAAACCGCAATCACCATTTTGTTTACGGGTGGCGGTAAGGCCATCAAATCATCAATGACTTGGGAGTGAAAACCCGTTTCAGCTTTTGAAGAGGCCAGCGGTTTAAAGAAAGTGCTGCAACCCACTAACAATAGTGACAACAAACAGGACAATAATAAAATGAGTTTCTTGTGCATTAGCATGCTTCCAGCTGAGTCGATCATCAATACATCGGAACGGTAATAATTGACTTTGCACCCGTTAAATCATTAACAATAGTAACTTGCGTGCCAACATTATTAGGAAGGCTCGTAATAGTAATCGTATTAACACCCGTATCAATGGAATTCGTGGTTAACGGCGTACTACTGGAAGGTCCTAGTGCTTGAGTAACCAAGCGGCTTGCGATGGCAGATTGCACAAGATTATCAACCGTGATTGCAAATTGACTGGGAGCTCCTGTCGTGGTACTTGATGACGAACTGGAGATGGAAGAAGACGACACCACAGGGGCTTTAAATTTATTGATCGCATTCGCTTCATTCAATAGAACCGGACCATTGTTGGGGTTTCCACCAAAGGACGGATTGACAAAACCTTGTACAATCTCACCCGCATTGGCCGTCAAAGTTAACATTAACATAGCCACTAAAATTAGTTTTTTTATCTTCATAATACACTCCAAAATAGGCTCAAACTTATGAGCCCCTTATGAGTACAACTCCTACAAAGTGAGATTTACATTAGCATATGTTGGGGTTGATGTACCCGAAGCATTCAAATTAAAAGTTCCGGTAGATCCATTTGCTGAATTCACAACTGCATTTTGATATATACCAGTTTGGTTAATAATAGCATCAGTACCAGATCCACCTTGTAATGTTAGCGTATCGTTAGACGCAGTAGCGGTTTGATTAACCACCAATGTGCCAGTGCTAAACCCTTTAACAAAAATAGTATTATCACCAAGAGTTGCATCTTGATTAAGTGACAATGTGCCACCAAGAGTCACTCCACTTGTATCACCTGATGTTCCATTAGTATTTACATACACAGCATTTGTTGCCCCACCGTTAGCCACATTCAAGGTACCTGGACCATTATTGTAAATTCCAACGGTACCATCAATCTGTGTCAAGTTAATAGTACCTGTCGTATTTTGAATGATTGCTGTTCCATTTAAGGCTACTGCATTACCTGAATTAACAACATTAACAGCACCAGCACCCGTTTGAGTGATAGTTAAACTTCCTGTACCAACAGCTGAGGTCTTAACAAGAACAACACCATTAGAAGTTGCCGTACCATTACCTTGAGTAACGCTGATAGTACCAGCACCAGCGTTATTAACAGTGGTAGTACCTGAAGTAGCTAAGCTTCCAGATGCATTACCCTGATTTACCGTAACGCTACCCGCCGTACCTGTTTGAGTAATATCTGCGGTTAATCCACTACCACCACCACCGTTAGTACCAGCAAAACCTTGATTCACAGTCACTAAACCAGAACCACCAGCACCAAGATTAAATTTAACAGTATTACCATCAGAGTTTTGGCTAATATTTGCACTACCATTGGTCACAGTACCGTAGACTACGTTATTAGTAGTTCCACCTGTTTGAGATGCAGTCCAAGTTCCAGAATTATTGTAATAACCTTGACCTATATTGACTGTTGAGCTACCAGTAGTCCCATTAACCAATAAACTGACTTGGTTTGAATGATTTGCGTTAGGTGGAGGTGGAGTTGGAGCTGTCGCTATAAGGCTTGTAGCACTTCCCATATCAGTACTACCGACACCGCTACTTGCTTGATAAATATTAATCGTTTGCGTTCCACCAATAGCGGTGGCTTGGATGTTATCGAAGTTAGCAGTACCCTTAGCTTGTTGAATGTTGATAATATCAGTTGTTGACGCAGCCCAAACGCCTTGCGCAGCCAATACCATTGATATTGCCACGGCTAATTGTATTTTTTTCATAATGGTTCTCAAAATTGTTTATTTTATTAAGTTAACTAATCCCATAGTCAGTTAATACAATTCATCATCTATATTTGCATTACTTAAAACGAGACTTCTAATATCCCTTGCGAGTCCCTTACCTAACTCTTGAATGGCTTCGTCTCGTGGGCTTAAAAAGCCTTCAAAAACTTGAAGTTCATTCAATTTTACCGTAACAAAACTCCCCCTTAATGGATCATTGCGCTCATTAAAGGCGATGTTATAGCGAATACCTTCGGGTGCTCGCCATGACTTGTTAAAGGCCTCAAACAGTTCATGACCAAAGCGAGTCAACGTATCATCGCTTAGAATACCGGCAATTTCGAGGCTATCGGCTAAAACCGAATCGCTTTCCAATACGCCATTATCTATAAAATCAGAGTTACTTAATTGCGAGGGCGCCACCGAGCCAGCTAGCGCTAGTCCACCTACACACACATTAAGTAACACGAGCACACTCACTGTCCTGATTTTCATAACTAAACTCTTACATTCAATGGTCAAGCCCAAGGCGGTATTCGTCATTTTCAAAACTACTGGCCGCTTTTAGATTACTTGTTAATATAGCGTTAAACTATAAATATCCTTTCTAACAATATGGTTTATTATTTCTCAAAACTAAGTGTTTTAAAATCAGCCTTATTCTTAATTTAAGCTAAGAACTATTCTTATTTTATTTAACTTTTTTGGCTCTATGTGAATCGTAGTGGGTAGTGCAATAATATAGCTATGAACAGTGAATCATTATTTAGCATGGCATTAGGCCTCCAATCCCCTTGGCAGGTCAAAGACGTGGCCTTTTCTACAGATGAATCAGCCCATAGCGAGCTTCA
>CANJPX010000155.1 GCA_947476185.1 Bacteroidota bacterium
CCGTTCGACTTGCATGTATTAAGCCTGCCGCTAGCGTTCATCCTGAGCCAGGATCAAACTCTCCATTGTAAGTTTGTTTGATAATGCTCTTCTTCAAAAAAAGAAAAATATAATTTATTTAGGATTTGTTTCTCAACTTATTACTAGAACATAGTAATAAGAGGGATACTTATTATTTCTTTAACTTCACAATATTTTCAAAGAACTTATTTATATAATTGTTCTGAACGAATCAGAGCTATAAATTTCAAGTTTAAAAGAACAACCCGTTTTCTTTCGGGGCGACAAAAGTACTAAGACTTTTTTAATCTGCAAATTTTTTCAGAGAAATATTTAATTTTATTTTTCTTACTCTATTTAAATGAACTGGTCCGTTTTAAAGCGGGCGACAAAAGTACTAATTATTTTTAATCTGCAAACTATTTTAAAGGTTTTTTTAAAGTTTCCCTTTATGTTAGTACTTAAAGAACGACCGTTTGTTTAATAGCGGGGTGCAAAAGTACTAAATATTTTTAATCTGCAAACTATTTTGAAAGATTTTTTATTTTTTCTTTCTAATTACTACTCAATGAACGTGTGCCTGTTTTTTTAAGCGGGGTGCAAATGTACTGTGTTTTTTAACTACTGCAAGTGTTTTCAATATTATTTTTATGTTTTTTTGGTAAGTAGGCTGATTTGCAGAACAATAATTTTCCAATCCTATACATCTGCTCCTGTATTATGTACCCTATAAAACGTTTTTTCAAGGTGAAACCGATGGAAGACAACCGTTTTTATCTTAAATATTCGAGAATTAAATATCCTAATCATGAAAAAGGAGAGGAAATCGTCTCAAATCATTAAATCTAAGGAAGCTATCCCCTATTTCCCCTTGAAAACATTGCTGCTTAGAGCAAGCACAATTTCTCATGCTCAATTTTGGAGCAATTTAACAGACCTACATATATAAGGAATGGAATTTATGGACAGGAAATTAGATTGCTATAAGCAACAAGTGTTGAGTTTGTGTCGGAATACAAAGGATCGGTATCAAATACAAACCCTGTACCATCAGCAGGCGAATAAGAAGCTGTTGGTTGAATATTGATCATTGAAACATTTGCAGTCCCCCAGGAAGCGCACACAGGATTTTCCTGTGCATGAAGCCAAACCGAAAGCAAAACAGGTTGGTCGAACATTGCAGGATCGAAAACAAATGCTTTTACTCCGGTTGGAGTATTAACATTAACCAATGGGGCAACGTGATACCACCAATTGATGCAACAGCCTCCCCATTTTTGAGCTTGCACAGAAAGCACATCAGACCCTGCATTGGCGAAGCTGAATATTTTGTGAGTTGCGTAATGGTATTTATTGTTCAAGACATAACACATTTTATGAGCACGGGCATAACATCCGTCTTCGGCATATTGATAAGAAATGCAATGATCAACGCCATAGGGTCCGGACAATGCACAACACTGCTTTGTAAGATAATTGAACATCAATTGTGCTGTAGCCATATCAGGAACAACATTTGTCAAGCCCGGAGTTGAAGTATTAATAATTCCAAGTTTTAATGAATTATCTAACTTTTCTTTATCTATCTCCTTATTAATATTGAAAACAATTCCTGATATATTTTGTACTTTCTTAACACTGTTTTCTTGAAGTTCTGCTGGGGATAACACTGAAACCTTAGTAATAAAGGCCCTCCATGGATCAAAAGTCACTTTCATTTTTTTGTTTTCGGAATATGCATTTTGTAATTCAGAAAGAATTGATGCGTCAGCAACATCAAAAACTTCTTCATTTTTATTGAAACTAACTCTCTGAGTACCATCAGTAAACTTTCGAATATTCGAAACGGACAATATTTGAGTTATCGGAGCATTTTGAGGTGCAGGCTCCATAATAACAGCTTCCTGTGTTAATTTACTATTATTTAGAGGAACAGTATTTTTTTCTTTTTCACAAGAGTTAAGAAACAGAAGTGAAGAACCAATCAAGATCCCAAAAAAGGCAGTTACTATTTTAAGAAGTGTTTTTTTCATGATGATATATGGTATAGCTATTACAATAATACTTTTTTCTAAACACAATTCAAAATTCACTTGATTAGTTTGCTGATATATTATTAATGGAGTATCTTTCCTTTCTTAAAATCAAACAATTTATCCAGATGAAACACTTTATATTTTTATTAATTGCATCCGGGTTTACCTTAATTTCTGTGGGGCAATCAAACAAAATAATTTCGAAGCAATTTCCCAATCATACCTTTATGCTTAGCGGATTAATGCAGGAGCAAAATAATACTGCACAAGGAAGCAGAATGGTACCATCCGAAAGGGTAATCGAACAAAGTACCTACGATAATTATTTTCATACGAAATCAGATTCTGTAAAATTGAATTATGTTTTAAATGGAATATCAACATATGATTTCAGTATGCTGTTATATCCTTATAACTATCCATACAGTACTTCGCCAACATTTAATTATCTGGGGATCTTCACAAAACCACAAGTAGAATATAATTCTTATTCGCACTGGACTATAAATCCGAATACACTTATCTATGGGTTTTATGAAAAGGATCTAGCAGGATATGATATTTATAAAAATTTGATAAAGGATACCGCCTTATTTGCAGATTCTTCCATCTTTCCGAATAAAACATTTATTAATAATTTTAATGCTTCCGCTCTAATAGATAGTAGCCGATCTTATGTATATCAAGCAGGCGTTTCTAATAAAGCCTTCAAGCAATTGTTTTCATATACTGCAACCAATAAGGTTTTAAAAGACAGCACTTATGAATATAGCGGCGGGGCATGGCATTTGGTTTCAAAAACTTTTTATACCTATGATGTGTCAAACAATTTGATACAGATCGATAACTATTCAAACAATGCGGATCTTACCTACACCTTACCTTTAGTTGAACAATTAAAATATACGAATACGTATGATGCAAGTAATCGTTTAAAGACGGTTCATACGAGTTATTTTGATGGGACATCTTTGATGCCCTCAGTAATAGACACCTTTGCTTATACCGGAACTTATTCCTTTCATTTATCTTGGAAAGAATATCAATATGATGCGATCAATAGTTACTGGGCACCAATGACCTTCATGACAAAAACCTTAAATGGAGGGGGCTTTCCTGATGTAATTACAATCAAAACATTTGATAGTCTAGCTAACGCATGGGTTCCATCCGTTAAACAAATGATGACCTATAACACGAATAATAATCCGACAAAACTTGATGAATACATATACAACTTCACATCCTTTCCTTCTAGTCCGGATTTTACCACGCATTACTATTATGAATCGTTCGTAAATACCACATCGCTAAATGATCAGGTAAAACAGATTGAAAATATAACTGTGTATCCGAATCCGGCAAACAATATCCTCAACATTTCAGGAATAGACAAAAAAAAAACAAAAGCTTTGGTTTCTTTATATGATATGCAAGGCAGAATATTAACTAATCAAGAAATTATGATCGTAAATGGTAATTCACAATTATCAATTTCTGATTTTAGTCGCGGTAATTATTTATTATTGGTGAGAGATGAAGCTGGTGACATCATTGCAAGCCAACCGTTGGTAATAATAAAATAGAGCGGATCTGTTCTTATTTAGAAATCAACTTATAATAAAGATCTTCAAAAAATCAAAATCAATTATTGGGATATCCTACATTGATCCATTTAGTTACTGCGCTGATATCGCAATCAGATAATTTATTGGAGCCCTTTGGCATTGCAGAAAACCCGGCTGAATAATTCAATGTTCCTAGCAATCTATTACTTACAATTGAGGTAACAAGTCCCGAATAGGTTGATAAATCGTAACCTCCACCGGGACTACCAGCATTATGACAACCCACGCACCATGTTGAAATCAGGGGTTTTATTCTTCCACTGTAGGTATAACTAGAAGTATCACAACCGCTGCAATTAGAAGTATTTTTAGCTCCCATCTTTATCCATATCTTTATATAAGAAATATCTTTTGCATCTAATTTTTGATCTGTGGGCATGGATGGATTGTTACCTCTAATAACATTGTAAACTTCACTTTGATAAGGATGATAAGGAGTAACGCCCTTCATGATCCCTTCATAGGTTGAAAGATCGTATCCAGCTTTATGTTCAGCTGAATTATGACAATCATTCATACTACACTTCGTAACAAAAATGGGTAGAATATTTTCTTGGAAACAAATGTCAGGATTGTAGGCTACACTTGTGCAGGTTGAATAGGTGATTGAAATTAATGCCAGCAGAAAGATTATTTTTATTTTCATTCAGAAAAATTTTATTTGACAAAGTTAATTATTTATTATATTTTTTATCAGACAAATTTTGAAACTATCGTCAAAAACAGCTATCTAACGATTAGGATTTTTAGAAATTGCATCGGATTAAAATTTTAAAATCAACTACGCTTCAGACAATTCAGCTTGTAATTTCATTTTTTATGCTCCGTTGAAAGTGATTTTTGCAGAATATTCCATTTCCTGGTGTATCTTTGTACTAGTAAAGTTCTTTAAAAATGGGGTCGTACGGTTTTGACAGCGAGTGCGATTTTTATGTAAGCATGTCGTGTGTTGTGGATATGGCA
>CANJPX010000156.1 GCA_947476185.1 Bacteroidota bacterium
ATCAAAACACAGTCATGTTAGAGCCATAATTATGCTAAAATTAGCGTATTAGCCCCGATAGCTCAGCTGGATAGAGCAGTCCCCTCCTAAGGGACAGGTCGGACGTTCAAATCGTCTTCGGGGCACCAATTAGCCATTATCTAGCCATAGTAAAACACAATCTGTTTTATAGTCTTAATTTTATACATAACTTACTGAAACATATATAGATTTTATTTTATATTTCTTGGAATGTAGAATTTTATTGGCACGAAATGTGCTTAATATATGGCTTTTGTCAGTTTTGTATCGATTATTTAGAGCGTAAATCTTGCTCTATTTTTCTTAAAAATACCTTTCGTGCCCAATTCGTGCCCAATTACACTGGGAAAACACATTATGGCAACGTTTAGAAAGCTTCCTTCTGGTTCTTGGCAAGTAAGAGTTAGGCGTATAGGAGAGCAAACCATAACTAAATCATTTTCATCTAAAACAATTGCACAAAAATGGGCTAGGCAAGTCGAAACCAAAATTGATGAAGGTATCTATGTTGATAGAGCTGAACTTGATACTACAACTTTGGGTAATTTGATTGACCGTTATATGCTTGAAATTACACCGACGAAGAAATCCTACAAAGCTGAAAGATGGCGATTGATTTTGTTAAAGCAGCATATGGGCAATATGCCACTATCATCTATTAGGAATAAACATATAGCAGAATATAGAGATAAGCGATTAAGTGATGGACGTGCTAACGCTACCGTGATTAAGGATATCAATAGCCTATGTCATATATACAATGTGGCAATTAAAGATTGGGGTATTCCACTAACATCGAACCCAGCACAGTTAATCCGCAAGCCATCGGCGGCAAGAGGAAGGGACAGGCGATTAAAATCTGGTGAATTGGAGCGATTACTAGATGCATTGAGTTTGACGTGGGAAATTAAGTCAATTGTTTTACTGGCAATAGAAACGGCAATGAGGCGAACAGAAATCTTATCGCTTCTTTGGTCGAATATTTATTTAGAGGAAAAACACTTGATTTTGCCTGATACAAAAAATGGAGAGGTTAGAGGGGTTCCTTTATCTTCCAAAGCAATAAGTATTCTACAATCATTATCTAGGAGCGGTGATAATGTATTTACTATCAAGCCAGATAGTGTCACTAGGGCATTTAAGAGAGCTTGTAATAGGGCAAATTTGGATGATTTAAGGTTCCACGATTTGAGGCACGAAGCTACATCCAGATTCTTTGAACTGGGTCTGAATACAATGGAAGTTTCAGCTATCACAGGTCACAAAACCTTATCTATGCTTAAACGATATACCCACTTGAAAGCCAAGGATTTAGCGTTAAAACTTGGTTGATAAAATCGTCTAAAAGTGGCATATAAGCACTTAAAATACAGTATTGATAGCGCTTCGTTCTGCCCTTAAACCCAATTAAGCTTGCTAGACAAGGTTTGACGCACTATCAATACCTTACTATATTGGTAGTGTTTCTTACTGGGCATAGGCATAGTTATAATGAATACCTTCAACGTTTCGGAATGGTCCCCCAAAAAAACCACGCCAAAATAAGCCGATGCTATTATTGGAATGAAAAGCGATCTAGGTATTCAAATGAATTAACCCATTTCCTTATTTACTAGCATTTGGGATAATCTTAAAACTATTCTCTTATTTTCTATGAGTTCTACGCCATTTAATTTCCCATCGGCATTAGACAATGTGCTGATAAAGTAGTGAATGATTTCTATTAGGTAATATTCCATTTTATTTGTTTCTTCTTGTATGATTTTTTTATACCGCACCAATTCATTTGAATATCGGCGAAATTTAAGTTTTTTTTTGTAATGTGTTTTATTTGCTATTAAAGTCATAGAACTGCTAGTTAGCTAAACTTGACTGAATCCGACCAATAACTTCTGTTAAAGCCATTCTTACAAATTCTGATTCGCTTATATTCAAACCATTGGCAGTAGCTGTTAGATTATGGGCGAAGGTAGGCGTGAATCGATATGACTTAATGGTTCGCAGATATCTGCTTTGTCGCTTCATTAATAAATACTCCTGTATTACATTACTATTTATCTATTAACTAAAAAAAAGTTATTGGTAAGGCCACGGAAATGTAAATCTAGGTAATGCCGGACACCAGTGGGTAATGGAACAATATACTGCTGTCAGTCAGTAGTTAGCTAGTGCTAGAAGAAGTATTTCATTAATAGAAGAACCAGCTATCGCTGGATTCTTAGCATCGTTATTTTCTTAAAGAACCTTCACAAGTTCAGGTTCTTACTAAAAATAACTTCTGCTACTTCTTTTCCTAATGAATAGGAATCAACCATATTTGTTCATATAAAGGGATATATCTTTATACTATATGTGTGTGACTTTTTTAATCTTATAGGATGATGCAATGATAAAGTTAGCGGTTGATTCAAGCGTATTGGTGGCATTGAAGCTTGCCTTCCCTAAGCCTGCTAACAGGGCTGCAACTGCTCTAAATAAATATGTTATAGCCCTTGAAGATATGCTTAACGATTCAGTGTTAAAAGACCATAATCATTATTCACTATTAAATCTTTATTCGATATCTTTGCATAAGCTGGCTAATAAAGGTCCTCAGATTGGTCCTGATAAAATTCGAATACACGCTTGGTTAAAAAAGAATGGGTATGAATTAGTTAAATCAGAAGTGGCTGGTTCTGGTATTGCCAAGCAAAATTCAGAAGTTAAACTTACCCAGTTAATTCACATAACGGATGTTGATGATAGGCTACATCCAAAAGAAGCCTTTGAAAAAATGCACCCAAATTTTGCTGACCTGACACAGCAACAAATAGATAGTGATTATGATATTACTGAGGTGGATATTAGTTCATTAAACAAATACATAGATTCAATCGCCCCCGAAGGCATAGAACCCCATAAAAGAAAGTTAAAAACTTGTTTTCATCAAGCAAGAAGAATAGTAGCGGCAGCATCATATAAAAGTGGCCTTTACTACCAGAAGAAAAAGAAACCTAGCCCATTTGGTAGAACCTATTACGAAGGAATAAGTGTTCAGAATGTAAATAAAACACTTAGAGAAGCAATGCTAGGTAATTGTTGGGAATATGATATTCGAAGTAGTGTCGTGTCGTGGAAGCTAGGATTTGCTAAGACTTATATTGATACCCACAAGCCCAATAGCGCCATCGATAAGGTATTCCCTGTTTGTCATCAATATTCAGTTGATAAAAGCATTCTGATAAACAGAATAAAATTGGATGTCTTTAAGCATAGTCATAAAGATGATGATAAAAAGACCGGCCTAATCAAAGAAGCAATAACAGCTTTGAATTTTGGGGCTAGATTGTCGGGAAATACCTATATCGACAAGCAAGGTAAGGGTCATAGACAGGCTATTGCTGGAATATTAACTAATAGTATTGATTGCCAATTATTTCTGCGCAGTCAACTGGTAAAGGACTTTTTAGCAGAGCAAAAGATATTAGATGGCGTAATTATGGCTTGGGTAAAAAGCACAAAACCTGAATTGCTAAGTTCTACTAAGATAAAAAATGACAAAAAACTTACTAAGCAGTCATTAATGTCTTATCTATATCAACACGCTGAAACAGATGTGATGGATATTGTCAGGTCTTATGCCAATCAAAATAACTTGACCATAATGGCCAATATTCACGATGCCATTATTTTAAAGAAGAAGTTAAATGTTAGTTTGAAGAAAAAGATTGAACAGGCAATGAAAGCCGCTACTAATAACCATTACTGGTTCTTAGGGGAAAAGAAGTTAAATCGATATGTATAATTGCTGGTTGAAAATCATTTAATGATTGTTTTCTTTCTGATAAATATCAGCAGAGGACTACTAATGAAAATCAAAGAATTACTGAGTGATGATGACTTATACGAATTATGGATGCTAGTGACAGACGCTATATGGGATGTGCTGATAGATAACTATTCGGCTAATGACATTAAAGAAGCATTCCATAGGCGCAGGGCTATGCCGGTGCGCCACACCAGAAGTGCGATGGTTAGAATGGTGCCTAGACCCAGAATTTTGCCTGTTAATTTGCAGCTACCAAAAGTTGGATTCGATACCCAAAAATCCGATAAGCGTTCATTCTAATAGCTGGGCAATTTTCCAACCCCGATATTAAAATTTTGAGGGCTGATAGAAATTGCCACCAAGTACTTGCCGATTAGTGGACCTTCTTTTTACCCTACGTCACCTCAGTAATCACTTACAAAAAAGTAACATTATTTCATCCATAGTCTTATTAGTGTTATAGTCCGGACATATTGAATTATCTGGATTACAGTAATGGCGAAAGCTAAAAATGAAGTAAAGGAAGAACAGTTAGAAACCCAACTTTGGAAAGCGGCTGATAAGCTTCGAAAAAACATTGATGCTGCTGAATATAAGCACATTGTTTTAGGTTTAATGTTATTGAAGTATATCTCTGATGCCTTTGAAGAAATATATACCAAATTGGCAGCGGGTGAAGGTGAATATGCCG
>CANJPX010000157.1 GCA_947476185.1 Bacteroidota bacterium
GAGCATTAAATTGAGGGGTTATATCAACATTAATATTTGTGTTGATGGTATAGCGCTTAATTTGTGAACTGGCATTATAGTCTGAATTGCTTGAGGCCAGCAGACCATCTTGCTGAAAATATCCTACTCCAACTGCATATCTAGCTGCAGTTCCGCCTCCAGCAATATTAAGGTCATATTGTTTCATTACTGCATTATCCTTTAAAACAGTTTTAAACCAATTTACATCCGGATGAAGAAATGGATCATTCCCGGTACGGTAGGCTTTAAAATCTTCTTCCTTGTATGCCATAGGATTACCATCGTTGAGCAAAGCTTCATTTTTTAAATAGGCATATTTATAAGCAGGAAGTGGTGTTGGTAAATTAAGTGGGGTTTGTAAACCAGTCTGTGCGGTAAATGACAGATGGGGAGCCCCTCGGGTAGGTTTTTTGGTGGTAACCAATATTACCCCTCCCGAACTTTTCTGACCCAATAACATAGTAGACAAAGCATCTTTCAGCACAGAAACGGATTCAATATTTTCAGGGGGAATTGAATAAATATCTCGCAGAACGCCATCTACCATAGTAATGGGAGTTTGGCCACGAAGGCGAAGCGAAATTTCAGAATTATCAGATGGCCCATTCAATCCCACCGTTCCTGGAGTAGGGAATTGGCCAAATACATCTGCATTATATGTTACTGGATTAATAGATGTATTGGTCCACCCTGAAGTTTGCTGAGAATACAACCCAGCTATTCTTCCAGCTAGTGAATAGGCATATAAAGGTGCGGGTGTAGTTACCAATTGATTGGAGTAGATTGTAGAAACCGAACCAATAACATTAGTAGTAGATTTTTTTTCATACAAAACATCCACCTCTTTGAAATTTTGTAAATAACGCTCTACAAGTTTAATAACCAAAGGATCAGCATTTAATACCCTTTTTTCTAACTTATTAAAAGTAGCGGAAGAAAAAATTAACAAATCCCCCAATTGGCTCTTAATTTCAAAAGTTCCTGAATCGCTAGACAATACAATTTTTGTTGAATTTTTAAGCCTTATTTCAACCCCCTTTACTGGAAGCCCATAGCTATCTATAACTGATCCTTTCAATAAAATCAATTGTTTTTGTGCAAAGGAATGCATGTGCATTCCAGTAAAAACAAATATTAAAATAAAAAATTTTCTCATAAGCTGATTTTTATGCAATAAATAAATTGATATCTAACGCATAGACTTATTGTGATGTAATTATCTCATTTAAGAGAATCAAAAGTTTCAACTAGTTACAATTAAAAACATATTTAAAGGGTGTCATTGTATTTGCAAATCCAGTTTTCATTACACCGGACTTATCTGTAAAATAATATTCAATTTTACTGATTTGTTGTCCGGTTGAAAGATTAAAATATTTCCTAGGCCATAAATCAATGCGCCACTTGTGGGTTGCCCACAATTTCATTTTCGATTTAGTTTCACGACTACATACTTCAATAATACGCCCATCTGTAGTATAAGCTTTGGCACACAAAAAAACATCTTGTTCGTTTTTTAATTGGGAATTATCTAAATCCCCGTCATATCGAAAGGTGATAATATCATCCGCTTTAGCTTTCGGTGGATCCACCACACCTATTTTTGGAAAGCAAAAATCAATTAATTCACCATTTCCATTTTCAATAGCAAAGCAACCCGTGAAAAAAGCCTGGTTAAAATCACTTCCAGACATAGTAGTAAAAGCGTCAATACTTTCTGAAATAAAATACCCCCTTTTATACTGAAGATTTTCCATTCCTGTTTTTACCTTGATGGTAATATCCGCTAATGGGGCTTGGGGATGATCAACACTGTAAGTATTGGTGCTCCAAAAAACAACCCACTCCAAATCATCAATTACATTGCTTCCATAACCATATTTTGATTTCACTGCCCCTACCCAATTCATCCCATTTGCCCCTTGCGGAAGTTCACTTATTGGCACTATTGTCATAGGTTGAACACCAGTAGTAATATTGCTGGTAAAGTAAACGGTCGAATTTTGGGCAGCTTTCCAGCCTTTGGGGGCAAGAAATCCCGCAACAAGATGTAAATCGTTCTTAGCACCGTTTACCTGGTATCTTGTATGCAAAACTATGGTCATTGTGTCACCAGCCTTCACAGATGTTGGCTCGTCAACAGGTACATTGACATCAAAATATACACCACAGTCGGCAACAAAAAATACAATAAGCAAAAGAAATGGGTACAATAGCCATTTATTCGATTTCTTTATTTTATTTATATGATAAAGGATCTTTTTCATTGAATGCTTTCTAAAGTATATATATATTTATTTGAGTTACATCCGGGACTAAATGTAATTACCATCTTTCTCTTTCCCATGACCACTGGTGCACTTAAATCTGCAATATTCATGGAAACACTGTCTTTTGCCTTAAAGGAAATATGAAATGGATAAGCTGGATCATCTAATAACCAAGTCCCATTTTCATTAGCAACAAATGGAATATTATTATTTACTATCGTAAAGCTATTGTCATCATGTAAGGTTAATCGAAGACCAGCTGAATCGACAGTAGCAGTAATATCCTCCGCATTTCTAGTAACACTGGTAATTCTCCAATTACCCTTAAATCCTTTAATAGGTTCGGACGAGGCTTCTTTTTCAATTTTACAACCGTATAAGCTTACAATTAAAATTATTATAATAAAAAAAACGGGTTTTATAAATTTCATAAATTACAATTGTTTTAATACCCTGGGTTTTGCAATAAATCTACCGACTTGGCAGTTTCTGTTTGGGGAATTGGCCACAAATACATTGACTCCCTAAAAATATGAGACCTAACATTGAAAATAGAATACGAAAATTGATTGGCTCCTAATGAAGCAATATTAATACCAGTCATTGATTGATTATCCGTTTGGCTGGCAATTTTCCAACGCCTAACATCCCAGAAACGCTGTTCTTCAAAGGCAAATTCTACTTGCCTTTCATGCTGAATTACAGACCGCATTTCTGATTTAGATAATCCAGCTATCAAAGAATAAGGATTGAGACCTGCTCGTTTACGGATAGACTCAACCGCTTGATAAACTTCTGGCGAAGGTCCAGAAAATTCATTTAGTGCCTCTGCATAAATTAATACTATTTCTGCATAACGAATTAATGGATAACACCTTTGAGTCGTGTTAAACCAGTTGGGAACTACGTCATCATTGCACATTTTATTTACATAATACCCTGTAGGTGTTCCTTGACCTAGGCCATCGCCCGTTGGTTCTCCTACAAAAGTATAAACTGGCTTTGGACTAGCATTTACAAAAAACATAGTAGCCCCATTACTAACAATAGTATAATTCATCCTAGGGTCACGATTATAATAAGGATTGTCCTTATTATACCCAGAGGTTACATCGGAGATATTCTTACCATTACTCATTTGAAAAGCATCTACCAGATTGTTGTAAGGTGAAGCACCAGAATTACTTGCTCCTCCACGAGAAGGAGGTCTCCACAATAGTTCTAGATCATGATAAGAATTAGATACATCTTTCATTCGCTGAAAAATAAATTCGGAATTTTTTCTTAATTGAAAAACTTGATAAAAACCAAAACCTGGTTTTGTTAAATTATCCTCATACAAATGATAATTAGAAAGGTCAATCACCTCTTTAGCTGCATCCGCGGCTTTCTTCCAACGGTCAATATTAGGTGTTGGATAACTTGTAATTGACTTTAGGGGTTCTGCCTGCGCTATAGCCCCACCATTAAAAAGTGGACTCGCGGCAAATAACAATACCCGGGCTTTAAGCGACATAGCAGCTGCTTTGGTAACCCTTCCAAAGTCGCCTCCAGTATAACTCAATGGTAAATTACTGATAGCTACATCACATTCTTTTAAAATATAATTAACACATTCCTCATAGGTATTCCTTTTTGAATTAAACCCACTTGAAACGCTATAGACGGTATCACCAATAAGTGGAATGCCTCCATAATGCTTTAGTAAGATTGAATAATACCAAGCACGTAAAAAAATCGCCTCCGCTTTAGTTCGCGTCTTAAGATCCGAATTATAAGGAATAGTACTTAAATGTTTGATAAACTGATTTACAGCTCTGATATTAGAATAAGAGATACTCCATGCATCATTACTAATAGAATAGGCACTTACGGAACCAGTGGCAAACTGATTATAGGTAGTCAAAGTGTTAGCCATAGGCCCTTCTGCTTCATCACAAGCCGCTTCTAAACCAGCCAAACCATTAAAACGCGCAGGATTAAAACTAAAATCAATATTTGAATAAATCTGTGTTAGAAAATCAATTGATCGTGCACTGTCAGAAAATGTATTTTCCTCAGTTAGGTCCGTAGTCTTAGTTTGATTCAAAAATTCTTTACTGCAGGCAGTTAAATAAATGATACAAATAACAAAAAAATAAAAATAAATCTTAGCAGTAA
>CANJPX010000158.1 GCA_947476185.1 Bacteroidota bacterium
GAGCCGCAGCCCGGTCGTCGTCTTCCCCACGCCGTGGTGGCCAAGGAGGACGATGGTGACCGCTCGGGGGGGAGCGCGGTGCCCCGCCCGATAGAGCGTCCCGAGGGAGACATCTTCGACCTGTGTCATGCGTAGAGCCCATCCATGTTCGTGGAGACGGCACGCGGCGTGAGGATCGGACGCGCCCGCACGTGGACCCGCTGCAGCTCGACCCAGCTCGCCCACGCCTTGGCGAGGGAGGCGTCGTCTCCCGCGAGGAGCGGCGCGAGCGGGAGGCCGATGTCGGCGCGATCCATGCACGCCCGAAGGATCCCGTCGTTGGAGAGCCGGACCGCGTGGATCCCTTCGCGGCAGCGCGCGCGCATCGGGCAGGTGGCGCATGCCGACCACGGCGCGAGCGCGCCGAGCTGCTGATGCTTGAGCTCCACCACGAGGCCGTCTGCCCAGCGCAGGTGAAGCGTGTCGAGGCTGCTGGGATCGGGCTCGATGTACGTGCTCTCGGGCGCACCGCGGAGCGTCGTGACGACGGCGAGGATGCGCGCCGCGTCCAGGTCCTCATTCAGATCGTCGAGGACGTTGACCACCAGCGCGCGTCCGGCCGCCCAGTCGAGGAGCGCGGCCAGGTCCTCGCTGTCGTCCTCGTTGCTCCACACGAAGTTCAACTTCAGGGGGCGCCCGCGACGTAGGAGGGCTTCGAGGTTCGCCTGCCGCAGCGCGTGCGCGCGCCGCGAGCCCTTTCGCCGCGCGAACGCCTCCAGCGACCACCCATGGATGCTCAGGTTGGCGCGCGACAGCCCCGCGTCGAACGCGGCGTCAAGTCGCTCAGGCGCCGCGACGCCCGAGGTGATCATCGAGATGTCGAGCGTGGGGTGCAGCGCGCGCAGCGCCGCCACGATGGTGGGGAGGTCGCGCGACACCAGCGGCTCCCCGCCAAGGAACTTGACCTTGTCCACGCCCGCACGGACGCTGGCGTCGATCATCCGGATGCGGTCCGCCGCGGTGAGCGTCGGTGGGGTCCCCGCGCGGTCGCCTTCCTGGTGGCAGTACGCGCACTGGAGGGGGCACGCGTTGGTGAGCACGACGCGCAGGTAGGTGGGAGCGCGGGTGGCGAGGAGAGAGTTCATTGAGGCAGCCTCCACGAACGGAGACGTGGAGGGCGCCCGGGATCGGACCCCGCGATCGGGCGATGGAGCGCTTCACACTCGCTGTCCATCACGGCCCTTCGTGGAGGGCCCGCGGGTCCAATGCTGCTCGCCAGATCGAAGCTGGTCGATATTCAAGATGTGAAGGTCTAAATCGTGCGGTAATGGTCTTGTGCCGCGGTGCTTCTCCGCACTGGCCGCCTGGCTCGTTCGGATGTCTCGCGACGCTGAATTGATCGCCTTGTCGACCAGCGTGTGTATTCGCGCTCGCCTCTCGCGGAGGTGGTGCTGCACCATTGATGTCGCGCGTCACAATCAAGGGACGACTGTGATAGCGGTGCACCGACAACGTGATTCGGCTCGAGTTCGGACCCCGATTCTAATCTTCTCGCGACGCCTGGAGGCGATCCGCAAGACCAATCCCAGCAGCCGTGACCTTCGCGAGCGCATCATCGCCGTCAAGAAACGTCCGGACGCGATCTCCGCGCGTGTCGCTTTCAAGCGCTACGAACATGGGATTAGGCCGAGCCAACCGAGTATTACCATTCCGGATCACGCTCCCCCTAACGCCGATCACGCCATGCCCAGCCCCTTCCTCGCGCTCCCCGCCACCGACCACCTCGCGAGCAACGCCCTCGCGTTCGCTATTCGCGACGGCTTCCCGGTCAGCCCCGGCCACGCCCTCGTCGTCACGCGACGCGTGGTCCCCACTTGGTTCGAGGCGACCCCGGAAGAGCAGGCCGCGGTCATGGCTCTGGTGAACGAGGTCAAGGCGCTCTTGGACGAGCGCCACCGGCCGGATGGGTACAACGTCGGCTTCAACGCTGGCGCGCAGGCGGGGCAGACGGTCCCGCACCTCCACGTGCACGTGATCCCGCGCTACCGTGGTGACTGCCACGACCCCCGCGGCGGCGTGCGATGGGTGCTACCGGAACGGGCTGACTATTGGTCGCGTGAGTGACCCTACCTTTCCTCGAGAAGTTGCTCCAAGTGCTCGCGCAGGGCGGCTTCTCGGCGACCTACAAGTACGCCGTGCTGCTGGCGCTGATCGACCTGTGCGTCGAGGCCGGACACCCTCCAACATCCGTCTCCACCTCACAGGTCGCGCGTCGGGTGGTGGAACTGTACTGGCCCCAGGTTCGGCCCTTCACCGACTGGCCGGCCGCGCGGAGTCAGACCGACGGCGAGCTGCTCCGGCAGAACCGCGGCAGCCTCGGGAAGATCGCCGCGCTCATTTGGGAGTACCGACAGAACCACCCCGATCAGTTCTCGCCCCCGCGCGTAGACTCGTCTGACGGCGAGTACGCGGACCTGTTGCGGGAGGTCGAGTGGAAGCTTGTCGAGATGCCGCTTCCGCGCCTTCAGCGGGTAGGTGGCGGAGAGGAGCGCTTTATCTACGAGATCGGCTGGGACGAGGGGGTGTCGTCGTCTCGGTTTCGAAAGTACGCGCGTGGGGACGGCGCGGCGTTCGACAACCGGATCCTCTTCGTAGATGGCGCCGCGGACGCGCTGGTCGCGTTGGCGGCGGTGATTCGTCCCCTGGTCCAGCAGCAATGGCTGGTGATGGTCCGCGCGATCAACGGGTTGCCAGAGGCGCGCTTGGAGGCGTTCCTGTTTGGCGCGGATCGGGTCAGGTTAGGCGCGCTGCACAAGCCGCTTCGGCTGCTCCAGTCGGGCACGTGCTTCTACTGTGGCAGCGCCCTTGGCGGCGCGAGCGAGGTCGATCACTTCGTCCCGTGGGCACGCTCCCCGGATGACGGACTGGACAACCTCGTGCTCGCCCACGACCGGTGCAATCGGCACAAGCTCCACCACCTCGCGGACGTCAACTTTGGCCGACGTTGGCGCGACCGTAGCTTGGAGCTTTCGGGACGCTTGGACGAGATCGCCGCGGAGTCGAAGTGGTCTCGTGACCGCGTCCGGACGTTCGGTGTGGCCGCCACCGCGTACCGGCGCGTGCCTGATGGCGTGCGGCTCTGGATGGGAGAGCGGGGGCTGCGTCGGCTCGGGCTCACAGACCTCCCCGAGGTGCATCGCTTCGGTCGTGAGCTCGCGGACGCCATCTCGGGGCCGCCGCGGCGCGCGCCCCACGGGAGCCCCCCATGACCGACCCGCTCCTCTGCCAAACGTGCGGCCAGCCCCTCGCCCCTGACGAGACGACGAACCTCACCACCGGCCACTGCCCGCGCTGCGCGCCGCCCGAGTCCGCGCACGACCCGTCTCGCGTCCGTTGGTTCAACCAGTCCAGGAACCCGCGCGTCCCGCTGGACACACCGGTGCCTGGCATCTACCCGGCTACCCACCGACCCGACGGGGCGGAAGGGGAGGTGTGGCAGGCGCTCGGCGCGAAGCGCCCGCCGGGCTGGTACGTCTGGCATCACGTCGTCGCGGGGCGCGGTGTGCACCAGGCGGAGATCGACTTCGTGGTCGCGGTGCCCGGTAAGGGCATCGTCCTGCTCGAGTGCAAGGGCGGCGCGATGACCCGCCGGGACGGCCGCTGGTTCCAGAACGGGCACCTCATGTTCGAGCAGCCCGGTGAGCAGCTGGAGCGCGCGCGGCGCGCGTTCGTGAAGGATCTGCGGAATCGGGCGCGGCGTTTGCCCGAGATCGCCATCGCGCTTTGCTTCCCGGCCACGAGCGCGCCGACCAACCGCGACCTGGGCGGCGTCCCCGTGCTCTACCGGGAGGACATGCAGTGGTTCGAGTTCGGCGGCGCGGCGCAGCTGCTCAAGGCGTTCAGCGGGAGCGCCTACGCCAACGACGAAACCTACGTTGCCGCCCTCCACGGCATGTGGGGGCCGGACTGGTGGCCGGTCCGTCCGCTCAGCCGACTCCCGGATCGCGCCGAGGTCGCGTGGCGGCAGCTGACCTCCGAGCAGTCGGTGCTGCTGTCCTGCCTGGACGAGAGCCGGCGCATCCTGGTCGAGGGGCCGCCGGGCAGCGGAAAGAGCCTGGCGCTCATGGCGTTGGCGAACCAGTTTCAGGCCGCGAAGCAGCGCACGCTGGTGTTCACCTACACCCGCGCGATCGCGGCCGAGATGGCACGCGCCGGCCTCCTCGCGGCCTTCCCCATCCGCGACTGGGCGCTCGTGCACGCGCTCAAGGCTGGCTTGGTGACCGTGAGCCAAGAGGAGGTGGAGGCCCACTGGAAGGCGCCCGAGTGGTTGGCCATGCTCCGCGAGGTCGCGCTCCACCTGGAGTCGCATCCCTTGACCTGGGACGTCGTGATGATCGACGAGGCGCAGGACCTCGGCCAGGAGGACTGGGAGATCGTGGACCGCCTGATGGGGCCTC
>CANJPX010000159.1 GCA_947476185.1 Bacteroidota bacterium
CTACTGAAAAAGGAATTTACCGATCGCCACATTTTTCTCCAGATGGAAAAAATATTGTTTTTCTAAAAGAAGAAGGTAACGATCATATGGGATTTACTTTTTGTGTGAATCCAGGAATTTATGTTATTGAAAATAAAACAGGTCCCGTTCCTAAACTCGTTTCAAAAGATGGAGCTGCCCCACAATTTTTAGGGAACGATAGAATATTTTTTGAATCGGATGATGGAGAAAATAAAACATACAAAAGTATTTCTCTTGATGCTAAAGACCTTAAAACGCACTTCACTTCTAAATATGCAACATCAGTGGTTATAAGCCCTGATGCCAATTGGGTGGCATTCATAGAATTATTTAAAGCCTATGTAGCTGCGTTTCCAAAAACAGGAAAACCAATTGAGCTAGGTGCAAATATGAGTACGTTGCCTGAAACACAAATTGCAAAAGATGCAGGACTTAATTTGCATTGGAGCAAGGATAGTAAAAAAATTCACTGGACCTATAGTGATCAATATTTCACGAACACCATAAAGGATCGATTTACATTTATGGAAGGTTCCCCGGTTAAAGTTCCACCAATGGATTCTGTTGGAATAAAAATAAATCTGGAGCTGCCATCCGATAAACCTACTGGAAGGATCGCCTTAACAAATGCCCGTATCATAACAATGAAAGGCGATGACGTGATTGAAAATGGAACGATCATTATCAATGAAAATAAAATTGAATCAATCGGTAAATCTGATGAAATTAAGGTTCCTGCTGATGTAAAAACAATCGATTGCACAGGGAAAACGATAATGCCCGGAATGGTCGATGTTCACTCCCATTTAAGTACTTGGCGTGTAGGACCTAGTCCGCAAAAACAATGGAGCTATTATGCTAATTTAGCCTTCGGAGTAACAACAACACATGATCCCTCATCTACATCTGAAATGTGTTTTTCGCAGTCGGAAATGGTTAAAGCAGGTTACATGGTCGGTCCAAGAATTTATTCAACAGGAACAATTTTATATGGTGCAGAAGGTGATTTCAAAGCGGTTATAAATAGTTATGATGATGCCCGTTCGGCCATTGCCCGAACAAAAGCATTTGGCGCCTTTTCTGTAAAAAGTTACAATCAACCTCGCAGAGAGCAACGTCAACAAGTAATTGCTGCGGCACGCGATTTAAACATGATGGTTGTGCCGGAAGGTGGCTCAACATTTTTTCACAACATGAGCGAAATATTAGATGGACATACAGGTATTGAACACAATATCCCTGTTGCGGATCTGAGTAATGATGTTATAAAATTATGGAGTGCAAGCAAAACAGGCTACACTCCGACGCTAATCGTAACATACGGAGCAATCAATGGAGAAGATTATTGGTATCAGAAAACGAATGTTTGGGAAAATAAACGTTTGTTAAATTTCTTTCCACGCGGGATTATTGATTCGCGCTCCCGTCATCGTACGATGATTCCGGATGAAGAATACGAAAATGGTTTCATTCAAGTTGCAAAGTCATGCAAAAAACTGACCGATGCAGGAGTAAAGGTAAACTTGGGTTCTCACGGACAAATTCAAGGAATTGGAGCTCACTGGGAATTATGGATGTTGCAAATGGGCGGTATCACTCCCTTACAAGCGATACGTTGTGCTACACAAAATGGAGCTGATTATATTGGAATGGGTGATCAAATCGGATCTTTGGAAAAAGGTAAACTTGCAGATCTCATTGTGATGGATAAAAATCCGTTAGAAAATATCCGTAATACAGAATCCATAAAATACGTAATTGTAAATGGTCGTTTGTTTGATGCTGAAACAATGAATCAAATTGGAAATTATGATATTAAACGAGGGAAATTTTATTGGGAAAATGTAAGATCAAACAATAACTATCCTTGGCATGAAGAAACACAAAGTTTTATGGGCGGTTGTGAGAATGGAGATTAATTAAGGAAATTGAAATTGATTGTATTTTCATTCAAACGATGCTTTGGCAAGAAAGTCTTTGCATCTGCATGACAAAACTATACATTTGCATATGACTTTCCCTGTTGACTATTCTTCTTTATCCACAAAAGCACTATTGCAATTAGTTATAAGTAATTATTCGATTTCAAATAATGCGTCAATTGTTTTTTTGAAAAGAGGATTTAATGATACTTATATTATTGTATCTGCAGAAAAAAAATATATCCTACGGATATTTAAACACAATTGGAGAAGTATTGAAAGCATTAAAACAGAAATATTATTATTAAATTATTTAAAAGAAAATAATGTCTCTGTTTCTTTTCCAATTATTGATTCTCAGGGACATTACGTGCATTCTATTAAGGCTCCAGAAGGAATCCGATATGTGGTTTTGTTTTCTTTTGCAGAAGGTGAAAAAGTAAAAAAACTTAGTGCAGAACAAGCATTTATTCTTGGGGCTGAAACAGGAAAGATACATTCTCTTACGCATAACAAAAATTTCGGAGAGACTGCTCATAATTACGATCTTACTCATCAATTTGCCATAACCCTGAATTCATTGCAACCAATACTAGTTAACTATCCTGAAGAATACCATTATCTGTTGAAATTAAAAGACGATTTCAAAACAATATTTTCGACTATTGACATTACGAAATTGGGAAGAGGAATTTGTCATGGTGACTTACAAGCAGAGAACTTTCATATTGCCAAGAACGATCAATTCACATTTTTTGATTTTGATTTTTTCGGCACAGGATATTTGATATATGACATTGGGGTTTTTATTTGGTATGACCACAAAAACAAACCAAAGGAAATAATTGATGCTTTTTTAAAAGGATATAAAACACAACGTATCCTCACCGAAACTGAAATCTCTCTTTTACCCTACTTTAGCACATTACGCGCGCTCTTTCAAATGACATTGTATTGCAACATCAGTGACGGAAAGCAGTTGCCATTATGGGCTCCGCAGCAGGTTGCCGACTTTGTTAAAAAGGTAGAAAAATGGATGAAAAATAACGTGTAAATTATTTCTTTATAAATTTGCTTTAATAAAATACATCAGGTATGAAAAAAACTTTCCTTATCATATTTTTAATCTTTTTTACGGCAAATATATTTGCTCAAGGCCAAATTCAAAGTTTTACGGTTGATCCACCTGCACCAGCAACTTCAGATTTTATAAAGATCTATGTAGGTCTCCAATTTAGTTCCGGAGGTTGCCCACTATCAAATAAAGGGAGCTCAACTGCAGGGAGTGTGTCTACAGGCTATTCACTTCATTGTTTGGGTATGCTATCGGTGATGTGTAATTCAATAGACACTTTTGATCTAGGGTATCTTCCTGTCGGACCTCATGTATTTAAATACACGTTATCAAGTGGTTTGGGCGGACCACCATGTTCTCCCGGATTTATTCCGGATGACTATGATTCGGTGAACTTCGCTGTAATTTTACCTTCAGGAATAACGGAA
Organism: Bacteroidota bacterium; assembly: GCA_947476185.1. Classification (GTDB taxonomy): domain Bacteria; phylum Bacteroidota; class Bacteroidia; order 2-12-FULL-35-15; family 2-12-FULL-35-15; genus 2-12-FULL-35-15. The sequence goes on from CANJPX010000159.1 coordinate 3,447, forward strand.
CAAAATAATTTTGTCAACGTCACAATTTTTCCAAACCCGATCAAAACAACTGCAATAATTAATATTAATAGTAATTTAAAATTAAACCATGCAGAACTGAAGATCACTGATATTATGGGTAGATCAGTGAAAACAATAAATGACATTCAAGCAAATGAGATATTATTCGACAGAGATAAACTTTCAAATGGAATTTATTTTTATCAACTAATTCAAGGAGAAAATATTTTGAGTAATGGTAAATTGGTAATTGATTAATTAAGGATAATTTTGCAACATTAAAAACTTTTACTTACCCTCAAGAAGCGGCAATTATTCAAGGACGACTTGAATCAGAAGGCATAGAAAGTTTTTTAAAAGATGAACTGACTGCTCAAGTCAATCCATTTTATTCCAATGCAATTGGTGGTGTTAAATTGCAGGTAAAAGAAAGTGATCTGCCAAAAGCGAATGAAATTTTAAACGAAGGTTCCGAAAAAGAAAATGTTCAGAATCTAAAAAACACAGAAACCATTTTAGATACCGGCAATGGCGAAATAAAGATCAACTGCCCTTCTTGTGGTAGTTCAAATGAAATTTCAAAACCATTCATATCAAAAGAAGGTATTGCAATTTCAATTTTATTATTGGGTTTTCCTTTCCCGTTTCTTAAAAAGACCTACCACTGTTTCAATTGTGGAATCGATTTCAAAATAAAATAAATATCTAATAAATCACCAACTTCCTGCTTGCAATACCTTTTGCATTTTTCAAGGATAACATATACATTCCTTTTTCAAATGTTGAAAGATCGATCATGCATTCTTTCCTGCCGGCGAAAGAATCGTAATTTTTATCATACACCACTCTGCCGATAAGATCTGTAATTTCAATTGTTACATCACTTGTAAGATCAGATTGTAAGATCAGATTAACAATACCATTACTTGGATTCGGAAATACGGAATAATTAATTCCATTTACACTTAATTCTTCTATTCCAATA
>CANJPX010000160.1 GCA_947476185.1 Bacteroidota bacterium
GGGCAAGAAAACACCTGATGAGGCTTATGCCGTGATGCTGCCGACGGTTAAACTGGCAGCGTGAGAGTCAGCAGAGATTCCACTTAAAATACTCAGGTCGCTGTTCAAACAAACGGGGCCACTTCTGTGGTCACAGGGACTGCTGAAGTGATTTGTGGGGATAAGACCATTACCCTCACAGAGAACCAGTCGACCTATATTCCCTTGGGGGAAGTGCATCGCTTGAGTAATCCTGGCACAATACCATTAGAAATTATTGAGGTACAGTCCGGTGGCTATTTGGGTGAGGACGATATTGAACGATTTGATGACACCTATGGGCGTAAATGATGACAGCTGCTAATTAACCCAAAATTTATGTGGCAGGCCATCGTGGTATGGTGGTTCAGCGATTTTGGTGAGATGACTTTCTTAGAGCTGAAGAAGGTAACCGACGTTTAGCTTTAAAGATACCTTTATAGGCATAAGGTATCTTTAAAGCGCCAAATCTATATTAAGGAATTAAATATGAATCTCGTTTTAACAATGGCTGGGAAGTATAGTCGCTTTAAGCTTTTTGGTAGCAAGGTGCCGAAGTATTTGCTGCCGCTTGGAAGTGGAACTGTTTTAATGGAAGTAATTAATAGTTTATTGGCGTCGAGCTCACCATTATCAGTTTTATTAATTGCTAATAAAGACGATCAACTGTTTTACCCGATACTTAAAAGTGTTGTTGCTAAGTTTGGTATTCCTGCTGAAAATATCCTCTATATTGACGATACTAGAAGTCAGTTAGAAACAGCGCTTTATGTGTCACAACTTATTGGAGAAGCTAAATGGGACAACCCAATAGTGTTTATGAATATCGATACTATAACTAAGAACCGTAATGATTTCTTTGTATCTATTGAAAAATTAGCACAAGACAGTGGTTTGGTAGATGTTTTTTCTGCAGCTTCACATCAATATTCATTTGTTAATCCTGGCGAAGATCAGCAAGTGCTTTCTATATCTGATGGAAAGTCCGTGAGTCAATTAGCATGTAGTGGACTCTACGGTTTTGGGTCTTTTACATTTATGATGAAGAGAGCTAAAGAACTTATGCAGAGCAAGTCTGATGCAAACTTTACGGATTTATATAATTACATTATTAAAGCAGGTGATAAGGTGATGTATAGCGAGTGCATTGATAAAAAAAATACTCTAGTTTTAGGTACGCCAGAAGAGTATATGATCAATATTCATAGATTTAGCTTATGAAAATCGTATCAGAATTGAAAGGCGGATCATTATCTAGAACTCAAATCGTAGATCGTGGGGGGGAGCTATTTGTTAGAAAAAGTATTTCTGCGGTAGATAATAGAGAGTATGGATTGGTTCGCTGGCAGTCCCAGGTCAGAAAGATTCAATTGTTAGAGAATGTTTTGGGTGATTTGATAGTGCCAATCACTTCTTTGGGCCTAGATAAAGATTTCTATTTTTATGAGATGCCTTATATTTATGGTGGGCAGAATTGTGCGACCGCTCTTGAGATGGGCGAGTCACCAAAGCTTATAGCTAGTGAAGTTTTGCAGGTTCTTGATCAATTGACTATGTTCGCATATAAGTCGGTTCATGGAGCAATGAGTGTTTACATTGCTGAGGAAGTGGAGGGACCACTGCTCCGAGCTAGAGAAATTTTGCTAGCCAACGGTAATTTTTTTTCAGAAACTGAGACCAAGAATCTTTTTGAAGAAATCGATAAGGCACTTGCAAAACTGAGTGTGCTTAAGCTGAAATTTACTTCATGCTCGATGAATCAAACACTTACACATGGAAATCTGACGCTAGAAAATATTTTGTGGGATTCTAAGCAGAAGCGATTGGTTCTGATTGATCCTTATGCTGAGACATATTGCGAGAATATAAATGGTGATTTCTCACAACTTTTACAGTCCTCAGAAAGTGGATACGAGTCAATTGTTAAAGAGTTCAATTTGACGGGAATTTCTAACGTAATGGTATACCCTGAGAATATAATTCCGAACATATACTTTGAATTTGCAAAAGAGATTAAATCGTTGGCTGTAGAGAAGAGTTGGTACGATGAAGAGCTGACAAGAGTTTTTCATAGCTCTCAGTTCACCCGTATGTTCCCTTTCAAGCTTGAACACGATGTGAGGCAAGCGTATGCGTTTTTAGTTCATGGTTTGAATTTGTTGTTGAGATATTAAAAAATGCTTAATGTATATAAGAGTAACAATTCCTGTTCTGATAGAAGAATGACCTTGACTGTATCTCAGGATGTTGAGATTCTTTGGCAGTCATTGCTAGATTCTCTTTTATCAATGTCAGGGGATGGTCGTAGCCTCGTTTTTATAGACCCTATTGTACTTGCTAACAATCCTCAGCTTTTAGAAATTGAGGGTACAGAAAATAGATTTTTATTAGTACCGACTAGTTTGAGGGAGGCAAACAAGGAGATTGAATCGTTACTTGCAATACTTGAAGTAATGGAGAATGAGGGGATTGGTCGTCGTAGCGATAAGATCTATGCCATTGGAGGTGGGGTTCTTCTCGACGTTGTGAGCATGGCTTGTAGCATCTTCCGAAGAGGCATTTCCGTTATAAAGGTGCCTACAACTTTGTTGGCGTTTGCGGATGCAGCTATAGGTATCAAGACTGGAGTTAACTTTCTAGGACAAAGAAATCGGCTTGGAACATATCATATGGGCTATAAGGTGTTACTTGACCCATATCTATTGAGGACACTAGGGCCAGGATTAATAAAGCAGGGGCTAGGTGAGATTGTTAAAATTGCTGTTATTAAGTCGCGACCACTTTTTGAAGGTTTAGAGAAGCATCAAGCGCAGTTAATGAATCCAACTTTTTATTCTTCCAATGATGGTATGCAAATTCTTGATCACGCGATTCATCTAATGCTTGAAGAGTTACACGATAATCCAGCTGAAGAGCAGCTTATGCGATCCGTAGATTTTGGACATACTTTTTCTCCGCTGGTAGAAATGGAGTCGATTCGTAAGCCTGATTATAGAGCTTTGTCTCATGGATATGCTGTTGCATATGACTGCTTATTAACAAGCTGCCTGTCAAACTTAAGGGGACTACTTTCTTCGAATGATTTTGATCGAATTCTTCGACTCTACTTGGATTTTGATATGGATTTTGCAAATGAGATTTACCGAGATGATGAGCTTTTGTGGGCTTCATTATTGGAAATGAAAAAACACCGAGGTGGAAATCAAAACATTCCAGTTCCAGTGAAGCTAGGCGAATTTAGTTTTCTCCAAGATGTTACATACGAGCAAGTTAAAAATGCAAATTATATCCTTCAGGGGCTGTTAAGAGACCAATGAAATATATTGTAACTGGCACTTCTAGTGGACTTGGCTTTGAAATAGCAAAGAGATTGGTGGACTTAGGTAGTGTAATTGGATTGTCTAGAACAATCGGTAAAGCTAGTATACTACTTGAGAAGAAAAATTTTGAGTGGTTTTGTATAGATTTTTCGTCCCCATTTGAACAAATATCTCCTGTTATTGAGAGTTCATTGATGCCAGTTTTATCTTCAGAAGAATATACACTCGTAATAAATGCGGCACAGTTTTATCTAGGTGAATCTAGGTTGACCTCCCTTGAAACACAGCAGCTATTTCAAACCAATTTATTTTCCGTTATGTCTCTCGTAAATCGCATGATTGGGCCAAAATTAAAGAGAGTGTTATTTATAAACTCTATTTCTGGTTTGATTGGGCAGTCAGGCCAACATGAATACTCTGCTAGCAAACACGCATTGAAAGGGTTTTCATCATCCTTGGCCAAGCAAGCGAAAGATATGCATTTTGATGTAATGTCGGTAAATCCTGGTGGGATACGTACAGAACTATGGGATGGTAATGCTAAAATAGCAACAGATGATTTTATTGAGCCAGATAATTTGGCAGACATTCTGGTGAGTTTGTTAAAAGTTAAACAAAGAATTTTTGTTGATTCATTTGTAATATTGCCCCCATCAGATGTGTAAGATTTACACTGGACATCAATTTTAGAAACCCTCCACGCTTAATAGGATATTTATTAGGTTGTCTGGACGTCCGCTATTTCAGTAGATATTTGATAATGTCAAAAATGAAATGAATGGGTTTGTTGTGGAACTGCATCACACAAAAACACTTTTTGTAAATAGCTTTTTTGGTCCATCAATAATTTCACTGTGATATTTTGCTCAATGTCGGAGAATTGGTTTTTTCCAACTCACCGACAATATCATGAAAGACACTGCTCTGTACGAACACCTTCTTGGACTGCAATCGCCTTGGTCGGTGAAGTCTGTTGAC
>CANJPX010000161.1 GCA_947476185.1 Bacteroidota bacterium
ATTTATTGATTTCAACTTCATTATCTTCTTTTTGTTGGTCAGACATGAAGAGTATTGGAAAATCATCGTCTTGCGTAAATGTTAACAATTTAAATTCTGAATAATTACTTTCATCAACTTCATCACCATCCTCACCGATTAAATTTTCATATGGCCTTGGTATGATAATTTGAAAATCTCTCACAAACAATACCAAATTATTTGTAGCGTTATCTAATTCAAAAATGCAGCCACTAGTATCTTCTTTCTCTAATGTTTCGTAATCAAGTAATGAATAATAGGCAAAATCAGTGTCTTCATGCTTTTCGAAATATTTTTTCAAGTCGATTAACAGCAAAGAAGAAATTAAGCCCTTAGGATTAGATGAGTCAGTAGTTGTAAAAAGCTCCCATAACGCATAAAGAAATCGTGTTTTCTCAAGAATATCATTACAAGGAGAACCCTTTAAAGGAATTATGTCTAGGTCATAATAGTATTCAGCAGGCCGTCCAATCGAATAATAGGTTGTAGAATCTCTTACAAAATGTAATCTCTTTTTCATCATAATTTTGTTTGCTGTATACTTCCTGATATATCCAATTAGTTTAGATATTTTTTAACAACTAATGCTCTTTAAAAAACTGATTGTAATAAAGTAAAATATTGTATTAATTGAAGAAAAAGACATTATCTATTATAGCCAGGCACCTTATCATATTCTACTCTACACTTGTGCATCAGGATTAAATAACTCAATTATCAATTTTAGATGAGATTTAAATTCGACTTCTAAAAGTTGATTAATAAATATAGTATCACTTAGCTCATCAAAACAGTCTATTCCCTCTAGCAGGTTTATTTTAATTTTTTCTTTATCCCATAACAATACCTTACTATTCTCTTCTTCATAATTATCAGGGTAACCTAGCTCACCATATGATGAGAATTGTCCAAAAAAACCGTCAAAAAAAGAAGGTTCTGAAAAAACAGAGCCATCTGGGTCAAACCATTTGTTCGTGAATTCCGAAAACAATTTTGAATTGACAATTTCATAAATATCACCAAAAGATTCTTTAAATGATATATCTCCAGACATTTTCAACTCATAGGTCAAGCTTCCTAAGCACGCGGCAGCTCTAAAATCATTTTGGCTAATAAGATTTTTATACCATTCTGATTTGGTGTTTTCAGATGGGTATTCAAAATCTAATCCAAAATCTGCATGTCCTATATCACCTAAATACCTATATTTAGTAGTGACATTATTTTCTATTAGTTCAAATTCCATTTCGATTATTAAGATTTGGAGCAGTATATCAGTTTCATGAAAATTATTTTATACTTCTAAATCATTGACAACTTCCTAAAGTAATACTTTAGCCTCCTCTTCTAATTTCATTCTAGTTTAATTTAAAATATCATTCATGACTTGTAAATATTTGATGAGGAAAGTTTACATCAAAATAGATTTTGTTTAAGATTTTTATTTTTTCTAAAAATTGTTTTTAAGAATTGTAAAGTCATGTAAAGATACGATAAAATTCATGAATAAAGATAATGATGAAAAACAGGAGAAAGTATCTCATTTAGATTTTTCGAAAGTACAGTAAGTCCGAATAAATTTTTCACATTTATGCTCATAAATGAGGAAATTTTATTCAGCTTAATCCGATTTTATAATTTTCTATTTGCTTTGTACTCTGCTAATCCCATATCAAGAACTGTAGGTTTTCCGTCACGCATCCATTGTGTTAGTCCCTTGTGACTAAACATAAGTGGACGACCTCTAGTTAATACAGGCATCTCCATACGACTTACTTTGGTATAAATTGTTTTTATCCTTAATCCTGTTAAAGTCGAAGCTTCTGCAGCAGAAATGCTATCCCTTTCTGGAATACGTTTTATGTGTTTTATTTCATCCAACTCATCCCGCAGTAAATCTAGAAATTCCGCTTTGATTATTTTTGGCAACTCATCCTTTATTACAGCTTTTAATAGTATTGTGAATTCCTTCTCAGTAAGGTGAAAAAGGTATTTCTCAGTATTTTGATTTTCCATATTGTACAGGGTTTTAAAATAAATAAATTGTTAAATTTTGTCAAAATTATTGGGTAGTTCTTTGCTAGATTTTGCATTTTCAATTGTTTTCTTTCTTTAGGCACAAAAATTCGCAATTCTTACTACCCTTAGTAACCTTTATGGTAATGCCATTAACTATAAATGCTAAATTGCTTATAGCTAAACCAACTTGAACACAAAATCATCATCTATTCGCACCAACAGCCAAAAACCCTTTAAATTGACTCTCAGCCCTTCTCTTTACATACCTTCTAAATGCCTTTTCTGTAGTGTGTCCAGTAATGGCCACTAATTCGTTAACAGGAACACCATCTGCCTCAAAATTCGTGGCGAAGCTTCTTCTTGCTGTATGACTAGAAATCATGTCATATTTGGGAATTGTATAAATTTCCTTTTCTCCTCCTCTGGTTTCTCTTTTGGTTTCCATATTAGTAATACCGGCTCTTTTTGCTATCTTTTTCAGATGCTCATTATAGGTTGGATCAGAAATTTCCGGAAAGTTATAATCGTACACTTTAATAATATCCTCTGCTGACTTTACGATTGGAAATTTGATTATGTCATCCGTTTTCTTCATTCGCAATTGAATAAATAATTGTCCCCCGACATTCATAAATTTATCATTATTCAATTTGCTCAAATCAGAATACCGCAAACCGAGATAACAATTGAAAACAAATAAATTCCTAACTTTTCCTTCAGGAGTATATGGATCTATATTCAATGACTTGATCTTATTTATTTCTTCCCAACTTAAATAAACAGTATCTGCTTCCTCCCAACTGGCTTTTACTCCACGATAGGAAAGTGTTTGAATATATCCTGCCTCAACAGCAGCATTTGCAAACTGCTTTGCATTCTTAATTGCCTTAGCAACATAATTTTTACTGTAAAATTTATCCTCCCATTTTCCTCTCAATTTAACTTTATAAGATTTTTTCAATAGATAGGAGCTAAACTCTTGCATCCAATTGTAATTGATCTCTTCAAATTCCATCAGCCGATCAGGCTGCAAAAAATCAGCATTTAATTTACGTTGTAGAACATTCATTTTCTCCCAATCATTCTTCATTTTATCCGGGACAAGGTTAAATGCAAAAAGAATATTTTTCCTTGTCCCCCGTAATGTTTGATGTGTTCCTTCGGCAAGATCTTTTCTATTTGCCAGAAACCTATCAATGAAAGAAATGAAATCTACAACAGCGCCTTCTTCTTTAGGCCGAACCGGGCCAATCTTAAAATGGTAATTAAACTCTTTTTGCAGTTCATCTTTGTAAAATCTTTTCTTTTTAATTTTTAATCCTTCCACAAAATTTTCAATGTATTCAATTTGCTCCTTTAAAAATGCATTGAACTTTTTTTGTTCCGGATGATTGACCAATGCTTTTTGTCTTTCTTTGCTCCAATTATTTGGATAGACAAATTGATTGGTATCAATTTTTATTCTGTTTCCTTCTACATAAAAAATAGCCCAAATTCGTTGTGCAGTTTTTTTTGTTAAATCTCTTGGATGTAAGTTAATATTTACCATCTTTGCTTAGTTTTAAAGGGATATTTCCCGGTTTATATAAGCTAAGTTAGATCAGTCAATACACCATAAGCAAATAAGTTTATTAACATCGGACCGATTTATTGGAGGATTTTTAAGGGGATGAAAATTACAAAGACAACTACAGAATGGAAACAGCACAAAACAAAGAACTCAATAAAATCAACACTTTCAACGGACACAAAAAGAAGCAAAACCTCTGAAACGAGCCACCAGTGCTCCGTCCAGACCGCTCAAAATTTTCAAAAACCCTTGTAAATCAATGATTTACAAGGGTTTTTTTAATTTTAGGAACAAATTCAGTAACAGTTTTTGAAGTATTTTGGAAATATCGCCAAGCGAGACCACATTTGATCGAAAAAAATTGCCCCCAGCAAATATTACCTAAAGATATTGATTTTAAAAAGCTTTCCACCGTTTAAAAGGGAGGTCTGAAATTTCCGATCTTCCGGGGGCTGATGATGTGAAATTTCCAGCTTGTAGCCTGAAAACGTTACCTGCAAGTGCGCGACAAAAATAAAATTTGTCTTTAACGAAAAAGATACGTATATTTGTTTAAAATAAACACGTGCCATGACAACTAAACTTACATTGACAATAGACGACTCAGTAATATCTATTGCTAAAAAATACGCTAAACAAAAAGGGAAAAGCCTATCCGACATTGTGGAAAACTACCTAATGTCCTTAACATCTAAA
>CANJPX010000162.1 GCA_947476185.1 Bacteroidota bacterium
CTTTGCCTCCAATTGAAAGTATATGCCAAAATTAATTTTATAAAAAAAATTGTAAAAAGTAATAATAATATAAAAGATATTATATTTTTTTGGACTAATTCACCTGTTATTGTGTTTAGATAAGCTAATATTTTGTAATCATTAATACCCTTTGTTTTCAATAAAAGCTGGAATGCCGGACCAATAATTAACAAGCTAAACAATTCAAAAGCTGAACTAAATACGCCAAAAAATATTAAACCAATAAAACTAGTTTTTTCTTTTTTATTTAATACTGAAAAACATTTTTTTACCAAACTAAGTTTGTTCATGGGGTTAAATAATTAATTTTTATTTACTTTAATACAAAAAGATATATACCCATCTAGTGCGATTGCCGAAATAGCCTGGACATAGTATTTACAAAATTCATCCACGGCCTTTTTCACTCCAAATTTGTATATTTTATTGGCTTTACTCATATTGATTGCATAGTCATGCCCCATAATATACCCCCCATTTTTTGTTTTATTATAGGCCATTATTAAATCATTTTTTACTCCATTGTAAGAATGATCGCCATCAATATAAATTATGTCATATATATTATCATCTTGATTCTTTAAAAATGTTATTGAACTCGACTTAAAAAGTTTTATTTTTCTTTGGTCTTTATATTTATCTGATAACTCTAAATAACTTTTTCCAATATCATAATAAACCATATTGTTTCCATCCGCATCTCCAGAACAGGTAACCCCTTCAAATAAATCTACCGCATCAATAGACCCCATGTTACAATTTGCAACCAAATAGTCTAAAAATTCCCCTTTAAACACACCAATTTCCAGCAGTTTTGGACCGCTAAACTGATTGCAATAATATTTCAACATTTCGCCCCTGGTTTCGAATTGTTTAATATTTTTAGGCACAATTTTAAAATAATTTCCAATGGCTACCTCTACAAAAAAAACATATATTTTTATTTTACTAATAAAATACCTCTTTATTTTTTTTAAGAAATTTAGGAATAACATGGTTTAAATTATACATTTTCAAATTAATATTCGATCCATATGATATTCAGCTTCATCAAATAATAAACCTAATTTCTTAGCCCAATTACTGATGGTAATCACATCATAATAATAATTATAGACATTTTACACTTCAGTTTAAACAAGTTTACCGATACCCATGTAACGGGATACAGCTGGTATAAGCACTATGAAGCTGCTATATATAAAAAGATTTATAACAATGCATACTATTAAGGAGTAATCAATTGTAATAATCGTATTTAACAACAATATCATTTGACATATTGTAATATATAATAATTTTTTAGCATTTGAAAAGTGATTTCTTTTCAGAATATGATGCAAATGATTATTATCCCCTTTAAATGGATTGCTTCGATTTTTTAGCCTTGTTATTATTAATCTTAGTACCTCAAAAATTGGAAGTGAAATTGCTGAAAAACTAAAAAGGACTTTGTAAAGGATATTTTGATCTTGATTAAAAATATTTTGATCTCGAATTATTACTATGGAAAGTGAAGCCATTACCATTCCTAAAAAAAGAGAGCCGGAATCTCCCATAAATATTTTAGCTGGTGAAGAGTTGAAAAACAAAAATGCAGAAACTATTGCCATTAGTGACAAACTGAAAATAGCAAAGTATACATTTCCATAAATAAAGAGGATAATAGAGAAAAATAAAAACCCTATAATAGATATTATTGCTAACAGCCCATCTGCCCCATCAATCAAATTAAACGAATTCATTACTAGCATAATATAAAGAATTGTGATAATGAATGAGAAACTATAAAAATAGCCAGGATCAAATTGTTCCATCGGCAACAGAAGGTTAGTCTTATAAACAAATAGCCCGGAAATGCAAAATTGAATTATAATTTTCTTAATATAACTTATATTAAGAAAATCGTCATAAACGCCCATAAAAAAAATAACCGTTAAAATTGCTAAGTAGTCATTGCCATACTGATTTTGTAAATGTAAAAAATAAGGAATAAAAAAGTTTGTAGTAATGTAAAAGGATGTAATTATTGCTATGCCACCCAAATTGGATATTCTTGGATTATGATTTTTTAAACTATTTACTTCCTCGAATATTGAAAATTTATTTACCACATATAATATTTTTTTCATGATATAATGGCAAACACTGAAAGAAAGTAGTAGAACTAAAATATATTTTAGAAGCATTAATTTCATAAGAAACATGAAAAATAAATAATTTAATAAGATTGGGTCTTTAATAGCATTCTTACACAAACATATCTAAAGTGATATCAACGTATGTCTAATGTAGTATTGTTTCGTTCGTTTAAATACACTAAACATATAATCAACATTAGAAAAAAGTTTATTCATAGCTTAGAAGGGAATTAAATATTAGGATTTTGTAAATTAGACTTTATTACAGATTGTTTTTTTTAGTTAAAAAATGTTGTGAGGGCTATATGCAAAGAGCAAGGCGCCAACTCTTTTTTAACCGTCAACAGTCGGAGGGCAGTCCACATTTAATTTGCAAGATTAATTTTTAATTGTGAAATAGCAAAATAAAACAATTGGCTAACGTGTAATAGCTAGTATTTAATCTGACAAGTAGGTTGTTTTCTATTTCCTGTGTTTTAAAGTTGAGATTATAACTTCTTACATATTTCATTTTAAACACTCTATATTTTTAATATTTTAACTTTTTTAACTGTTTAATTTTTTGCAAAGTTCCATTTTTTATAGGTTTTCTGAATTTTAAAATAAAAATAAAACGGACTAAAACTTGAAATAGTGCTACCCAAAACAATTTAAAATAAATTAAATCCTTTAACGCATACTCAAGGAAGTTATGAAAAATCGATTTTAAAATTAAATACAAAGGGTTTTTTCTATAGACTAGAATAATAAAAATATTGTTTTTAAATTCCTTTTGAAACCGAAAGTAATGTTTCCCATGTTGTTGTCTTTGTAATTTATTCACTCTATGATTAACAATAATAAAATTGTCATATACTATTTCATAACCAGCATCTAAAACCTCATAGGCTACACAAGTTTCTTCAGCATAAATATCAATCCATAAAGGAAAAAAATTTGTTTTTTGATACACTTCATTTTTCATGGCAAATCCACATCCAATGAAATTGTTAGTTTGATATTGAATATGTTTTTTTTCGGCTTGTTCTAAGGCTAAAGCATCTGATGTAAAAACACCTCTAACTTCTTGAAATGCAATAATGCCTAATTTAGAATTGGCTTGAAATAAAGTCGTAGATTTTTCAATAAAATTTGCAGTTATTGGGTGTGCGTCATCATCTAAACCAATCAAAATAGTTCCTACGGCATTTTTATATAAACTGTTTCTAGCTGACGATGCTCCTATACTTTTACCAACACCAAACCATTTTACCCAAGAAAAATCTTTTTTAATTGCTTCTGTAGCTTCACAACCATCAATAAAAACTAATACTTCATGTTTAGAACTATCAATTAATTTTTGAATTTTTTCTAAGGTAAAAACAAGTTCTTCTACCCTATTTTTAGTAACTATTACAATTGAAACATCCACAATTTATCATTTTTTACTGATTGATATAAGGCAATGTTTTAATTTTCCAATTGGTTTCTTTCGTAATTTCTAAAATAAAAATGAGTATTATATTCTTTTTTTTTGCCTTTTACCTTAAGGTTTAAATATATAAAGCTCGTGAAATTAATTTTAAAATAGCTTCACACTCTAGACAATCTGAAATTAAAAAACCGATTTTGGCATGTGTAATTACTTCTTCTGTTACGCTACCAGGATTAGATTAGATTGGAAAAGCACCCATTTCCATGTCTTCTAATTAAGAATCATGCTTACCATCTGAAATACTTTTTCCTATAAAAACAACACTACCATTCATTATTTCCTGAAGTATTTTATACGGAATAAATTCATTTCAAGGAAAGATTAAAGGAGGAAAATGGATATAAAACCAAGAGCTTTCGACAAAATCTATTCATTTTTTTTAAACGAACATAATAACTTTATTACTAATAAGTTACCATAGATTATATTAAAATGCTTTCAAAACGACAATCCCTTTTCCTACTCCATCCGTATAGCCTTTAATTGAAATATAATTTAAGTAGATGATGCTGCTGAATTGCAAAGTCAATAAAAGACATTACACCATTACCCGAAAAAACACTTAAAAGGTATTTTTATACACTAATTTCTGCAGCAAGTTAAAATCTCTTTTACAAAAAGTAATTAAATAATTATCTCTTTTTCATCAAC
>CANJPX010000163.1 GCA_947476185.1 Bacteroidota bacterium
CAGAAGCTTCGCACCTACACGCGCTTGATCACAGCAGCAGGCCCTGGTTAGCGCAAATGTGAATCAGAAACATCCGGTATCCTGTATCGACCCATTTCGACAGAACGCTTGATGTCACTGTATACCCTAAACTTGCAGAATTTCTGTCCAGGTCACAACAAAGATGGCCCGCGCGCCGTCAGTTATCTCGCTGACATGCGAAATGAGAGGAGCAAAGTGGGGTTTAGAGAAGTAATATTTGGGTTTAGGGTTTATGGTTTAGGGTTGAGATGAGGGTAACAGCCTATGCTTGGGTGCGCCCCGAATCATTATTTTGTATGAACAAAATATGAAAAAAAGAAGTTGCGAAAATATGAAAATAATATGAATTATATTTTAGGGTTTAAACAAAATATGAAATAAAATGAACAAATATTTTGGTCAAAACAAAATGTGAAATAAATATGAAAACTAAAAGCGTGATAGTTGAACATATGCAACAAATAGGAGAACAACTTAGATTGGAAATGATGTTGTTTTGCATTGCAAACGAAAACACACAAATTTTATAACCAAAATAACGGGTTATATATTTCAAGACTTTATTCCTCGGCCATTTTGAATAAAGAGTACATGTGTCGTTAAATTGCGCATTGTCAGCATGACTCAGCAGCCTGTTGTTCAGTAGCCTTACGGCTCATGACGCACTTGCCTCACCATGCTGTTATCGGAACTAGATTTGTTATAGCAAAGCTCACATCACATATGGGGTTAGGAACGTAGTTCGGACTTCATACCCCGCACGCTCCGACTCTCAAGCATCAATACGTTAAATCAAAAAGTAGTTTTAGTTGTTCGCTGTTGCCCGCAGACAGTAACCCTATTCACATTGTTGGCCCCAGTCTTGACAGGCTACAGGCAGGCATGTGATTGTGAGGTTTCCCTCGGCGCATTGGCTTTCAACTGCAACCTTTATCACAGCTTATACGGCAAAGGGAAACGGACCCGTGATAAGTCCGGGTATATTCGCAATCTACCGAGTTACAGGTTATCAGCCGAAAGGCGCTCCGGCGAGCCCTTTCGCAACACAGCAAGCGGCCTGTCCCATTGCTAAGTCCTGCGGTTCCAATTGCAGGCAAACGAACACAATGGACATTGTCGGTATGAATGAACCCACCGGATGGTCATACACGCATGGGACGCCAGATCGGGTAGTCGACGACTCTCTCTTTGCGCGTAGCATATCAGACATTACGCCAACAAAACCGCACACGACGCATATGGCCATGCGTTGCGTTGCCGGAGCATACGGAGATGTGCACACCGGTATTGCTACCTCGCCTGTTGGCCGCTATGAAACCAGCAGCGATTCGTCTTTGCCAAGTGTCTCGCCTGAACAATTGCTACAATCCCAGTTCGTTTACGCTCAATGCAGTCAGAGAGAAGCTGAAGCAAGGGCGATGGTGGAAAGTCGTAAGACTGAGGTTGCCACGATTCAGTTGCAACTTGTCAGCACTTGCGACACATCTGGTTCAAGTCGTTCGCGATCACGACCTGATCACAACATAAAGCTTGTTCCCAAATCCATATCTATCGTACCTATTGGAGACTTCCTTGGCCAGCGTGACTCGCCAATTGCATCCATGCGAGGCCGACCTTCGCCGCCCACTCAACCCTTCATCGGGAAGACGGTGGTAACACCCGGTCCAATCGAAGGCGTGATATTTGCACCTGGAGCCCCTCCGAACACAGTTTTGGAAATGCAGGATTTCAGCGGTAGCAGTTTTTGCAATTCCCATCTATCACTACTCATGGCTGAATGTGAGGGTCCTAAGAAACAGTAGCACCTATATTCGAGAATGCCAAACTCGATGAAGCTAGTTTGCAGCGCTGGAATGCAGAGAACGCCGCAGCCACTCTCAAGGCAAATCAACAACATGATAAAAACATCCGTATGTTGCACGCCACTTCAGTTGAACATGTCACGAAAGCAGAAATGCAAGTAATGCAGCAGGCCAACGCACGAGTTATGGCTCATGAGCGTGAACTTCACCAGCACGCAGGCTTGCGCTTTGAGCAAGTCATTCAAGAACAGGAGGCCATGTTGGCTCAGCGATTCCATCAACATGAAGCCAACACACAGGCCAGTGCCGAAGAGATGGATGCACTTGAGGAATTGCATGCCCAACGTGTACCGACTAGAGCTTTTGCGTCAAGGCAAGAGCAACTGGTACTGAACAGCAGTCATATCTCTATCAGCACACCGAACAACTTGTGAGGCAAAATGCACAACGGGAAGCACAGCAACGTAGCCTACAGCTTGCGAACGAAAGGGCTTACGCCCAGGAACTTGCACGCACAGGGCAACAAGCCATGCTTTTCGAACAGAATGCGCAACGCGAAAAGAATGCGCTACGCGACTGGCGAAGCACAATTCAGGAACGACAGGAAAAGAACAGATGTGATGCTCAACACGCCCAGGCTTCAGGTGAAACCATGCGGCACGCAGCACATGCTGCGACTCAGCAGGTCAATGCAGCAGCACCCCATCACCTCTGCATTTCAGCCGGGAAGGAGATCAATGCCGCTCGACAAACTGCTCTTGCACTGCCGGCCAAGGTTCAACAGCTTGAACGTGAAAAGATTGCGATGTCGAGGTTGCCCTCTCCGAGGCCACAACATTTCAACATTGGTGATGACTTGCTCGGGTCGCTATTCCAAAAAGCTATTCGCACACAGACCGAAACACACACACACTCATGTTGCGGCTGGGCAAGCCAACTCCGGACAGGCAGCTGCTACCACCAAATACGCCAAGTTCTCATCGTCGCTACAACAGCCGCGAACCATCTCAGGGTGGTGATCCGGATGGCGATGACACCGGGCGAGGAGACAGTGGTTCAAGAAAACCCAGACGACCCAGAGGCGCACCGTCTAACCCTGGTGGTGATGACGACGACAATGGTGGTTCTGGCAGTGATGCTGAAGTCGATGGACTCGATCCGGGGGGTAGCAAAGCGCTGCTTCAACTTTTGTGACGAGCCAATCGTGCAGAAGTCACGCATCAAGGAGCGCGAGAAAATTGAGATCGCCAAAATGCTTACCGTCATTGAATTCCGCGTGTGGAAAATCACAGTGCGCAGAAAGGTTGCTGCTGCTATTGGCTTAAGTGACGAGGGACTGAAGTGGATTATGGAGGTGGAAAAACCCACCACCACTTTCGAATCCTTGGCATCATGAGTGAAATTCGATACCTTAGACATCGAGCTCGCTGCTTCGCTCATCATGCCAGCACTGGCGCTGTCGGTCGCGAGATTGCAACTGCTACCGAGAAGGCAGCTCAGAACGATAAGCTCCTTAGAGGCTGGCAGGCTTTGTGGCTTGTATACAGGTGGTATGCGACAAACCAAGAAGCAGGAGCTCTTTATGAGCTCACGGATCTCCTCACTGTCAGGTCTGCCAATCAGACGCTGCCCAATTATCTTGCGACTTGGGAAGCCGTCCTTACGGGCATGAACAACGCTTCTAGTGAAGAAACGAAGAGACTCACGTTCTATGCCCAGATCAAGAACAACCCAGACTTGTGTTACGACATGGCGCGCTACAATCGCACGCGCCAGTCAGATCCTGAGAAAACCTACGACTACCTCAGGGAAAGTTGTATCACTCTTCTCAACTGGAAAAGGCAAGAAGAAAACAGAACTGCTCTGGAAGCTAAGCTCGGCGGTACCAACATCCGCGCCATTGCTCCGGCGGAAACACGAGTCAAGAAGAAAGAGCTGCGTAAGAAGTTTATTGCCGGTACCTGCAAGAAAAGCGGAAAGGACTGCGAATACAGTCACAAGTCTGACAAGACTGACCAGGCGGCCAAGGGTGACATCACCAAGACGACTGCCAGTCCCAAGACAGATAAAACTAAAGATGACGAACCAGTTGACAAGACGCTCCTACAACGTCGCGGCTTCGCGGCCGGAGCATGCACTTACAATCCTTGCCGTTTTGCGCATGGAAAGGGTAGGGGCACACCTCCACCCAAACGCGATTCCAGCGTCGAGTCCAAAAGCGAAAAAGGCAAAGGTAAGGAAAAGGGTAGATCTGCATCTTCCAGTCCTGCGCCTCATAGTACCGGCGAACCACGCTGGTGGTTTCCTCAAGGCACATGCAGGCTTGGTGACGGATGCAAAAACATGCATGACGTCACTGCGCCAGCAAAGCTCAACGGAGAGACTGCCCCCGCCGCTATCTCTAAGAATCAAGCCAAACGCTACAAGAGAGCACGCGAAGGCGG
>CANJPX010000164.1 GCA_947476185.1 Bacteroidota bacterium
AACGCGCATGCTCATGCTCAAGCTGATGCTGAATCTGAAAGTGTGGATGATGCTGATGCTGATGCTGGCATTGGCATTGATGGAGACAAAGAGGGTAAATGACTCGGGTAATTTATTTGTTAATATAATGAAGGACTAATCTATCTATCCACTCGCTTTCGTCTCATCAAACCTCTCTCCCTCTCCCTCCATTCCACCCTTCTCTCATTGCCAGTTGCCAGTCAAACAGGTCAAGTTTCATTTTGACGATTTCTTAAAAAATGAGCCAAGGAGAGGGACAGAGGTAGAGGTGTCCATCCATAGTAACATTTTTGAATTTTACATATTTTACAATCAAATAGGCTGGCTAGGCTAGTAGCAGCATTCACAGAACAGAATGTGGCAACAAAGAAGAAAAACATGGAACAAAACACTTGTTACATAGAGTACATACATACGGAATAACACAACAACACATCATCTGTTCACTTTCTCTTCTCTGCATCGAAGGCACAGTCGCACAATTGAGATGAGACGCAAGACAGGAAATCTCAACTTCAGGATTCGCTGGTCATCGAGTTACATTGCATGACATGGCATCACATCTCCTCAGCTCGCGCTGCTTCTGCATCGGAGTAGTAGACGACTTTGTGGTTTAGGGCGTTTGCAGCAGCAACAAAGAAGAGAGAAACTATACTAGACAATTCGCCGTCAGACAGATAGACCTCCTTGATCATCGGATGGTGAATCTCTGCGCTCAGATCGCCGTACAGGAGTTCACCAGGCAGTGACGGAAAGGGCGTATCGGCGGGAATTCCAAGAGATTCCCATGCCCGTGTACGAAAGACGTCATCCAAAAGCGCGTCATTCACACTGCTCATGCGTACTGCAGCGACTAACCCACTCAAGTTCTTCACGACGGTTTTGCTAATGACCGAAGAATTGTTGAGGGCATTTTTGAGTGTTTCGTTGTCTTGCAACTTGAGCAAAAGTCGTCGGAACAATAACTCTAAGACGTATCTGATGAAAGAATAAAGAATGAAAACAGAGGTCAATAAATAAGAATGAAGGGAAGGAGGTGACACCAACTACAAAACCTTTTCAGAAATGATACCCACGAACCTTTTGGAAATCGCCGAGAGTTGGCGTCTATGCAGCGCCACGAGACAGGAGGTTTTCATCTCAAAGTCCTTCTGCACCAACTCCTTCTCGAAGTCCTTCTGCACCAACTCCTTCTCGAAGTCCTTCTGCACCAACTCCTTCTCGAAGTCCTTCTGCATCAACGCCTTCTCGAAGTCCTTCTGCACCAACTCCTTCTCCTTCTCGAAGTCCTTCTGCACCAACTCCTTCTCCTTCTCGAAGTCCTTCTGCACCAACTCCTTCTCGAAGTCCTTCTGCACCATCAAATTGATAAAGCGTGCCTTTTCATTCTCCTTCAGCCCAAGGTCGTCGGCTAATTTGATATTTTTCTCAATTGGGTCCTTCGATGAAAACATGGTAATATAGGTGTATTTAATTGGTCCTAAGCTGTGCAGTGTTAGTATCGTACACTACACGAAGTGAGCGGGCTCTTTTGCTTTGAAAGTCCAAGTTTTGGTCGTACTCCTTTTCTTTTTTAATAAATCCAGTTAGGACTCCCCCAGTTTTAATCAACCGTGTTTCTACTTCCTCTAAAATGTGTAGCGATCCATTCTTAATGATATTGATAAGTCCAGTTTACTTGAAACGATTTGTATTTTGCAAAAATCAGTAACTCAGATTTGTTCGAGAGCCCAGGCGTGCGGCACTTGGCGCGCGGCCTTCTACCGGAACTAAGAGCAACCAACCGTTGACAACTAGTTTGCAAAGACGCCGCCTCGCAGAGGCTGTCTGCTGCGCCCCAAGCTTATACCTCAATATATAACCTTATATCTATATATAGGGTATATTCTTGAGGCATAAGTTTGGGTCTAAACACTTTCATCTCATCTTTGGTAAGGTATATCTGCACTTGTGGTTCTCTACCAGACCTAGTAGAAATAACCTGGTCTCGTAGACTAGCTGCAAAAGACATATTGAAGTTTATATCAATTTCTGTTCATTATATCATACAAACGGGACCTTTTTCTAAAACAAAAAAAATGGAAAAAAAGAGCGACTTTTTCCCGAAAGAGCGACTTTTTCCGGTCACTGGCCCTATTTCGGCTCACTTTCACTCCCTAAACTTGATGAATTCGGAGCGTGGCTCTCGATATTATTTTTTTATTTTTCTCATTTTTTCTTTTTCGTTATAATTAGAGATCGATTTTTAATTATTTCAACTCTACAATCGTTGAAGGTTTTTAACCGCAAGAATTGTTGGAGCGATTTTGATACTGACTGTCGAGTAGTGTTTTTTTCTTTCACAACTCGCACTGTTCGGGTAACAATTTCAAGCAAATTTCAAGAAATTGGTGCGTTGTCTGGTTGAAAAATGGAACGACATTATCCGCCGGGTTTTGATTCATGGTCTCCTCAACGTCAAGATATCTTCCTCCAACTTAGGAAGGCAGAAGCAGAAGCAGAGGCACGGAAGGCAGAAGCAGAGGCACGGAAGGCAGAAGCAGAAGCAGTGGCACGGAAGGCAGAAACAGAATTACAGCTTGAAATTTTAGAAAAGAAAAGCATTTACAAAGTAGAGGAACATCTTCGTAAGATTGAAATATTAGACAAGGTTTCAAAGCTCTCTACCGAAAATTTGAAAGCTTTCGACATTTTAAATATAACACAGCAAAACCGTTTACATTTAACACAGCAAGCCCAAAGCGCACACACGATCTCTTCACTCACCAAATCTGGCAGTAAAACTAATAGCCCTGAGAGTAGTGATGGATCAACGGGGAATGCTAGAGTATCATTTTCGTCAGATACGAAAGATCAGGACGGTTCGTCCTCCCAGTTGGCGAGCTCTGCACAAGCTGTATCCACAGATTCCTCCGAACCGTTAATTCACAATCACCCCAATGGAGGTAGTGCTTCTAATTATTCAAGTGACTTCGATACTTATACAGGAGAAACTTCAAAAGAATAACTAAGTCGTTGCAATGTTTATAAACTTTATGTAAAATCGTGATAATTAAATTTTTTAATTCCCCCCCATTCATTAAATACGATTATCCAGTTAAGTAAAAAACGATAGAAAATCGTAGGAGGTTATGAAAAAACTGAAGGCTGTGCTGTATCCATATTTTAGATAAACAGCCATGACATATTGGTACTCATTTAATCGCAAATAGAGCTAGCAAAACGTTCTTTGTGACGATGACGATGACGTAAATGAATACGTTTTTCCATCCAGCACTCGCAATCATAATACATACTGACATACAACCAGCGGAAGTCAAAAAAATATATAATAATTTATCGCCGGTTGTGATGGAACTTGGGATAGCAATCACGCCATACGACAGAATACCTCTCGTGTTTGCACATGAGCCTCACGTCTAAAAAATGGACGATATCCGCTCGCAACGCGTGGGTTAAAGCCTCGATTTTGATTGATTTCAATGGAAGATGAACCAGAGGAAGAGGATGACGAGGTTGACTCCGAACTAGTGCAGTTATTCGATGAGATCAACATTGGAATTTCTGCAGAATGCAATGAAAAGTTGCTTAAAGAAGAAAGGGATGCGCTCGACGAGGATCGTTAGTAGCCGCCGGCTGCACCACTGCTCCGTTGGTAACCGCCGGCTGCACCTCTGTGGTTATATCCACCTCCTGCAGCACCACTGTGGTTATATCCACCTCCTGCAGCACCACTGCTGCTATCACTGCTGCTGCTATCAGATCCACCTCCAGGACCTCTATCAAAATCTTCATCTTCTCCATCATCTCCCCCTCCAAACCCGCCATAGTTCAGGTTGTCTCGATCTAAATCATGTTCGTACCGAAAAGGAAACAACGCCGATGAACGTTGGACCTCTGCAATAAATTGATTCGAGTCCAATTCCTTGACATTGTTCTTTTTCAACTCTGTCATGTAATGAGAAAAGTTGCCATACAAGAATCGTTTTTCATGATATGTCAATGCATCCAATATTTCCTTTGCAATGACGGGTGTGGCAATTTTCAACAGCCGTTGATAAAGAGCACCTTCCAGCAAATGTGGATGCTTAAATGTTTGCTGAATGTTTTCAGACAACAATGTCCCTAAATCTTCGTCGGGAGTCACTGCAATCGTGTTTAAATACGTAGCTTTCTGCTTCGCCTTCCATTGCGGTGCAAATAATTTGTCCATGTTTTGCAAATTTCGTATACGGATCGT
>CANJPX010000165.1 GCA_947476185.1 Bacteroidota bacterium
ATATATGAATTATTCGGAAGTAATCGAATATTATTATAATATTATTCGGAAGCAATCGAACAAATGGTAAATTTTTTTTTCATAAGTGGCGATATATGTTCCGAAAAGTGTATATTTATCCTTTACTCTCTCCCGCGCTATTTTTTTAAAAAATTATTCTATCGATAGAAATGCTATCGATAGCATTGTAAATTTTTTGCATACTATAAAGCAATTCAAAAGTAAAAAAACAAATGAAAAAAACACTACTTACCCTAGTAATTATAGGCTTTTACACCATTGCCAATGCCCAAAGTAAATTAAACCAAAATGCAGCCAACTCGGCAATCAATACCAGCTCTGCCTTTATGGATGCTTCCAGCAGTCCCTTATGGAATGGCACTACCAACCAAGGAAAAGGAATGCTTTACCCTCGCGTAGATCTTGTTGCGTTTGCAAGCATGTCGCATGCAGGGCCCTTTAATGCCAGTAACAACCCCAATTATTTTGATGGTTTATTGGTTTTTAATACGGCTACAGGTGTAGCTGGCATTGGTGCAGACAGCGTATTCCCAGGATATTATTATTACAGAAACACCACCACCACTGCGAATGGCGGGCATTGGGTTTCGCTTAAAGGAATAAAAGGAGATGATGGTACAATTGGTCCTATTGGGCCACAAGGGGTGCAAGGTGTTGCAGGAAATACAGGTTTAACAGGAATAACTGGAGCTACTGGTTTAACAGGAATAACTGGAGCTACTGGTGCAACGGGTACTCAAGGTATTCAAGGATTAACGGGAGCTACTGGCCCTAATGGAACAAATGGTTCTCAAGGGCCAACTGGATTAACTGGAACAACTGGTGCTCAAGGTATTCAAGGATTAACTGGCGCTACTGGCACAAACGGCGCAACGGGCACTCAAGGTCCAACTGGTTTAACAGGAACACAAGGTATTCAAGGATTAACGGGAGCTACTGGACTTACAGGGCCAATAGGATTAACTGGCGCTACTGGCCCTAATGGAACAAATGGTTCTCAAGGGCCAACTGGATTAACTGGAGCTACTGGTTCGACAGGATTAACGGGAGCTACTGGACTTACAGGGTCAATAGGATTAACTGGACCTACTGGAACAAACGGCGCTACTGGCACTCAAGGTCCAACTGGATTAGCAGGAACACAAGGTATTCAAGGATTAACTGGAGCTACTGGAACAACCGGTGCTACAGGTACAAACGGGACTAATGGTGCAACAGGCGCTCAAGGGCCAACTGGATTATCGGGGAGCACAGGTTCGACAGGATTAACGGGCACACAAGGTATTCAAGGATTAACTGGAGCAACGGGATCTTTTCCTGCTGGAACAAATACCGGAGATATGCAATATTGGAATGGGACAACTTGGGTAATGATTCCTGTTGGAAGTAGCGGGCAAATTTTACAATTAAATGCATCTAATATTCCAAGTTGGACCACTTACACTCCATCTAGCAGTGGATTAACAATAGGTATTGGCGACTATTATTTAGGTGGTGTAGTTGGTTACATTCTACTTCCCGGGGATCTAGGTTACGACCCTAATGTTTTGCATGGCTTAATAGCCGCACCTTATGACCAAAGTACTTCTGCTCAATGGGGTTGTTCAGGAACACTTATTTCAGGAGCAGATGGCACAGCATACGGTACAGGTAATCAAAACACCATCGATATTATTGCTGGCTGTGGCACTGCAGGTATAGCGGCCCGAATATGTGCAAATTTAGTATTAGGCGGATATAGCGATTGGTACTTGCCCAGTAAAGATGAACTAAACAATTTGTATTTAAATAAAGTTAATATTGGAGCGTTTGCAAATGCATATTACCTGAGCTCTTCGGAGGTTAGTGCAACCACATGCTATATTGTGGATTTAAATGCTGGCACCCTTGCTTCAATCAACAAATCTAGCCTTTTCCATGTTCGTGCAATTCGTTCATTTTAACTGTTTAGAAATTAAAAAGAGAGCTTGCAGCGTTTTTTTTTCGAAAGACTGGAAAATAACCAAACTTGTTTGAGAACTGCAGAATTTAAAACTATTAAAAAATTGAAACATCATCTTACAACAAAATCTATAAAAACAAAAAAAAAATGAAAAAAACACTCCTACTCCTTTCCATAATAAGCTTTTCAAGCAGTATTACGGCACAAGTAAAAGTAAATCAAAATGCAGCCAACTCGGCCATCAACACAAGCTCTGCTTTTATGGATGCTTCCAGCAGTCCGTTATGGAATGGCACTACCAACCAAGGAAAGGGTATGCTTTACCCCCGCGTAGATCTTGTGAATTATACCGCCATGTCGCATGCAGGTCCCTTTAATGCCAGTAATAACCCCAATTATTTTGATGGACTTTTGGTTTTTAATACAGCTACAGGCATTGCTGGCATTGGTGCAGACAGCGTATTCCCAGGATATTATTATTACAGAAACACAACCACCACTGCGAATGGCGGACATTGGGTTTCGCTTAAAGGAATTGTTGGTGCTACGGGAGCAACAGGTCCAATAGGCGCAACAGGAAGTACCGGTGCAACAGGCTTGACAGGTGCTACCGGAGCAACGGGACCAATCGGTCCTACAGGATTATTAAGTAATGGTACTACTGCCGGCAATACGCCTTATTGGGATGGAACCACTTGGGTAGTGAATAGCAGTGCTGTTTATAATACTGGTGGAAGCATTGGTATTGGAACAACATTCCCAGCCAATACCGCTGCACTTGATATTAGCAGTACCACCAAAGGAGCATTATTACCAAGGATGATCGCATCACAGCGAGCAGCTATTGTTTCGCCCGCTACAGGATTAATCGTTTATCAAACAGATGGAACAACTGGTTTTTATTATTTCGATGGAAGTGTTTGGCAGCAATTGGCTTCGGGAGCAACTTCATCCACTTCTTCTTCTTCCGGTTCCAATACGCTGATTTATACTGCAGATGGATTTTAATTTCACACGTTAAAAAAAAACAAAATGAAAACAACAAGAAGTAATAAGAGTTATAAAAGTTCTCGATACGTTCCTGCGGAACACTCGAACTGACAAATCGATAAAAAACACTCGAACTGAAATGTCAATCGAGTAGAACTGAAGGGAGCGAATTGGTATAACAAAAAAACGAAACCATTTATTTGAATAAAAATATCGAATTCAACATCATACCTTAAAAAATAAACACAATGAAAAAAGCACTACTCATACTAAGTATACTTGTATTAGCTATAGGAGCAAAAGCACAATGGAATTTGCAGTTTAATGCGGTAAAAAGGATAAATACATCTATTGCTGCTGCTGCTACTTCACTAACTACTGCAGGCACTTTAACTGTACCTGCAAACAAAGTTTGGAAAATAGAATCGGGTAGTATTTCGCAAGCCACAGGAGCTTATCCAAACGGAGGATATCCTAGCTCATTATATATAGATAACCAAGTTCTATATTCAGCAGTTCAAGTGAATGGTACGAATTCGTTTAGTCCGCCTATTTGGCTGCCTGCGGGCACCTATTTTATCTCCGTTTATAGCTCAGCTTCCGCAGTACAAACTACTTGGATTGCTATCAGCGCAATCGAATTCAACATCATACCTTAAAAAAAAATATGAAAAAAACACTCATCATACTAAGTATACTTGTTACAGCCATAGGAGCAAAAGCACAAGGTAACCTGCAGTTCAATCAAGTCAAACTTGTAAGCGCCACGGAAACGGTACCTGCCAATAAGGTATGGAAAGTGGAGAGTATCGTGTATTCTTCTGAAATTGCTTCTGCAACTGCATGGGGAAGCAATGGATATTCAGGGACAACAACAAGTGCGCAAATTGATAAAATTACTATTAACGGTAATTTGGTTACGGTTCGAAAAAGTTCATCAAGTGCAGCAAATGCAAATGCGAATTCACTTATTTGGGAAATATCCTATCCAATTTGGTTGCGCCCAAATGATATCATTTCGCCTTCAACTGGAGTGTTATATATAAATGCCATCGAATTCAACATCATACCTTAAAAAATAAACACAATGAAAAAAGCACTACTCATACTAAGTATACTTGTTATAGCTCTAGGCGCAAAAGCACAAGGCAATTTGCAGTTCAATCAAGTAATCAATTTAAATTCAGGGTCAAGTTATACAGTTCCTGTTGGCAAAGTTTTTAAGATTGAGAGTATCTCCATAAATGGCAATGTTGTGGCTATGCCTCTTTCATCTTCAT
>CANJPX010000166.1 GCA_947476185.1 Bacteroidota bacterium
CCTCCAAATCCTTTTCATAGGAGGTACCGAAAAGGTCTTTTCTCAATCAGGACAAAATGGAAAAATCATAGCCTTTCATCCTTCACTTGGAAAAACGATCGATCAGATAGAAAAAAAAGAACTTGGACTTTTCCCTGAATACACTGATTCTTTATTTGAATCGGCTCAGCTTGTAAAATATTCTGTTGACAGTTTTACGGTTCTCTTTAAAACCAAATTAGGTAAATCTTTTGAACGACCAATTTCAATTTATGGATTGGATCAGATCTATGCAAAGATCGAAAATGCTAATCTCCCAACAAATGTAATTGCGAAAAAAGAAAAGGATTCAAAAGATCGTGAAATAAAAAGAAGAAAAAGAAATGAAACCGCTAATAACATTAGAAAAATAACCTACCTGTCGTTTGAATTCATGCTGGACATTATATACCTGATCTCTATTTTTAATTGATTCCAAATCGATTTATTCAAATAATACCCCGAAGCTCTGCTTCGAGGTAAAAAAAACATAGCCACAGATTCTCAGATTATTTTTTGTCGTAAGAAATATATTTAATCATTGCCATGGCAATAAATCCTTTTAAAATCAGCAAATCTGCGGCATTATTTGTTGTCATAATAAGTGCTGCGGAGTTATTCATTGTTTCAGTTCGTTTTTGAAACTATGCAATTCAGTGCAAGACTTTCAGTTTCTAAAAATATTTTTTTGATAACGTCATTGCGAGGAACGAAGCAATCTATAAACAATGCTATTCCGCTGAGATTGCTTCGTTCCTCGCAATGACGCGTTAATTTAACATTTGTAAGAAAGAATTTCATACTTTCATTACCCCAACCAATGCAATCCAGTTGATAGTGGTTTAGTTTATTTTTATAAGGATCCAATAAAAATATTAAAAGACCTAAAGCAAGCTTTGTAAATTATATTTATTGGTCTTTTTTAATTTTCCCTCCTACTCTATTAATTCTGTTATCTTTACGCCTCTAAAATAAATTTATGTATAAAGACTTAGTCGTTAAAAAATCAACACTTCCGGGAACAGGAAAAGGATTATTCACAAAACGTGAAATAAAAAAAGGGGAAAGAATAGTTGAATATTTAGGTGAGATAATAACAGAGGCTGAATTAGATCGTAGAGCAGAAAAAGACATTTACGGATACGCTTTTTATATCAGTAAAAAAAAATGTATCGATGCTTATTTTACTCCGAAAGAATTAGCGAGATATGCCAATGATGCCAAAGGCTTAACCAAAGTAAAAGGTATAAATAACAATTGCTGTTATGTAGTTTACAAAAATTCGGGATGGATAAAAGCAGAAAAAAATATAAAAGCAAATTCTGAATTGTTTGTTGCTTACGGAGCTGAATATTGGAGAGACATCCGCGACAATATTAAATTGGATAAAGAAAATGCTGCTTTGAAAAAGAAAAATAAATAATTTAAGATTAATATTTCACTTAAAATCTTCTGTTAAGAGCAAAAAATCTGATACGTTGAACACTTATTTTAATATTTATTCTGAAGATTGAAAAAAAAAAGTAATGATATATTACTTTGTATCGGAATAAAAGTTTAGAATTACTTATACACTTCTTTCCTACTCGACTTCAACGTATTTACCAATAAAGAGGCAATGGTCATTGGTCCAACACCACCAGGGACAGGTGTTATGAAAGAAGATTTTGCAGCAACTTCGTCATATTTCACATCGCCTAATAATTTAAATCCACTTTTTGTCTGAGTGGATGCAACACGAGTGATCCCAACATCAATCACCACTACTCCATCCTTCACCATATCAGCAGTTAAAAATTCAGGTTTACCCAAGGCTACAATTATGATATCTGCTTTCAAAGTAAAGGCTTTCAGATCAGCTGTTTTGCTGTGACACATTGTTACGGTGCAGTTTCCGGGATTTGTATTTCTTGCCATCAAGATACTCATCGGAGAGCCAACAATATGACTGCGACCTATCACAACACAATATTTCCCGACAGTATCAATTTTGTAACGTTCCAACAATTGCATTATTCCAAATGGTGTTGCGGGAAGATAGGTAGGTAAATTCAAAGCCATTCGTCCCACGTTTTGCGGATGAAAACCATCCACATCTTTTTCAGGAGCGATAGCCATCATTATTTTTTGCTCATCAATATGTTTAGGAAGTGGCAACTGAACAATATAACCATCGATATCCGGATCATTGTTCAAACCTTCAATAATAAATAACAATTCCTTTTCAGTTGTATCTGCAGCTAATCGAACCATTGTAGATTTAAAACCAACTTTCTCACAGGCCTTTACTTTCGCACCAACATACGTTTCGCTTGCACCATCATTACCTACGAGAACAGCTGCTAAATGAGGGAGTTTGGAACCATTTGCCTTGATCGCATTCACTTCAATGGTTAATTCTTCTTGAATCTGCTGCGAAATTAATTTTCCATCGATTATTGTTGCCATAGAGCTATTGGTTTTAATAATAATTATCTACCCATACCGGGCATATTCTTCATCTGCTGCATCATCTTCGCCATGTTCTCCTTGTTCCCCATCATCTTCATCATCTTACGCGTATCATCAAATTGTTTCACTAATCTGTTTACATCTTGAATTGTTGTTCCACTACCCTTTGCAATTCTTTCTCTGCGCTTTCCATTCAAGGAATCCGGATTTTCTCTTTCAAAAGGAGTCATTGAATGAATAATCGATTCGATACTTGTAAAGGCTTTATCATTCACATCAACATCCTTCAATGCTTTACCTACACCGGGAATCATTCCAACAAGATCCTTGATATTTCCCATCTTTTTTATTTGTTGCAATTGGGATAAAAAGTCGTTGAACGTAAATTGATTTTTAGCGATCTTCTTCTGTAATTTCCTTGCCTCTTCAACATTGTATTGTTCTTGTGCACGTTCAACCAATGTAACCACATCCCCCATCCCCAAAATCCTGTCGGCCATACGGCTTGGATGAAACACATCGATAGCGTCCATCTTTTCACCTGTTCCAACAAACTTGATTGGTTTATTAACTACTGAAAGTATTGACAACGCAGCACCACCACGTGTATCACCATCTAATTTCGTAAGGACTACACCATCAAAATTTAATCTGTCATTAAATGTTTTCGCAGTATTAACAGCATCCTGACCGGTCATGGAATCCACAACAAATAAGATCTCATCGGGCTTGATCGCATCTTTAACGGCTGCGATCTCATTCATCATCAGTTCATCAATCGCCAAGCGACCGGCAGTGTCGATGATAACAACAGAATTCCCATTCAATTTCGCATGTGCAATACCTTTTTGGGCAATAGAAACAGCGTCTTTATTTTCTCTGTCAGAAAAAACATCTACACCAATTTGTTCACCCAAAACATGTAACTGGTCTATCGCGGCAGGGCGATAAATATCACAAGCAACCAATAAAGGTTTCTTGCCACGTTTTGTTTTTAAATGGTTTGCTAATTTTCCAGAAAAAGTGGTCTTACCTGAACCTTGCAATCCACTCATCAGGATCACTGTTGGATTTCCGCCAAGCTTAATATCCGTGCTGGTTTCACCCATCAAAGCACTCAGCTCATCGTGGGTAATTTTGGTAAGTAACTGTCCGGGAGAAATGGACGTTAATACATTTTGTCCGAGTGCTTTTTCCTTTACCTTATCCGTAAAATCTTTTGCAACTTTATAGTTCACATCGGCATCCAATAACGCTTTTCGGATTTCCTTAACAGTTTCCGATACGTTTATCTCCGATATTTTCCCATGCCCTTTTAGTACTTTAAAGGCTCTATCTAATTTTTCACTTAAATTATCAAACATAGTATTACAATTTTCAAGAATGCGAATTTAATGAAAATTTAGTTAAAAATCAGAATGTTTAATTTGGAAAATCGTTTGAATTTCGCAGAAAATAACATTGCAATAAAAAACAATAAACATACTATTTGAATTATGAAATAATCCCTCTACCCCCTTTGTAAAAGAGGGAATTGTACTAATTATGATTTTAAAGATTAAAGTTCGAACTTTTTCTTCTTCAAATTTCATATAAAGATTATTCTTAAAAAGGAACCATTCTTTCGGAGCAGCGCGTGAGGATTGAAAGCATACGATGCAGAGTGGCCTGTGCGGCAGCAATTATGCTTTCTTGATTTTTTC
>CANJPX010000167.1 GCA_947476185.1 Bacteroidota bacterium
ATCAATTTAGGTGTGTATATATACATATATATAATATATATATATATATATATAAATATAATATAATATAATATATATATAGCTATATATATATATATCTTTTTATATAGTGTATATATATATATAGATCAATTTAGATCTGTAAGGCAGCCACGCTGACCAACATAGGCCATTCTGAAGCCTTTGTGGCGTTCAAGAAACGCTCTGCGCAACATCAGCCCCAATGCGTCCTGACAGTAGCCATGCGAGATTATTTAACATGTTAGCTGTCACTCGAGCTGCCGGCCAGCAGTGGCGTATGCTGGCTGGACTATCAAACGGAAAAGATCAGCTGAGTTTGAAAGCACTCCTGCACTTGAAACAATGTCTCTTTCGTCATCAGTTTTGAAAGCGCAGCAAACGTTGGCCATCGATGCAGCGCGGGGTCGCCCCGAGGAAGCAACGGCCCGACACTCACAGCCATGACCGGTTGCAGCTTCCTGCCTTTGGGTTTGCCCGCGCAGAAACAATTGGTTTTGCCCGCGCGCAAAGAATCTACATAGAATGCTATGAGCTTGTCACATGCGCATGAGCTCGAGCAGTAGCAACACAACATTGTGAGGCCTTCCGCTTCGTCTCCATGCAGGACGCACGGCACGCTAAATTCTGGCGCATCTTGCGCGGGATGATTGCTGCCCCAAGGGGTAGTTTTTGCCTGCCAGCAGATGAAGTAACCCAAAATCATACAACAGTTAATAAAACGCTAAATATCATTCAAATATAGGTACTATACTCTTTGCGAGAATTCATGTTTGCGAACGTGCTCCCAGAACTCAGGGCACGGATCTGTCCAAACACCAGAGCTATCGCGCTCTGTTCCCAGCCTCAGCCCAGGAGAACCAAAGCAGCCAAGGGCAAAGCGCAGCAAATGACAACTCGCGACATGCGCATTTGCACCAAGCTGCCTGCAACAAATCGACGTGATCCGAATCTATGAAGGCCTGAAACACCAGACCGGGATCGAGCCTCAGGTCTCACACAGCCAATTAATGCAAGCCATAAAGGTGCAGCCGTGAATTCTCCACAAATCAGTGCATAGCTCAGCTCACAACGATTTCGCAACATAAAAACAAGTTCGCAACATTGGCCAATCGACAACATGCGTGATGGGCGGCAGTTTTTTGAGCCGTCGTCGGCGGGGGCCACGCTTGCCTGTGGACGCCGCTTTCTCAGCCAGTGCCTGCTGTCGCCTCGAGGCCTTTGCAGGCGCAGAGCTCAGCTGCCAACTTGCATCAGCCACTGTCGGCTTGTTGTTCGCAACGGCTTACCCTTTCAAAGCGAAGAGATCGCTGCGAGAGGTATGTGGATCGCTGAGATCGTGTAGATACTTAAGCCGTGTAGAAACCATCTGAATGTTTAGATCGTCGCTTTTGTCTCGCTGTTGGTAAAATAGTTCATGAACATGATATCGCATGCGCAGATCAAGTCCCTGCGTTGTTTTTTTTAATTTTGGTATAATATTATAGACCTTCATTCACATAGATTATGGGATGATTTATTTTTTCATTGTTGTTGCCAATAGATCCTTCAGAGAATGACATTAACGGCCTAGTTCACATCGCGTAGGCCTTGATGTTTATCATCGTCAGCTTCACGAGAGTGAACGGGCAGTAGACGCCGTCTGTCTCCATCGCCATCCTTGCAGCATCGACGCACCAACAGTACTGCAATAGCACCAGTAGCAGCGTCAGCAACAACAAAGCTGGTGGATGCTCGAGCCTGCGCACAAAACTGCGCAGATCCCTCTCTGCATTGTGCATGGCGCTGCCACTGCAGCCAAGCGAAGCAAGCTCCTGTATATAAAGGCCAGGTGTGTCTTGATTCCCAGCAGCGGCACATTTGCGACTCAAGGATGCTTTTGTCCGTCTTAGCACATTGAGCATTGGCGCTCCTGTATCCAGAGGTCGGGTGTGTCTTTGTAGCCAGCAACGGCGCGTTCGCGATCGAAGGCTGCTTTTGCCCGTCTCTGCACCTTGGCCACTGGCGCTCCTGCGAAACATACATGGAAGTGAACTGACGAATCTTTACTGGCAAGCCACACTTGATCATAACTCCAAGCTAGATTCCTGCAAACAGTTCATCAAGAAGCATATCGCTGAAGTGGTCCATGCGCTTGTTAACGCCAAGCCATTTGGAATAAGCACGTGCTGCGCGGTCAGGCGAGCGCTCCCGCTTCCAAGATCTCGCAGGCTGGTCCTGTCGGTAAAACAATAACTACTTGCGAAGCTACAAGCTTTGCCAATCGAATAAACTTCAGGTCTGCGGCGAGCTCAAGCTGTCCTGGCTTGGGGCTGCACCTGAATCATGGAGCAATCGACTCTTCCGATGAGATTCATTTGAACTCCCAAGCAAAGGAATCGAACTGCGCTCCTGAGATCAACCCACCACAAAATTTAATGAAACGCAGCAACTTATAATTACAACTTTATGTATATGTTCATGTATCTTTGTGTGCATGGTTCAACATGCAAACAAATGTATATAGGGAATGTTGGGCGATGCGATGTCCAGCGCCGCCTGCGCTCGCTGCGTCAAGATCCCCGCGGAACAAGTTCGGGCCGCCTGCAAATTTCAATCGATTAGCGGTTAAAAGTTCACGCAGGCTTCAAAAGTTTAGGGTTTATATCAGGTTTATAGGGTCCAAACGCAGGGTTGAGGGTTAAGTGTAATCACACATTTTGCGCGGATGCGTGACACTTTAAATTAGATCTGTGTGGCAACATATTGATTCATTTTAAGTTCTACATACATCAACTTAAGTTCTAGATCAATTTAAGTTCTAGATCAATTAGGAGATTTCGGTATAGAACAATTTAGTTCTAGATCAATTTGGGAAATTTGGGTATAGAACAATTTAGGAATAGAACAATCTAGTTCTAGATCAATTTAGGTTCAGAACAATTCAGGTCTAGATATGCAGGAAAATAGATCAATTTGGGTTCTGGATCAATTTATGTTTATGTAATAAGTTGAGTAAAATACAATCAGATCAATTTAGGTCTATACATCAATTTGGCGAAAGATAAACAATCACCAAATATCAAACATTTTGTGATGGTTGACCTGGCCATTTGATCAAAACTGTTTCGATTAAGCCAAACCTTTTTATAACAACATTGATCAAATGTTTTAGAACAAATATACATCAAATATATATACCTATATGGTATATAATATGTCGCATTGGAATAAGCATGTCGCGCAATCACTGCGATTATATCGCTAGATAAATTTACGTCCACCCATGAAAATTCAGATCTATACGCAACCCAATTTTTTAACGATCTCTATATAGATCAATTTATGTCTATAGATAGGTCCGCATGGATCAGTTTAGGACTACGAAGGAATTTACGTCAAATGCCATTAGATCAATTTCGGTCTATATAGATCAATCTAATATCAATTAAGGTCGATATATCACTTCGGGCACATAGATTAAACTTGGTATATATATATGAATTAATTTGAGTCTGCGTACTAATTTACGCCAAATGTCATTAGATCATTTTACGCCCATAGATCTGCTCAGGTCTATCGATAAATTCAGGAGGTCTATACCAATCAGTTTGGGAAATTGAGTTTATAGATTGTTTGAAGTTTCTATAACAAATTAGGCAAACGTGGCATGGGATCAAATTGGGCAAAAATATCATTGGATGTCGATAGATCAATTTGTGTCTATAGATCAATTGAGGTTCATATATACATCAAGGTATATATATATATATATAGGTCTATAGATTATTGTATGTCAAATGTCATCAGACCACTTGCGGTCTATGGATCATTCTATGACAATAGATCTATACCTATATATATATATATAGGTCGATATATGTTTGATCTAAACCGTGATTTACGCATTTGATTCGAATATTATTTTTTACACCAACACCTGTATTATATATATATATATATATATATATATAAATATTTACACACGTCATTATTTGCGTTGCGTTCCCGTTGGCTGTCAAAGCGCATGTGTTCTTGCTGCGATGATGGCCTACGAGCCCAAATGCCTGCTGGGCACTGTATCTGTGAACCTCGAAAAGCGACTACAGTATGTGAAACGAATGCCTCGAAAATTGCTGCTGTGTGTTGTGTTTCGGGTTTAGG
>CANJPX010000168.1 GCA_947476185.1 Bacteroidota bacterium
TATATGTATGTCTAAAAAAATATATATATATATATATACATATATGTATATATATATAAATATATGTGTTGACACATCACTCATTGCATGATCATATTTATATATATATATAGAATTATATATATATGTATATGCATTTATATATGTATTTATTTGGGCATGCATATATAAACAGGTGTCTTCATTCATTGCTATGCGCACACCTGCTCTTCATTGTCGTCGAGCTCGAATTCGTCATCCAGAAAAATGTCATTGTCGTCATCGTCCAGCGGGATGCTGCTGACAGTTTGCTGCTCAAGCCACACCAAGGCTGCAGCTTTCATGTCAGCCAACAACGCCCAACGACTCGATGTGCCACACTTACGAGCCAAATACGTCACACGCCGTACGAGGCGCGAGATGCCATTGCTGACTCGATTGGCTTGCAGCTTGACGATGTTGTCTTCCTTGGCCCAGACAGGCAGATGGCATGTATTACTATGTGCTGGTTATATCTACATGTCAATGATCAGATACTGTGCACAGTTGCAACAACATACACCATTTATGCGCAGATGCGGGTGCATGCCACCAGTTAAACAATGTAGGGGAAATACCTCAGCCAATCTCGTTTGTTCTTGTTAGCGGGATCCATGCTCTGCAGGCAGGCTGCGTGAAATTACAAAGTGAGGTGGTGGATCAGGCAGGACTAGCCTTTTTTAAATGTCTGGGGTGGGATTTATTCAACAAGCTTTAAATTACAGGGATCGGTTCAGATCGGTAATCAGCAAATATCATTTCAGAAATAAGTGCCTGGCAGCCACAAGCCCGAACGGCAAACAAGCATGCTCGCTCCAAAGCTCAACAAGGGCCTGCGCGGGCAAAGCAAATGTATGGCAAACTCGAAATGTGCACGCACACGCGTGGATTTATTTGTAAACAAAAAACAAATGTGTAAATATATTTATATATATATATATAAATCCCATCGGGAGCTAAAGCGAGACTGCACACTGATCAGCACGCAATCTCTCTTTAATCAAAACACCTTCACCTAGAATGCAAATTACGCCTGTCATCCAGCCATGTGTCATGTGGAGTTTGCCATAATGATCAACTGATGCCACGCATGAGTGATGTGTATATACATATATATTATAAATAAATAAGTAGTTTTCAAACTATATTCTGCAGGTTTCTCTAAAGGTCCGCGGCAGCAATATTGTGGCAGCCAGATCAGAAACACAACGATTGCCATGCTTACATCGACGGAAGCCCGGATCAAACAAAAGCGTTGACCTTGATCATGTCAAGCACACATCACTTAAAATTAACAGACAGCAGCGGCCTTTTCCAGGACCGCCGGGCGTGGTCGGCCTGACACCTTCAAAGTCGCCAAGACCAAAGGCGCATTCAGTCGAAGGCTTTTCTGGCCTTTATAGGTGATGGTTGAACAAATGTTGCATGGGGTGCTGCAGGCACCAGCAGAGCAAGACCAGACTGACATCTTTGCACACAAGCACTATCGTCAAATGCTGAGCAGATATGTATGCACATAAAACTTTAGCACCACCTGCTCAACAGCATACCTATAGCCATACATATATACATATTCGCGTGTATAACCGAATAATGTATCTATAAATAAGGTTTATTTAACAACCAACATATCCATATATATATATATATAGAAACATGTTCCGGATATGCAGGGTTTTAGGGCCCCCGCTAATACGCCCAGCATAGAGGTCCGGAGCTTCAACTAACACCTGCATGTTTCTTAAGCATTGCAGGCCAAGCCAGGCATCCTTGTACGCCTGAATCTCAGATTCAGGCACAGACATTCTAACCATGATGTTTCATGTGCCCCCTGCAAAACCACGAACTGCTGAAGGATCCGAGAGCAGGGCGCAATTTCTGCAGGCATGCTGAAATATATATATATATATATGTGTATATATATTTAAATAAAACCAAAACAAAAAATACAAAAATATGCTTTTCCTTGGGCCACTGTTAACATAACAAAAGCGATCACCGCATATATATGCATATATATATATATATAAATATATACATGTATTGTTTACAATCATAGATATGTCTAAATATCATTATACAGCTCTATCCTGTCATCTGTGATCAGTGGTTCTTGACAACCTGTTATTAACGATGATCAGACAGCTGCTCGATTTACTTGAGCTAGTGCGGCGTTTTAAAGAACATGCGTGTTCATGCGATGATTGACCAGCCCATGGTCGATAATTACTGATTTTATGGCAAAGCATGTCCCCCTGTAAAAAGCATCGACAAACATTAAGCATGCTAGTTTTTGCATCATGCCATCCACTTCAACAAACATGAGAAGTCACTACCAATCACAGAACATATGTCGATTCAATTTGAAAGACTATATTGAATATATAAGCTTGCATTAATTTATTGATACCAGCTTGTACGCATGATGGTTGCTTGCGTGCGACATCCACATTTGCACATGGAGTTTAAAAATGCACACACACGCGCTAAAACTAACATTTAATTCAAGGATGATCACTACACCATATCGGAAAAAAGAAGATGCATGCAACTGATAATTCAACAGTCGAGAACACATGCTCGAGTTATACATTATCTCGCACAACCCACCCCTGCGCGAACCCACCCCCAAGAATCCCCCCCCTTAATATAGTCAGGCGTGGGGAATTCGCATCGTCCTGTTGCAGGCAGGTGGCTACTTCCCGACTGATCCCTGAACGTTTGCGATCGGTGTCACTGAGGGCTGCAGGCAGTGATGGCAACAGAGCCTGCGTGCCCCGAGTGCCCGGTGCACACAAGAACGGTGATGTTGGCGGTCTCCCCTGTGATGCTCACGGCGCTGTGCAACTCCCTCCTGTGCTTTTAAGTGCCCGCGCTAAGGTCAGCTGTTGTAATTCAATTGGGCCGGGTGCACACTTAAACCAATTGCCACATTGCGGAAGCTTAAGGCTGGCAACTTGGGCCCCACATGCAATCCAACACATTGCGAGAGCTTGAGGCTGGAGGAAAGCATGGGGGGAACCTGCGCGTTCGTTCCTGAAAGATAGCAACCGGCTGACCACCACCTCCTGCGCAAACCACACCTATAAATATGTTTATAGGCATCGATCGATCTAGATATACATCGATGTGCGATTAATTCAACATGGGGGCATGTTTGTTTTCAGTAAGGGTTAGACACGCGGTTGATCGGATTATGAAGCAAACGTATACATAAATCACTGTATATTATCAAGGCTCGGTCATCGCATGTGTATTAAGCATAAATATTGCGAGTTCTGTGTTTTTAGTGTTTGCGTTTTGAAGTGCGCGCTTAATATTAGGTTCGTCCTTTCTGCGCACCCTAGGGTGAACGTTTACTTTCACGTGCACTATATAAATATATATATATATAGATCTATGTATATATACATATATACATATATGCGTTTACCTGCTACAGTGTATATAATAATTAATATTTCATGCCATCGACCGATAAAGTACGTTGATGCAAGTGTGCATTATGCATGTGTGTGTATCAAATTATCATGTTTATAAACAGTGTGCATTGCGTTACAAACTGAAAGAAACCATGTGCCATGTGCAAGAACTTGTTTGCCGAATTCAACATATTAAAGAGCCACTTGCAAATATATACAAATCAATTCATGGATCTAAGGTCGGAGGCATGATGGGCAGAACTATAGTGAGAGCCTTTGTGATGGCCATCAAAGGTGACTGGCCCTGGCTTAGAACTGCATTGAAGATGCCAACTAGCTGGTCGTCAGATTGCATGTGCTGGAAATGTTGGGCGCAGCTTCAGGGAAATCCAGTTGGCATGCACTTTGGTAATGGCGCTTTTTTATTGCCAGATTCTTGGTCATTCACTATGCATGGGTTTCCTTGGGATCCAGATGACCCGCCTGCTCTGTCAGAGCTTGAAGGCTTTGAGGGTGGCATGGCAGAGCCGGACACTTTACATTCTTTTTTTCTGGGCACAGGTCGGGATTTAGTAGGTGCAGCCATTGTTTTCCTGGTGGCTGCCCGTGCATTGGTGCTGCAACCCTTGTGATTGGCAGGCA
>CANJPX010000169.1 GCA_947476185.1 Bacteroidota bacterium
CTAGAGCTAATTTATGAAGGATTAAAAAATATGGAGGACATTAGTCAGGGTCGACCTCTCTCCACTTCTTTTGTCTCGAAATTAAATGCTTTCAGAAGTCTCTTTTACGACGAAGAAGCCAATAGTGGAGGAATCCCTACTTCTGAACAAACGAAAAACCTGTTGTTATGTGGAAAGAAAATTTCCGCAAGATTGCAAAATCAAGACAATAACGAGCAAAACAGCAGCAAGAGTCAAATCTCCTTCATGAATAACCCTCAATTTCACAAACGCATAACGATTTCCCCCCCACCATTAAATACTACTACTACACCTCTTTCTAGCCCAAGTATCAGGATTAGTAGCCGTCTTTTTGCACATCCCAATCATGTTTTGCCTGTGGTGACGTCAGAAATTGCCAATAATAACAAACAAGTCAGCCGCAACTCGATTAATGTAAAAGCGAGACCAAGTATAGGAGCCACCTGGACTTCTTCTTCCCATTCTCAGTTATGAATGGAGTCTTGGATCGAAGGTGATACCAGGAAAACTCCTTGTCAATACCAACAATATGCCCAATTTTACATTTGGTAAGGGAAAGGAAAGCATTATGCGTCGCGTCCTGTTATGGCTATTTCGTGTTACATTTGTGTATGCAGATGATGTGCGCCTGAAACAAGATCCTGTATTTTTTCGTGTTCGTGACGATTCTTTGACGAGTCGTTTTGAAACATCCACGTATGGCTTGGCTATGCTGGAGCTGCTTATGCAATGGTATAAGAAATATCTTGCTGACAAGAAGGAATATCCCGTCTCCAATTTGATGAAATCGGATGCAAAGGGCCATTTTGAGGGGCTTTCCATCGTTTCTTTTATTCATGAGCTGTACGTGTATACTGAAGGTGAAAAATCAAATGTTGATCTGCGCGATTTACAAAAGTTATATCTCGACCATTTTAGCAAAAAGGCACCATCTATTGAAAAAATCACATTGGAGCTAGAACAATCAGGTGATGCAACTTTGTCTAAAACACGTAGAATTCATGGGGTCGCACATCTCAAACAAGGATGGAAATTGCGCCAGGAGGATCTGGCGTCTTCGAGTGTGACTAATGATGAAAAGGCGGCTTCGGATCGGAAGGTTTTTGAAGATATGATAGCAGCGGGAGATTATACTGAAAACTAACAGCACTGACATCAACATCCCAAACTACATTTTGTTTCAAAATGAGTTTTGGCGACCCATCATCGCTCACATTTGTATATCTTTGTATCAAAACATACTTCTACAGCTTGCCGCAGAAATGCATTGGACCCCGCGCTTGGTTAGAAAGGGGAAGGAGGGGGAAATAGGTCTTCCCCCTTGGTGTTTTTTATAATGCTGACTGGAAAAGTAAGGAGGTTTTCGTTTGGATTAAAAAGTTTCAGTAACAGGGGGAAGGGGGAAGGAATTTTTAGCAAGCTTTTGCTACAAAATCGTTGCAAAAATAATAATGTAGGATGAGATCAAAACAACTCGATTTTTTTAGTTTGTTTTTTGATGAAAAAGACTTCCCCCTTCCCCCTGTTACTGAAACTTTTTAATCCAATTAACCCCTGCTTACGTTTTTCAGTCTGAATTATCAAAAACATCAAGGGGAAGACCTATTTCCCCCTCTTTCCCCTTTCCCCCCCTAATGAGAGTAACAAAAACATTGATCAATCAAATATCACCTC
Source organism: Bacteroidota bacterium (assembly GCA_947476185.1). GTDB lineage: Bacteria > Bacteroidota > Bacteroidia > 2-12-FULL-35-15 > 2-12-FULL-35-15 > 2-12-FULL-35-15. The sequence goes on from CANJPX010000169.1 coordinate 1,696, forward strand.
CGATTTCACATCATGTCGTTAACAGTATCAGAGTGGGACCCCAAGGCCAATAGAATTGCAACCGCAAGAGAATCCAATGGAATGATTTGGATCCCTATTAAGGGGCAGACTTTCATATGCTTGCGCCTTTTGGGAAACAAGATTTTAAGAACGATAATCGGTTTAGTGTCAAATTGACAATAAAAGGAGGAGAGTCTGACGAGTTGATGCTTAAAATACGCCAGTTTGAAGAGAATTTGATGGATAAAGCACAGCAGTGTTCAACATCATGGTTCGGAAAATCCATGTCACCTGAAGATATCGAATCAAGTTTTACCTCGTGCATTAAAACATTTGAGATATACCCACCCATGCAGCATGTCAAGGTTCGACATTTCAACATTCCAAAAGGCACTTCTTTGAATTACATCATTGAATTCGGGGGTGTCTGGGTGAGGCGTGGGAAATTTCCAATGTGGGGTGTGAATTGGAAGGTGCAGGACATTATCTAGTTGTTTTTTGTAAAAGCATTTAAATCAAACGGGTGATATATATATACAACATGATGTCGGATAATGAGTTTAGAGCAGTTGCAAGTCGTATTTTTGAACCAACCACATATGAGAAAAGTCATGGGAACAAAGATCTGCAAGTCGCATTCAAACACCAAAGTATAATTGGAAAATACAACCACATCGCAAAAGATGTCTTTATTGAGAAAATGCTAGAAGTCTACCCCCAAGAAAATGGAAGGTTTTTAGTGAGAATCAAGAACAACCGAAACTATTAACCACATCTTGTATCACAGCATGTCACTAGTATTAGATCGCCGAGAGTATGGCCTCATTTTACTCATGAAAACAACACCCGTTGTTACCGTTGCAGAATTGGTACTTGGAGATGCATGCATTTTCGACAACGAAGGCAGATTGGTTGTTATTGTTGAAAGAAAAACGGTTTCTGATTTGATAGCATCTATTTTTGACAAGCGTTACCAAGAACAGTCCTGGCGACTAGAGCAGAGCGGTCATAAAATTGTATATATTATCGAAGGATCCACGGCAGGCTTGATTCCGATGCAACAACAAATGATTGAGACAGCAATGTCAACCTTGATTTTGAACAAAGAGTTTTCGGTAATGTGTACTGCAAATATGACACAAGCCTCCAGAATTTTATTGAATTTGACAAAGGGAGCTTGTAGGAAGAAATCTCTTCCTACAACCTATGTTGAAGTGTGTACACCAATCAAAAAGGACAATATTACGAGAGAGAATCTTGGAACATTAATGTTGATGACATTGCCCGGTATTTCATCGGTATTTTCCCAAGCCATCATGAAGCATTACATTTCGATCGAGACTTTGGTTGTTGCTCTTCGTGAAAACCCAGCCTGTCTTGATTCGGTCATGGTGAATGGAAAAAAACTGAATTCGGCTGTGATCCAAATTATAAAAGAGTTGCTGCTATAGTAGGTCAATTTTTTTTTACATATAACATTTGTTGCGCTACAGAATGGCCCATTTCGGCAGCTAGTTTTTCCATGTCCCTCAAGGCAGGCACATCCTGAAACACTTTCGTTAAAAACACGTGACGTAACATGTCGGTGGAAACATGTTTGCCAAAGAGTTTATTCAACATCCGTGAAATCTGCGGACTGGTTAGAGGTTTGTTATTGGAACTAACCAGAAAATAATCAGAAGTATTTAATTTCATCCATTTCTTCATCAGCTTTTGTAAAAATACAGGGACATCCAAAGTTTGACAACCGTATTTTGCTGCGGTTTTATATTGATGAAAATAAAGTTTACCCGCCTTGAAATAATTGTCTTTTTTTGAATCAAAATTCCGGCATTTCAATAAACAATAATCCATGGATCGTCTGGGTGGTAATCCCGAGACACCTCCCAAAAAAGCCAAGACGAAAAATTCAACAACGGTGGATGTTTGAAGGATCAGTTTGTGTTTGAACATGTTTTCGACCTTTGTTTTCAAGTCTTCATAAATGCGTTGAATTTCAGAAGGTTCGATCCAATTTTTTGATTCTTTGTCATCTTTTTTCTGATCCTTATATTCGTCATTCGTGGTTTTGCAGTCTGAAATCATCAGCCCACGAAATACGGTTTCATTTGTCAAAACATACAATGCCGCAAGAATACTTTTGCGCTGTTTAGGTGGAGTATTTTTAAGGTAGTCTAGAATTTCGTTTGCATGTGTTTGAAACCAATCGATATTTTCTGTGTCAGAATTGTATCCAAACGACCACCACTATGATGATCATGATTGAATTCACGCACTATGGCCCCATGTTGATAATCTTTTCTTACTTTGCGAGGAGATGGTTTCATCGTCTGCAAGAATGGGTTGTTCATTTTTTCCTTTCTATTTGGATCTCCAG
>CANJPX010000170.1 GCA_947476185.1 Bacteroidota bacterium
AATACCCCCGATACATTAGGATATTTAGCGTCAATTGACGGAAAATCAGGTGCGGCTGTTGCTCCGGCAACATAAGCATTGCCATCACCGTCTACAGCAATACCGTAGCCAAAACTATAACCATTTCCGCCTAGATAAGTTGAATATGCTAACACCGGATCAATCACCAGTTCGTGCCCAGCATCATAAGCTGCTACTTGAAATTCGATTTGTTGGTTTTTTATTTTCTGCTGAAGCTTAATCTTTTTCCCATGAGCAGCAAGCTCATCATGCAGCGCAAAGCGCACATCTACTGCTTGCCTCTGTCCATTGATATTTTGATAGGCAACGGGCTTATGCAGGTACACATCACCGCCTGATGTTTGCAGCACTGCATTGCCTTGCTTGTCGATAGTCACCTTTTGGGCACCATCAAAAGCCAATCGCACATTTTTTGGATCAGCACCAGGCGCCACGATGAAGTCATACTCCAACTGTCGTTGATTGCCGTAATAAACAAGATCTATACCAGGGTAAATTTGTTCATACTTTGCTTTTGAATAAGTCGGAATATTGGTTTGCCAATGTTTAGAGTCTTTACCCCGAAAATAATTGACCTTACCAGGTAATTCATCAACTCCTTTCATGTCCGGGTTTGGATTGCTACCGAGAAGCTTCATGCGTAACGTAGCCCCCTCATCATGACTGTTTTGAACAGACTGATTTACCCCCTTTCCTCCAGCAGAAACAGATGATATATGCTGCTTAGACTTACCTGGTTTGTTTTTGGATGCTTCTGATTTATGCAGCGACAGCACTGCCTCTGTTGGCGTCAGAAAAAGCCCATAACCTTGCCCGCGCGATATGAACCGAACATTTTTATCGGTCTGTCCTTGATTAGCCTCAAAACTTAAAGGTAATTTGCCGTAGTTTTCTTGAAGTCTTATTTTTGCAGTAGGGTCTGGTTTAATCTTTGCTTCAACAGAAGTTATCATCACTACGTTAAAAAAGAACATGAAAGCAATTATTTCTAGTAAAAATACTGACAGCTTCGGTTTTATATATTGTTTTTTCATGAACCCACCTTGGTGATAAATAAATACCTACTTTCTTCTTACGTATACAAAACTATGCTTACAAAAACACGTTGGTTGTTTTATTTTTGATAAGCCTTCAAATGGGATGAGTTTTATTGTTGATTAACCAACTGTTAGGATGGGTTTCGCTCTATGCAAAATTACTCAACCTGTTTGTAATTTTTACCCTAGCCCAGATATTTGTTAATACTCAGTTAAATCACTTGCTGACTCTTGAAGTCATTATCTTTAACAACTGTAGTAGTCCTAATCAGCTTATACAATGAGTATAAATACCTATATACGCTAACTTTCACAGTAAATTTATATAGTTGATAGTGGTGTTTTAAAGAATATTTATTATATGAACCCATTGAAAAGAGAGAGATTGACGCGTTTGCTTCCTATAAATAAGATCTCGACTTACATTGAGTAAATTCAACTCCCTCTAGGTCAAGAGGAAAGTGAAATGGTTTGCTTGCTGGGTATGTATCGGACAAAAGATATCCTTGATGAAGCAAAAACCTCTAAAATCCGGCTTTCCGTTTGCATGGGATCCGCGACATGTTGAACTGGACTTGATGGCTTAATCAATATGATTAGCAAAGATGACTTTTCGACTCACAAAATGTGTTAGATCAAATCTCAGGATGTCAATACAGTTATGGAAAGTTAGTGATCAAATTAAACTACCAAATCGCTTATAGGTAGTTATACGAATAGTAATTTCTGATTGTAACGCTACAATGAAATTCAATTAAAAAATATTAGCGAAAGTAGAATTTGACGGCGGCAAAATTGCGCTGGAAACGCTCAGATTTCTTGCGTCCCGGTAACAGATGATGATATGAATTACAAGGGCGGTCACATTCTGACAAATGATCGCAGCACTGAACTTGGATCGCGCGATGGCGTTAAGAAATGCTAGATCCTATCATCTAATCGCCATAAATGGGTTGTAACTAACATTAATCCTTACAGGAATTAGAAGCTTTAAGCAATCTAATTGGGCGTTATTTTAATTTTTTTAGATAAAACGTCAACAACACCTAGACCAATTTTAAAAATATATTTTTTACAATCTACTTTTCACTCACAATCATTTTAGGAGAGCAGTAATGAATATCAATGTTTCCAATAAACTCGGCAAAAACTTAAGAACTCTTAGCTGTCTATTTATCACCTTAGCTTTAACTTCGTCGCCCATCTTCGCACAAACCGAATGGGTAGACTGGTCAACTGCTATTTCAAGCTCTGAAGGCGGGCACGCTGAAGGAGTTCTCGAAATAGATAAGGTCATTCATCAAGGAATAGACATCACTTATGACGGAGAGGTGCTCTTATCTGAATCTCCCGATTATGTGCTCACTACAACAAACGGGGCGTCTAAAATCTGGGGACCCCCTCAATCATTTGTAAGCAATGAGATAAATATCGGTCCAAATGAGCAAAACGATGCCATTTTTCTAAAGGGCGTACTCCCTGGCGAAAATAAAATAACATTCAAGAAGCCTCTGCTAAACCCTTATATCGCAATATATTCCCTGGGTACCTATCCTGGTGTAACTGCTCCAGTAACACTCACTTTTTTTTCAACTCCATCCATTACTTCTCCATTAAAAGTTGTTGCAAAAGGTCCGGCTAATAGACTTGATGGAACATGTTGTCAATATAATAGCCATGGTCTTCAGGATCCAATTGGGAACATCATCACTGATGATGAAGGTAATGGTGTGGTCAAATTTCTTGGCCGCATAAGCGATATTAGTTTTACTGTCGATCCGTCTTGGGATGCGGGGGAGTCTTTTGCATTTACAGTCGGCGTTAATATCAGAGATGTGTCTATCGACATTAAGCCAGGAAGCGATCCTAATGCAATTAATCTAAAAAACATGGGCAATGTCCCTGTTGCAATTATGGGGAGTAGTGAACTCGATGTCGCGACGATTAATCAAGATACAGTAAACTTTGCTGGAACCCCTAAAAAGTCGATCAGAAACGTTACTTCAGATGTTAACGGAGATGGGTTTCCGGATATTATTCTCCATTTCTTAACACAGAAACTTCAGTTAAGTCAGACGGATACAAAAGCATGTATCAGTGGAGAGCTTCAGAGTGGAGAGTTATTTCAAGGATGCGATACTGTGAAAATTGTAAAAATAAATAAGTAGTGTCATAACCTAAGAAATATTTCAGGGAAGGCTAAAAGTAGGATTGCCATTTTTTATAAAGCTGTTGGGTCTCCAAGTTCCCAACAGCAACAAAAATTGCCGAGTTTTCATGCCCACTACACACCGGACAACTAATGGTCAGCATTTGGATTAGCTTGCAATATTTAATTGTGCCAATAACTCACCCAAGGTTCTGTTACCAATATTTGGAGTGAAGATAAGGGCAGGCTTCCCATCCCCTGCTGATGATTATGTGGAAAAAAAAACCTAAACCTTAATGACTTGCTGATATAAAAACCAGCAGCCACTTTTTTCGTTATGGCACAAGGTGAATCAATCCTGAGTGCAGGAATTCATCCTAACGATATTTTGATTGTCGATAAGTCAGCAGATGCTGTTGATGGCAAAGTTGTCATTGCTACACTGAATGGGGACTTGACCGTGAAAAGATTAACTAAAAATCTTGATGGTACTTGGTATTTAAAAGCAGAGAATAACGCCTTCTCTGATATTTTATTAAATGAAGATTTAGAATTGGTTATCTGGGGTGTGGTCACTAGCGTTATTCATAATCTTTGATAGGGAAAAACTATCATTAACTATTTCTAGCCAGGTTTTTTTGATTTATTATCTAAAGAAGTCCAAGCATTTCCTATTACAACCAGAATGCTTACTGGGACTATAACTGGGACTAAATCGCTGTAAATTTTCTTTCAGGCATAAAAAAAGCCCTAGATATAACTCTAAGGCTTTCATTTATATGGCTCCCCCGGACGGGCTCGAACCGCCGACCTAATGATTA
>CANJPX010000171.1 GCA_947476185.1 Bacteroidota bacterium
TAAATCATGATGCACCGTAAACCAAGCAAAAATAATGAAATCATGAAATCATGAAATCATGAACTGGAGATATCAAATAATGACACTTACAATAGCGAACACAAAAAAATGAAATCATGACATTGCTAAATCATGATGCACCGTTGTAGTCCTGATACACGACATCAGAAATCATGACAGCCAAAAGCTCGAAGACTGCAGGCTACATCACACCAGCAGCTTCGTATGAATCCTCAAATGTTAAGAGAGCACGCAAGCCTTTCGTCTCACATATCACATTCTCAAAAACAGCAAAGAATATAATTAGCAACTTTATCTGAACGAAAAAGCTGCAATGAGACCCGCACTTGCTCGTGGCCACTGTGCCTCGAAAGAAAAACCTTCAAAGGGAAGTTTGCTGCTAGGCCAGTGTCAGAAACACAAAGCAAACTGCGGCCTCAACAATGCAACAGTTGTGGCAGCTAGTTGCCCCCACCTTTGCTCACCGCAGCCACACTCCAAAAAAGGAGCCTGCGCAGGGGAGTTTGTTTTTTTTCGTGCTGGAATCTGAAATTATTCAAACCAATCTGCAGCATTGACACCCAACTGGGCTGCTTGTTTCTATGCTGGAGTCGCAAACCAATCTACAGTATTGACTCCCAACTATTGCAACTGCTGGCACATAAGGCATCAACGCCCACTGCTTCATGATGCGCACCAAGCTGAGAACGCAGCAACAAGCTCCATAATGCTTATGAATCATGCAGTTAATGCAGGCCGCAGCCATGAGGAGTTGCCACCATTTATGAAAATCTGACAATCTGAAGCATAAGCTGAAATTGCCGATCATGTTTTTGTCGTCTGCAGCACGCAGATCCGAAAGTAGTGCCACAACATCAGAATTCTGAAATGGCTGAGCACACAGCAACACGCCGCAGATCTAGGCCCCAAAACACAGCAGCAGCTAAGGCGTGAAACAGCTATTATGATATGAATTGCGGAATGAATAAAATTATACGATATGAACATGAGCTATTATGTTATGAATTGCGGAATGATTTCAAATGACATGATATGGACATGAAGTTGTATGATATGAAATGTAGCCCAACGTGACATGAACAGATCGGGAAATCTGCACCGACATGAGATGATCAACTGATACGAACAAATGCAGGAGGAACAGCATCATACCAAACATATGCCTAACTTAATTGTTTTCAAGATAGCCCCCAGCATGCAGCAAGCTCTGGACACCAGCAACGACATTTGGTCTGCAGCCTGCCTGTGTCGCCAACCAGTCACAGGCTTCCTGGGCATCGCTGAATATGCCCAGAATGATGCCGATCGTGAGTCCAACGATGATGGAGCATCGAGCGCCCGACTGGCAGACTATGACGATGCAGCCACTGCTAAGGAGGGGCTCCAAGCCCTCGACAAACTGCGGCAAATTCTCCCTGCCAGATTAATGGTTGATGAGGTTTCGGCTCCGGGGCATGATGTTTATGGATAGGGTTCAGGGTGTAATGTTTATGGATCAACGTCCTGTCTGCAATGAGGCTTGGGCAGTAATCAATAAGCTGGGTCGCCGGAACCAGGCTCTGCAGCACCTCCATTTCAAGGCCGTGCCTGCAATGCAATGAACAATTTACACAATTAGTTTGAACATTTATTCTGCCATCGTTGCACATCATGTCATCTACTTCGAAAACACAAAATTCGTATGGCAAGCACCCTGCAGGCAGTTTGCTGACGCAGTTCACGATAGCTGCAGGCTGCGCAAGGCGCAGAAAATCAGGACTTAAAAGCTCAAGGGAACCGATGTAGACGGGGAACCCAACCAAGGCATCGCTGAGGGGCAAAGCGAATGGTTCTGGAGGTTGTCGCCTCATTCGCCGCGATGCCGGCACAATGCCTCTCCAAATCTTCTGGTCGGAATGGCTCATCGGCGGCTCGTAGCTGCCATCGTCCTTCACAAGAAATTGCACATGACTTAATAAGTTTAACAATTTCATTAAATAAAACCGAGCGACTTTCACCCAGCACCATTATTTCAAATACTATTATTTCTAAGCAATCATACATCCGATGTCGGCACATCCTATGTCCGATTTACAATATGAAATCATGAAACATGCGATGTCGCAATTGAGAAATCATGAAATCATGAAATTGCGAAATCATGAAGCACAACTTGGCCTGCTCCTCCAACATTGGAATCACGAGGCCGTCGGGCGAGTCACTGTTGTCCTGATCTCCCTCTCCCTCTGTGGCAGTGGCTGCTGCCCTCGGCCCCGGCAGTGGCGCCCACGAACCCCACTGTTCAGACTCGGCATCACTCGCTGCTTCATCATTTGCAGCCAGCTCTGATTTTGTTTCTGGCTTTTCCAGCTCTTCCAGCTGCTCCTGCTCTTCCTGCTCTTCCTGCTCTTCCTGATCTTCCAGCTGTTCCAGCTCTTCTAGCTCTCCCTGCTCCTCCAGCTGCTCCAGCTCTTCCTGCTCTTCCTGCTTTTCCTGTTCTTCCAGCTTTGCCTGCTCTTCGTGCTCGTCCTGCTCTTCCTGATGTTCCTGCGCTTCCTCCGCATCGTCAAGCGGCGACTTTGGCTCTTCCTCCTTTGCCTGCTGCTGCCACTGCTGCTGCTGCTGCTGCTCCCGCCACGGTGGAGGCAGCGGCGGCGGATGCGCCGGCTCCCTCGGGCGGCGAGAGCACACCGGAGAGCGAGAACGAGGTAGTTGGCTCGACTCGGAAATATTTTGAAACTGACATAAAACAAACGTGACATCAGTAGTCTGAGGAGTTCGAAAGCTGAAAGCACACGCAAGTCATCATTAAAATCTCTAACATAAAATGCACGTCAGATGTCCAATGTCAGAAAACACATTTGAAACATTGAGCCTGCAATGGGGAACTCTGAAAGTTTAATCTCCGAGCCGAATGTGACAAATATTGAAATTCAAACTGCAAGCGACCCTGACAAGTAAATGAACCACGGTTGATAAACTCGCAAATACTCTCCGGCCTGCGCGCCAGGCTGACTTTCCCAATCTAGCCAAGAATCGCTCTGCGGCCCTTTAGAAGGCTTCAGGCACCACGGGCAATTGCGCACATTCTCCATAATCTTGATGGCCTCGTTGCTGCGGACACAGACCTGTGGGTCACACAAGTATCAAAGAAGCAAGTGCCAGCATCTGTATGTAATCTTGGCACAATTGCTATTGGATCGACACTGGATGCAAAATAATGCATCATGAAATGTTCAAATCATGCAATCCTGAATTCGCGAAATTCTGAAATTATGAAATGCCGGTACTCTGAAATTCTGAAACCACTAGTTTTTGCGTCTCTGCGTCATGAAAAAACAAAAACCTATTACAAAAAAAGATTGCCATGGCTCCGGCCACAAAAGCTTGGAAGTTGGCTCCAGGCTTGCTCACGTCTTTCGTGGCCAAGGGGTCGCATCCCAGGCTTACAATCCAGTTGGACACCTGTCACATATTTTAAAGAACCAACGAAGCTCATGACCCAGCTCATGAGACCAACGACTGTTCGCGCAAATTAACCAAATGCGGCCTGCACGTCCGCAGGAATTTGGCCCTGTGCCGCCACACGGCTGAAAAAAAGGAATTTCACATCCTTCTCGTAATATCGGTCGAAGCCCGCCATGCAGAGAGTGAACTTAATTCTGGTGGATGCAAACAAAACAATTCCAAAGCCGAACACATAATCTGATATTTGAAAACACAATTCTGAATCGGGAAATCTAACCATCAGAGCACCAGCATTGCAGAAACAACAAAAAAATAACAACAAGGGAGGAAACTGGGTGCTGGGAGTCTGCGGGTGCAAACAACAAAAATCCAAGGGCCGAACGCATGTAATATGATATTTGAGAAAGCACAATTCAGAATCTGGAAATCTGATCAGAGCAAAGGCGCAGGACAAAAAACAAACAAAATACCAGAAAGGGGGGGCACGTTCTGAACTGGGTGGCATGTTGCACGTATTGCCTGAGGTTGTTGAACTGAACAATTCA
>CANJPX010000172.1 GCA_947476185.1 Bacteroidota bacterium
ATTGAATACTATATGAAACAGTTTTTATTACTCTTCGGAGCTGCTATTTTATTTACCCATTTTTCTTTTGCTCAGACGAATGTGAGTGGGGTTATTGCTACAAATACTACTTGGACTAAGGCTGGGAGCCCATTTAATGTAACTGGAAACGTATTAGTAAATACAGGTGTTACATTATCCGTTGATCCCGGGGTAATTGTTAACTTTTCAAGCTCCAAAAAACTTACAATAGATGGAACAATTTTAGCAATTGGTAATATTTCAGATTCAATAAAATTCACTGGAACAGCTTGGAATGGCATTACTACTAGTTCTATTATTTCCGGTTCAAGGTTTAAATATGCTATAATTGAAAATGCTACTGGTAATTCTGCATATGCTATTAGTCTTGATGGTGGTACAATTATTGAACGATCTAGAATATCAAATATGAATTATGGTATAGAAGCCTATAATTCTTCTCAAATTATTTATTCCAAAATTTATAAATCAATGTATTTTGGAATAAATTTAAATAGTGGTTCATCTGCTATGGGCAATACAATTTCAGATTTAAACAATAGTAATAATTATTCAATTTATGTTACAGGTTCTAGTTTTTCCAATAACAAGCTTGAAAATATGCATGGAAGCATAGTAATAGGTGTATTTGATAATGGAATTGTTGAAAGTAACACTATTTTAGCAGATCAATTCTTACCATCTGCAGGTATGTTAGTTACAGGCAATAATACTTTTGTGAGATATAATAAGATTGGGGGTTTTACAAATAATATTGTTGTAAGTAACAGTACTGCTGAGATAAATGGAAATTCTTTTATCGGAAGTATGAATTGGTCAAATACGAATAGAAATATAAAGGTGGTCAATGGTAGTTTTGGGGGTTTCGGGGGAATGGGAGGAGGACTGATTTCTGGATCTATAATTAATTCTCAATCTAATTATTGGCAGAATGTGATTGCAGCTGATATTCCTAAGACTATTGAGGATTACATTGATGATTATACTTATGTAGCGACAGTTGATTATTCATCAGCTTTGTCTTATCATTCACCACTTGCACCAATTTCAACTCCGAATAATATTATAAAGAAAATAGTTGGCTCTAATATTGTTCTTACCTGGACAGCCAATACTGAATCAGACATTGCAGGTTATAAAGTATATTATGGTGGATACACAGGATATTCATATACGACATCTGCTGATGCGGGCAATGTTTTAACCTACACTTTGCCCGCAGGAGTAGGGATAGATGAGGATATTGCTGTAACAGCTTATGATGCTAGTAAGGATGGAACAGATGATCAGTTTGATGGAAATGAATCTTGGTATTCCCCAGCTAATCAAATGCCTAATGCCCCAACTGATTTATTTGCTGATGCTGGGCCTAGAAAGATAAAATTAACTTGGTCTGCAAGTACATCAACTGGAGTAAATAATTATAACGTATTTAGGTCAGTTGATAATATTACTTTTTCTAAACTTGCATCTTCTATAACTTCTTATTATACAGACACAACATTAACAGCAAACACCAATTATTATTATAAAGCAACTGCTTTTGACAGCCTAGATTTAAGTTATGATAATTATGGTTTAGAGAGTACATATACTTCAGTTGTTAATGCAACGCCGAATAATATTTTTTATGTTTCTAATGCAGGAAGTAATAATAATATAGGTAGTGCTTCAAATCCGAAATTAACAATTGTAAATGCGTTCAGCAATGCTATTAATGGAGACTCAGTAGTGTTAAGTAGAGGTACATACGCTGAAACTATTAATCTTGCTGGTAAAATTGCTTTTCTAGGTTCTAAATATTATAGTTCAAAAGATACTGCAGATATTAACAATACAATTCTTAGTGGTACAAGCAATGGTAATAATGTTTTAATTTCTAACACTTTAAACTGTTACACAAGTTTTAATAGCTTCATGATTTATGGGTTGACTATATCTGATGTTAGACTTCAGGCTTTGGATGTTAGTTCTGGTAATTGTAGTGTAATGAAATCTAGAATAAGTAAATGTATTATTCGAAATTCTGGTACCTATGGACAATGGGGTGTTATTACAGTAGGATATAATGGAGAAATGGATTCTTGTAAGGTTTATAATTGTAAAGGAAGATATATTTTAAGCACAGGATTATATGGTTCACCAGGAGCAATAATTACCAATAGTACATTTTTCAATAATAGTACATCTGCTGATTCTTATGGTGGAGAAAATAGTGTCATTTTTGTTGGGGGTACTAATAAGGCAAGAATTATTAATAATTTAATTTATAGAAATCAAACATCAGGAATTCATATTGGAGGGAATGGGAGTGATTCTATAATTCTTATAAATAATACAGTAACATTAAATAGTGGTTATGGTATTAGATTTCAAACTTGGGGCGGAACTTACAGCGGCTTTTTAATTAATAATATTGTTAAGTTTAATAATCTAATTGATATTTCTTGCAATACGGCAACTAATGGTCCTGGTATTTATATAAAAAATAATTTTTTTGGCGATGCAGGTTCTCTTCTTGGAACAGGTATTATTTCAGTAAATAATACCATTCTAGATACTACAGGCAACATTGGTGGAGATCCATATTTTGTTGACACCTTGAACAATAATTACCAATTAAAAGGACAAAGCAGCGCAATTGGTGCAGGCACTATACATACCTACCCTAATGCAAAAGATATTATTGGAAACGATAGAATCAATTCTTGGCGTACGACTCCTGATATGGGTGCTTATGAAAGTGCCTTTAAGTTTCCTGCAACCTTATTGATAAAAACTGAGCCTGGAAATAAAAAAGTTGCCCTATTTTGGAGCAAGAATACTACCTCAAATATCAAAGGTTACAAAATATATCGAAGCACTAATACTATACCCGATGATAATACTTTAAGTTTTATTGCTGATGTAACTGACATTACAATTTTAACCTACATTGATTCAAGTACTTCTTTAGTGAATGGCACTAAATATTATTACCGCTTAAAATCTGTGCATACAGACAACAGTTTAAGTGGTTTTGGAAATGAATTAACCGGCATTCCAGCAGATGTGGCAGTTCCTACTAATTTTAAGGTTGATAATGGGCCTGCAACAGCAAGACTAACTTGGAATGCTATTGGACTAATAGGCGCCAAATACCAGTTATTTAGAGGTACAAATGTAAATGCGAAAACATTATTAGTAGATAGCGTAAGCGTTTTAACATTTGACGAAGCAACATTGGTAAGAAATACAAAATACTTTTATTGGATTAGGTCAATGAATTCAAATGGTTCATTAAGTGAATACAGTAATCCAATTACTTTAACGCCAACTAATATTTGGTATGTAGATTCGGCAAATGGAATTGACATTACAGGGATTGGCACTGAATTAGCACCACTTAAGAAAATTTCAAAAGCTGTTTCAAATTCCATCAATCTAGATTCTGTATATATAAAAGACGGAACGTATTTGGATAACATAAGTTTTATAAACAAACAATTATGCTTCATTGGGGTAAATGGTGCAAGTAAAACTATTCTAAAACCATTATTAAATTCAAGCATATTTAATATTGAAAACGCTTCTAATTCATATTTTAAAGGATTTACTTTTTCAAATGCCTCAGAGAGAGCCCCTGGTTCAGTTCTTGGCGAAAAGACCTCTAGCCCTATTATAGAAAATTGTATATTTCAAAATTGTGGAGCATCGGGGGGGATAATAATAACTTATAGCGGAACCTTTACCATGAATAATTGTATCGCTTATAATAATAACCCTAACACGTTTTTTGAACTTTCAAATTCAGTATCCAGCATACCTACTATTAATCATTTTACATACACAAAAAATTCAGGCCATTTATTTTCTTCTGGCAATTCAAGTTATGTAGCTAATTTTAGGAATTCAATTTTGTGGAATTCATCCAATATTGTTTATACTGGTATTATGTCAGTAGAAAATAGC
>CANJPX010000173.1 GCA_947476185.1 Bacteroidota bacterium
ATTTGCAAGTGAATCGCAACAACTTACCTAAGTTTGTAAAATGGGTCAAATCTTTAAAAAAAAAATAATATGGTGCAGGTTTTAGGAGCAAACAATTCAATTTTCAATCAATTTATTGCTGAAATACGTGATGAGAATATTCAAAAGGACAGTTTACGCTTCCGCAAAAACATAGAAAGGATAGGAGAAATTATTGCCTATGAGATTAGTAAAAAATTTGTTTATGTTAATGTTGAAGTTAATACTCCATTAGGTATCGCTAATGTATCAGTCCCAAAAGAACAGCCCGTAGTAGCAACTATTTTACGTGCCGGTTTGCCTTTGCATCAGGGTGTGATAAATTATTTTGATAAGGCTGAGAATGCTTTTATCTCCGCTTATAGAAGACATCATAAGGATGGTAGTTTTGATATTCATGTTGAATATTTAGCTTCTCCTGATCTGAATGGAAAAACATTGATCCTTTGTGACCCTATGTTAGCATCTGGTGCATCAATGGTTATGTCATACCAGGCATTATTAAAACGAGGAATACCTGCTCATACACATATAGTTTCAGTTATTGCAAGTAGTGAAGGAATTGAATATTTAAAAAAGCATTTGCCTGAAAGTGTGACTTTGTGGGTTGGTGCTGTTGATGAAGAGCTTACTGCACAATCCTATATTGTTCCCGGCCTTGGTGATGCAGGTGACCTGGCTTTTGGAGTTAAAATATAATTTTCTTCGCTAATGAGCTCCTGGTGGGAAATTAGTTTAGTCTTTTTATTGAGTACAATAAAATTTTTTTTTGGAGGAGTCCCAGCTGCTTTGGGTTTTGGGTTTTCCTATTTTGAAAGTATCACTGTCACCACGTTGGGTGGATTTACTGGAGTTGTCGTTTTTGTTTTTGCTAGTGATAGATTAATTGTATTCTTTAAAAAAAGAGCAGAATTAAAACGTTTGAAGAATCCTAGTCGTGATGCCAAAAAGAAATTTACTCGAACGAATAGAATAGTAATTAGTGTAAAAAGACGATTTGGACTTTTGGGTTTTTCTTTGATTGTACCTTTCTTAATACCAATTCCTATTGGATGTTTTCTTGCTGTGAGGTATTTTAACGATAAACAAAAGATTGTAAGATATTTGTTTCTTTCTATTTTTATTTGGTCCGTTATAGGAACCTTATTATATAAACCTCTTTTTGATGCCATACGAAACTATTTTTTTTGATCTTGACCACACATTGTGGGATTTTGAAAAAAACTCATCTGAGGCTCTTTCCGAACTTATTGCCAAATTTAATTTGCTGCAAAAAGGAGTTTCATCAGTTGATAGTTTCTTAAAAGAGTACTTTATTATTAACCTCCGTTTATGGGAGGATTACAGAAAGAACATTATTTCCAAAGAGTCGCTCCGCTATGATCGTTTTCACCAGGCATTAAAGAAATTTGAAATTGATGATTTTGAGTTAGCAAAAGCTATCGGTAACGAATATGTGGCCATTGCTCCCTATAAAACAAATCTGTTCCCATATTCTATCGAAGTGTTGAAGTATTTAAAAAATAAATACATGTTGCATATAATTACAAACGGCTTTGAAGAAGTGCAACATCTCAAATTAAGAAATAGTGAGCTGACTCCTTATTTTTCTGAAGTGATTACCTCAGAACGGTCTGGTTTTAAAAAGCCTGATGAACGGATGTTCCTGTTTTCACTTGATCTTACAAGGGCAAATGCAGAAACAAGTTTAATGATCGGTGACAGTTTGGAGGCAGATATTATCGGGGCAAAAAATATTGGGATGCATCAGGTGTATTTTAACCCTGAAGGAATTCCTCATGAAGAGGATCTAACCCATGAAATAAGAAGTTTGAATGAATTGATGACTATTCTTTAAACAAAAAATCCGCTTCAAATAAATGAAGCGGATTTCTTAATTTTGATCCGAAAATATTATTTGTCAGATTTTGTTGGAGTTGTAGCCGGAGCTGCTGTGGAAGTAGTTCCTTCAGCTTTTGCTTTGCAGCAAGATTTTCCGGATTTTTCACCAGCACATGATTTAGCTTCTGTTTTTTCACCACAAGATTTAGTTTCTGCATCTTTTTTGCAACAAGCTTTTTCTTCTTTTTTCTTCTTATCGTCTCCTTTTTTCTTATCGTCACCTTTTACAGTTACGACTGTTGCTTTTGTTGATGCCAATAAGGTGGTTGCAGAAGCTGCACCAATTATTCCTGTGAATGCTAATAATAAAAATAATTTTTTCATTTGATTTATGGTTTAAGTTATTAATTCGACTTTATTGATTCATAAAATTAACTAAAAGAAGTGTAACACTTTTAATTTTAACCTTAAAAATTGTTAATGACTTGTTAAAATAAAACTAAAAAGGAAATTGTTTACAAAATATAGTCTATTCAAACGTAGCGATAACAGTATGTCTTCCTGTAACTTTCTGCTCTAAACCGACTTTTACTTTCACATTTGTTGGTAAAAGAAGGTCTACCCTTGACCCGAATTTAATGAATCCGAATTCGCTGCCTTGTGTCGCGGCATCGTTTTCTTGTGCATAATTCACGATCCTTCTTGCCATCGCTCCTGCAATTTGTCGGAATAAGATCTCTTGCCCGTTCTTATGTTTTACAACGATTGTTGTTCTTTCATTTTCTGTAGAGGATTTCGGATGCCATGCCACTAAAAATAATCCCGGATGATATTTTGAGTATTTCACAATCCCACTTATCGGGTAACGATTAATATGCACATTTAAGGGGGACATAAAAATCGAGATCTGTAAACGTTTGTCGTTAAAATATTCGCTCTCAATTACCTCTTCAATTACAACAACTTTTCCATCTGCAGGTGCAATAATATGATTTTCATTTATCGTAATGCTACGTGTAGGATTTCTGAAGAACTGTAAAATAGTAATGAGCAAAAATGCAGATAAGGCCCAGCCAAGCCAAATTATAATTGGATAGGCAGCACAAAAATTAATTGTTAATGCATTAATAATTGCAGTAACGATAAGTGTTATTATTAATGATGGTATTCCTTCTTTGTGAAATTTCATTTTTTCAATAATTTTAGTAAGCCAACCTTAAGAGGAACCTAGAAATCTTTTATTCCAATGCTGGCTAATCTGCTCAATAGGAGTGGATGCTTTGCTCCTCGCAATGACGCTCCGTAATTTGGTAATATTTTAATAACTTATTTTTTCTTTTGAGAAACTTGTTGTTGACGGTCTTTTGTCATTTGCTCTAATCGTTCCTGAAACTTGGATTGTTTAACCGGTTTCTTTTTATTTTCCTGAAGTTTTGCATGCAAAGCATCATTATCAATTACAAACTTTTGAATGATCCATGTTTGTCCGAATGTAAACATGTTTGCAAGGAAATAATACCAACTCAATCCTGCGGAATAACTGTTCATGAATCCTAAGAACATGATCGGCATAAGGTACATCATCCATTTCATTCCGGGCATTTGATTGCTTGTTCCCATTATCTGACTGTTACTCCAAGTGTAAAGAAGTGTTGAAGCAGTCATCAGTAATGCAAATAGACTCACGTGATCGCCATACCACGGTACATTAAATCCGAAATTATAGATCGAATCGAAAGTTGAAAGATCATGAGCCCAAAGGAAACCTTGTTGACGCAATTCTATGGATGCTGGAAAAAATCTGAATAACGCAATCAGAATAGGCATCTGGAGCAACACAGGAATACAACCTGCCATTGGATTTACTCCAACAGATTTATACAAAGCCATAGTTGCCTGTTGTTTTTTTACAGGATCGTCATTTTTATGTTTCTCGTTTAATTCATCGATCTCAGGTTTTAAAACACGCATTTTTGCTGAGGAAAGAATGGTTTTATAAGCGATAGGTAAAAGCAATAATTTTAAAATGATGGTCAGGATCAGGATGATGATACCATAATTCAAATTAAAACTGTTTAAG
>CANJPX010000174.1 GCA_947476185.1 Bacteroidota bacterium
ACGATAAACATAAACGCACCGACTCCAGTGGATGCCGCAGGCTATAAGTGAATAAGAAACTAATGCAACATGAGCAAAAGCCCTTGTGGTGGAGTGTGCCTCCTCATACTCATACTACCAGTCACGTTGCCGGGAACTAACAGCTCCGCGAAAGGCAACGTGAGAGCCAAGCCAAGAGAACTAACAGCTCCGCAAAATGCAAAAGGCAGCCTCTAGCCTACAGTGTGGGCCTGCAGTTCAAAACAAGATCGACGACGCCAAGGGGAATCAACATCTGCAGAAAGCCTCAAGCTTTTCCTGGCGCTCGCTTTCATCTTTGGAATCTCTCCACACCACTCCTCTGTGAATGTTTTAATAATGTCAATGAAGTTCTCGATCTGCTCCTCATTGCCCTCCACAAATATGTTTGCTGTTGGATGGGATGATGACTCTTCGGGCATTTCAATCTGAATCGAGCCTTTGAACCAGCGGGAAGACCACTGCCATCTCTTGCGACCATCTCTAGCAGACATCGCTATCAAACTCGATGTGTTACCGTGCTCATCCCACAACCACCAGTCAATGTACTCCTTAAACTTTGTTGCTGAACCACGCCACAAACGGCGCCGGAAAAACTGAGCAGCCCTCCAAGCATGAATCTTCTTGTCGTCATCACTCAGACTTGTCGACGCAGCTGCGTTGATGCTCGACATGGTTTGCAGATCCACTTCCTGCTACCACATGCTCCGAAATCAAATGCCTCTCTGACTGCGTGCTCATGTGTAGCTCACTCTTGAGCCAATAATTTCTGGTGCGTGTTCCTCACTGGTGAAGTGCCGCGTGTGGTGCTAGGATAATAACAGCATTTGTTGATTCCAAATGAGATGAGCATGTGTGATTGATGAAGGAAGGACGGGATTTAAAAGCTGTTGGGCTCATGCCGCCAAAATTTGGTAAAGGGATTTGGCAGTTAATGGGACGTTGAGGTTGATGGCATTTGGAAGTTAATGTGATTTGAAAGTTAAGGGTACTGGGAAGTTCATGCGTCGTGTGATTTGATCATTTTCAGTGCAAGTGCTCTTTGCTTGTTTTCGGTGCTTGACTTTTGGGTAGAATCGGAATGGGATGAAGTTAACTGGATTTGGAAGTTAACTGGTGCTGCGATTTGGAATATAACTCGATTTGGAAGTTAACTGAATTTGGAGCTGAACTGGAGTTGGAAATTAACTTCATTTCTTCGTGCAGAATGGGATTCAGATGTTAACTGGATTTGGAAGTTAATTGGATGGGAATTGTATTTGGGAGTTAACTGGATTTGGAAGTTAACGGTGTTCGGCAGTTGGCTAGATTTGGAACTTAACTTTGTTTCTTTGGGTGCCATGTGATTCAGAAGTGAACTGGATTTGGAAGTTCAATGAGATTTGGACGTTAACTAGATTTGGAAGTTAACTGGATTTGATTTGGAAGTTAACTTGATTTGGAAGTTAACTTTGTTTTTTTCGGGTAAGGTGATTTGAAAGTTTACTACATCCAGAAGTTAACTGGGTGGGCATGGGACGTGGAAGTTAGCTGGATTTGGAAGTTAACGGGATTTGGAAGTTAAGTGGATTGCTAGAACACGTGATGTCTGAAATGAACCCTTTGCTGACTGAACTTGCTAGCTGAGGCTGAACTTGATGAACTTACTGAACCTCGCTGATGAACTTGATGGACTTGCTCTACTTGCTGACATGAACGAAGCAATGCGCAGCAACAAGTGCAATGCTAGGGATAATGTGGACTGGCTGAGAATGCAGCAGCACAAAATGCAATAGCACACAGCATACCATCGCTGCTGTGAACGCACGTTGGCTAAAGTGCACGGGGCTCTAACTGAACTTGCTCACGTTGCTAAACTTGCAGAACTTTGCTGAACTTGCTGGACCTGCTGCTGAATTTGCTGAACTCGCTGAACTTGCTGAACTTTGCTGAACTGGCTAAATTGTGCTGGCCTTGCTGGTGTTTTCTGACAATTGCAGAAATTGCTGAATTTGCTGTACTCACTGCACTTGCTGATTTTTGCTGAACTTGGTGTACTTGCTGAACTTGCTGTAATTTGATGAACTTGCTAGCTGAACTTGCTGAACATGCTGTACTTGCCGAACTTGTGGAACTTGCTGCACTTGCTGAACTTGCTGTACTTGCTGAACTTTGCTAAACTTGCTGTACTTGCTGAACTTGCTGTTGGTGAACTTGCTAAACTTGCTAGCTGGACTTGATGAACTTGCTGAACATTGCTGAACGTGCCAGCTGAACTGGCTGAACCTCGCTGAACTTGATGGACTTGACAACGCACGATGCAACCCCAAATGTATGCTGTTGAATGCGTGCAGCCACAGCCACCGACCAAATGTATTTGACAGCCCCGAAGCATGAAGCATTGCTCTTAGGTTGTTGAAACTTCTGCAAGCAGTGTTAGGTTGCTGAAACTTCCCCAAAACCTTAAAACGACAATTGACGTAAAGTACAAGGCCCTAAAACCTAAACCCTAAACCCTAAACCCTAGACCAAAACCTTAAAACCAGCATTTGCAATCGACAATCGACATTCTTGAAATACCTGCGAATAGTTCATATACAATATAGTTCACCCAAAACCTTAAAACCAGCATTGCACGTTGGCTATATATGGAAACAATGCATCGGACTGCAGGACTGCGAACTGCGGACTTGGCAACAGCGGCGCACATTGTGCTTTTGGATCACTCAGTGTGCTTTTGGATCTGCGTACGGCTGAGTAAATGCTGAGGTCATCAAGTTTTCCTTGAGTCACTCAGTATAATAAGAAACGGCCTCAGAATCAGAAGACTCGTCGATCGGCGCCTCAGAAGATGTTTCTGAGGCTTCTTCGATCACTCCCAGCGCCGGGACCTCAGAAGACTCGTTCCACACGATCATGCAACCACCACGATGTGTGACAGCCGACGATGTCAACTTCAACAACATTGGTCGGTGTGCCGACGAGAGGACCCCTTCTGCAAACAGTAGCCGGTTCAAATCCTGTTCCGCCTTATGCCTGCTCGCTACCCATGGCGTCTTCCTCGCAGGGCGTAATTGGGAAAAATGCACAACTCCTCGAGCCATCCTGTTGCCAAATCCGCCCTCTGTGTGCGCCACTTCCACCATCCAGCTACTAGGTCGCACCTCGGGGAGCTCATACATCTGTTTCAAACGACGTCTCAGGGCTAGTTCTCCGCAACCGTCGTCTACCACTCGCACAAATGCTTCCATGTCTGCCCTGGCTAGTGAGCAATCATTGCGATCAGGACCAATAAGGTGCCACTCGCGTTTAAATAGCAAGTAGGGGATCGGCCTCTGCTCCGACCCTGGCCCGTACAGGCATGGCAATGATCTCGGGCAATAGGCAAACCGACACTGAGCGCGCCAAGTTCCACAGCCGTTTTCGACAACAACTACTCCAATGTCAAACGGAGAAGAAGCAATGCACAGAGCCGCTGTCTCGAGTCTTCCCAGCGAGCCGTCCATAATAACTGGATACTAATTACAAAACTGGATACTAACTACAAAACTGGATGAAACCAAACGGCCGGCGACAACAACCACAGTACTTTCAATTCTGGTTTCATACCCTCTGCCAACCCGGAGTGGGTTTAGGGCTTAGGGGTTTAGGGTTTAGGGTTGGTTTAAGGTTTTGGGTTTAGGGTTTAGGGTTTAGGGCTAAGGGTGTCCCTAAAAACCCTAACCCCTAAACCCTAAACTGACAACTAGAGAGATCGTGTTTTTCGCAAACGGCATGGCTATGGCAAGTCATCGGCATGGCTACGGCAAGTCATCGGCTGAGGCCGGATCGTTGCCTCGACGCGAAAAGCAGCTTGCAAGTCATCGGGTCGTTGCCTCGACGCGTGACACAACAATTCGCTTATTCCTGGATGCATTTGTCGCAATGCCATTTCCCCC
>CANJPX010000175.1 GCA_947476185.1 Bacteroidota bacterium
AGGCCAGAGGGAGAGCAAATTTTTAGTTTAAAAGGTGCTGAACATGCTTACCGCGTCATGGTAGAAAGCATGTATGAGGGGGCCGTTTTTTTAGTCAGTACCGGACAGATTTTTTATAGCAATCAACAACTAGCGATGTTGTTGCAAATACCTATGGAAAAACTGATCGGCACACAGTTTACCGATTATGTGGCAACTCAAGATCTAGCGCTGGTCACTGAGCACTTGCAAAACTTTAATACTAACCAGCTTAATAGAGATGAAATAACACTAAAGACTAGGCAAGGACAGTTATTAACGGTTTTGCTATCTTGGAGTCAGGTCGAATTTGATGACAAACTGGGACTAAGCGTGGTCATTACCGACATCAGTGCGCGCAAACTAGCTGAAAAAAAAATATTGCGCCTCAATCGGCTCTATGCCATGGCTAACGCGATAGGGTTGATCATCCACACAAAAGATCGAGATCAGCTATTTAAGGAATTTTGCCAGATTGCTGTGCAACAGGGCGGCTTTCGCTTGGCTTGGGTGGGCTTACTGAACCCTGATACCGGCCAAATCAACGTCAGTTCAGCCGCAGGCGAAACGCATTATCTTGATGACTTGCAGTTAAAAATACAAAATAGTCTGATCATTCAATCACCTACCGCTGTAGCCATTCGTACCGGTAGCTACTGCATTTATAATGATTTTTTGAAGGTCTTAGCAAATCAGCCTCTGTATGAAAAAGCTCGTCAATTTGGTTTATTGGCTTCGGCTAGTGTTGCTATCAAAGAAAATAATATCACCATCGGCGCCTTATCTTTATATACCGATGAAAAAGATTATTTCGACGAGCATCAATTACAACTGCTCAAGCAAATGGGTAGCGATATTTCTTTCACCTTAGATAATCTGCTCTTAGAATCCAACTTAAATGAGACCCAGCAACAACTGCTGCAAGCACAAGAACGCGAACGCACAGCCGAGTTACTACGCGAAAGTGAACGCTTATTGTCCGAATCTCAACGCATCTCCCATATCGGTAGTTGGAGTTATGATTTTATTAATCCCATTATTTGGAGCGAAGAGACTTATCGATTATTTGGCGTATCTGCAGATAATTTTATTCCCACGGAAGAGTCACTGGCCTTTCTCATTCATGCTAATGATCGTTTGGCGGTGCAGGCGTATATCGAGGATTTCGCCCTAGGCAACAACAACCAGAACGAATTCATATTTAGGAACATCTTGCCTGATGGCAACATCCGTTACCTGAGTGCTAAGGGTAAACTACTAAAGGATGATCAAGATCACGCCTTGCGTATGGCCGGTACGGTACAGGATATTACAGAACATTATCTGTACGAACAGAACTTAACGCAAAGTGAAGAACGACTCAGAATGGCCCTTAACGCTGCAAAACTGGGCATTTTTGACTGGGACATCCTGACTAATCAGGTCATTTTGTCTCCACGCAGCGAAGAAATATTGGGCTATGCACCTGGACAGTTCAGCGGCAATTACGACGACTTTATACGTGGATTGAGTTTAGAAGATTTACCTAGTGTAAAAACTGAGCGTAGCTTGGCTGAGCGTAGCTTGGCTGAGCGTAGCTTGGCTGAGCGTAGCTTGGCTGAGCGTAGCTTGGCTGAGCGTAGCTTGGCTGAGCAAACTCCTTATGCTTATGAATCTCGAATGCTTTGGCCTGATGGTAGTGTCCATTGGATTTCAGTCATCGGTGAATATTATGCTGACACTAAAGATCAACGCTTACACGTACGTGGTATCGTTGAAGATATCACTGATCGCAAGGTCACGGAAAATAGTTTAAAACTTGCCGCCAGTGTTTTTACACACTCTAGGGAAGGCATTATTATCACTGACGCTGATGCGACTATTATTGATGTTAACGATTCTTTTACCTATATCACAGGCTACTCACATGCAGAAGCTCTAGGACAAAAACCCTCGTTACTCAAATCAAACCGCAATGAACCCGCATTTTTTGAAAAATTATGGCAGGACCTGCTCACCAAGAAGCACTGGTACGGCGAAATATGGAACCGACACAAAAATGGCGATGATTATGTCATTATGATCAACATCAGTGCGGTACAAAATAATCTGGGGGACACTCAGAGTTATGTCGCATTATTTTCCGACATTACCGCTACGAAAAGCCATCAGCAGCAACTTGAGCATATCGCTAATTACGATGCCCTCACCGGTTTACCCAACCGTCTGCTGTTGGCTGATCGATTAGAGCAAGCCATCATTCAATCACAACGACAGGGTAACTCTCTAGCGCTAGTCTATCTGGATTTAGATGGTTTCAAGGCTGTCAATGACCAGTATGGACATACCATAGGTGATGCGCTATTGATAAACATTTCTCAACGCATGCGAACCATCATAAGAGAAATTGACACCTTGGCACGTATCGGTGGCGACGAATTTGTTGTGGTATTAGTGAATTTAGAAAGCCAAAGCGATTGTGAACCCCTACTAGATCGCTTGTTACGAGCCACATCCGATCCTGTGATCGTTGATGGCCTCATATTACAGGTCTCTGCCAGTATTGGTGTCACCTTATATCCTAAGGATAATGTCGATGCTGATCGCTTATTGCGTCATGCCGATCATGCTATGTATGGCGCCAAACAATCGGGTAAAAATCGCTATCTATACTTCGATCTGATTCATAACGCTGCACTGAAATCCGAGCAGGAAAATTTAGCCCGTATCCGCAGTGCTATAGATAACCGTGAGTTTGTACTGTACTACCAACCCAAGGTTAATATGAAAACCGGTCAGGTCATCGGTGCCGAGGCGCTCATACGCTGGCAACATCCTGAGCAAGGCTTATTACTTCCTGCTGCCTTTTTGCCTATCATCGAAAACCATGCTTACGATATTGAACTGGGTGAGTGGGTCTTGGACACTGCCTTCGCTCAATTATCTGAATGGCATCAACAGAACTTTACTATCTCTGTAAGCGTGAACATAGGCGCACATCATTTACAGAATGATTACTTTACCATAGGACTGTCTAATCGCTTTGCCGCACATCCAACGATTCACCCCAGTCAAATTGAATTAGAAATATTGGAGTCTTCCGCCTTAGAAGACCTTAACAATGCCTCAAATATCATGAAGTCTTGCTGCGAACTCGGCGTGCATTTTGCACTTGATGATTTTGGCACAGGCTATTCTTCACTCACTTATTTGAAGCGCCTGCCCGTTAATATGCTGAAGATAGACCAGAGTTTTGTGCGGGACATGTTGATAGACCTAGAAAACCTTCCCATTATAGAAGGCGTGATAGGACTCGCTAAAGCCTTTCATCATCAAGTGATCGCAGAAGGTGTGGAAACACCAACGCATTGCGAACGACTATTAGAAATGAGCTGTGATTTAGCCCAAGGTTATGCGATAGCAAGGCCCATGCCGGCAGATCAGCTAGCCGGCTGGGTAAAGAGCTGGCATCAACATCCAGAGATGACGGACGCATGAGCACCGCAGGCAGGTTGCGACCTGTCCCTGCATTCGGCATTATCGTTAACCCAGCATTGAAGTTCAATACTGTTAAGTTGCCTAAACCACGCAGACCAAGCTGACCTTAAGCTTTCGCGTGGAAGCGTACGATTCCCAGCGAAAACACACGTTTCCAAGTGAAAACACATGATTCCCAGTGGAAACACATGATTCCCAGTGAAAACACACGTTTCCAAGTGAAAACACATGATTCCCAGTGAAAACACATGATTCCCAGTGAAAACACATGATTCCCAGTGAAAACAAACGTTTCCAAGTGAAAACACATGATTCCCAGTGAAAACACACGTTTCCAAGTGAAAACACATGATTCCCAGTGAAAACACATGATTCCCAGTGGAAACACATGATTCCCAGTGAAAACACACGTTTCC
>CANJPX010000176.1 GCA_947476185.1 Bacteroidota bacterium
GCTATGCCCCCTTGTGCTATGACACAGACATAACTGCAGAGATGGTCAATCAATATAAAAGCAGGAGGGGATTATGAATAAGTTGCTTATAGCAGCACTACTAGCAGTGTTCAGCACGAGTGTGCTGGCTGAATGGACTGAGGTTGGCTATGGCGATGGCACTACTGCTTATGCCGACCCTTCTACTATTCGTAAGTCTGGGAACAAGGTCAAGATGTGGAATTTGTTTGACAACACGGTAGCTGAGATTAATAAGAATCCTAGTATGAGCTACCTATCTCAGGTATCGCAAGCTGAATACGATTGCAAAGAAGAGACAATCAGAGCATTGACGTTTAACTGGTATTCGAAAAACATGGGGGCAGGACGTGTGGTCCACGCCTCTGGGGCTTATCATGAAGAGCCCCACCCTATATCACCCGGCACCCTGAATATGCTTCTCTTTAAGGTAGCCTGCGGTAAGTAAGTATCACGGGAGTTGGCATGAATAAGATGTTTTGTTTGGCTTGATTAGCTCAAGGAGGGTAAAGTGAAATCACTTAGTACTGTGTTACTAGTAGTGACAGCTGCATTATTAGCTGCATGCGGAACAAGCGCAGTTATAAAAAATGCAAATAATAATACGTACTCCGTGTCGTCACAGTATGGCGCATTAAACGGAAGCTGGACACGAGCTACACAAGAGGCAACAGATAAAGCTGCAGCTTACTGCGCAAGTGTGGGACAGAAGTATTACTTTATGAATGAACAAAGAAGCGGTGTAGTTGGATGGTCCCCACAAGAATCAAACATAACATTTACTTGTGGCGCAGACATAGTAGCAATTGTTAAGGACTTGCAAAATAATTGCAAAGCAGAAATGCAAGATGCTGAGCTTGACATAATTAGAACTAAGGTTGAATTATTTAGATTAGCGCCTAACAGCCCTCCTGCATTTGATATTGCAACTAACACAACGTATCCAAACGCCAAAGAAAATATTGCAATAGCTAAGTGGGCAAAGATTAGGGAAGCGTGCATTAGTAAAGTAGATGATGCAATCACAAGCTCACATCAGCCATCAACTGCAATGCAAAAATCATTTACGGATAAGCAAGCAGAATTTAGAAGACAAATAACGGCGCAAGTAAGTGCATTAATTGTGGCGCTATATCAAGGCAAGCTGACGTATGGTGAGTTTGCAGTAAAACGATATGAAATGGCTAGCAGTATAGATAGCGCAGCAGCTGACTATCGTACTGCAATGCTTATGCAAGATAGAGATGCGCAAATGAAAGCGCAACAATTAGCAATGCAGCAACAGCAAAATAACATAATGGCTTGGGGCAACTATATGCAAACTGTTAATGCTAGACAGCCCGTTATGCAGCAACCAACTACTGCAAGATTACAAACCAATTGTGTGACTAATAAGTTTGGTAATACAGCTACTACAAACTGTAATTAACTTTACATATTAGGTTTGTGAGATTCAATATGAAAAAACTACTGTTTACCCTCTTATTCCTAACCCTTGGTACAGCTTGTGCAAAGGATGAGATGAACGACTACGATGCCAGTAAACTCGTGGACGACTGTTACTCCAAGAAAGTTTGTGCGACACAGGAGTTAAAGATGGCGGTAGTTGCTAACACCCTAGCTTGGGAGAAAGCTGAGACCAGTCGTTATGACAAAAACTTCACTCTGTTAGAGGTTGATGAATTGGTTCACCAGTGGAAATATATGTCAGACCAACAATTAGTAGTAGCTAAAAGAATTCTCAGGGATAGAAAAGAAAGACAGAAATAGACTTGATGAATTAATTATGTTGCCCGACTTACTCAATCCATAACCCCCCATGAAAAAACTACTATTCACCCTCTTATTCCTAACTCTTGGTACGGCTTGGGGAGGGGCATTTGAAGATGTTCAGGCTGCATATGGACGCGGAGACTACGTAGCTGCAGTTAAGTTGTTACGCCCATTGGCAAGCGCAGGGGATGCAAAAGCACAAGGCAAGCTCGGTTGGATGTATAGCGAAGGTTTGGGGGTCACTCAAGATTACAAAGAAGCCGTTAAGTGGTACAGGCTAGCGGCAGAGCAGAGGGATGTGGGAGCACAATACAACCTCGGTGTGATGTATCGAGACGGTCAAGGGGTACCTCAAGACCACAAGGAAGCAGTTAAGTGGCTTAGGCTGGCTGCAGAGCAAGGAGTTGCGGACGCAGAATCCAACCTCGGTTATCAGTATCTCAAGGGTCATGGGGTCACCCAAGACCACAAGGAAGCGGTTAAGTGGTACAGGCTAGCAGCAGAGCAAGGGCTTGCAGATGCACAACACAATCTCGGTTGGATGTATGACCAAGGTCAGGGGGTACTTCAAGACTACAAGGAAGCGGTTAAGTGGTACAGGCTAGCAGCAGAGCAAGGGCTTGCAGATGCACAACACAATCTCGGTTGGATGTATGCAAAAGGTCAAGGGGTGCTTCAGGATTATGCCCGTGCCCACATGTGGTACAACTTGGCGAGTTCAGCAGGAGATGCTGTTGCTACTAAAAACCGAGACATCATTGCAAAGAAAATGACCCCCCAGCAGGTAGAAAAAGCACAAGAAATGGCAAAGGCTTGTCAGGCAAGTAACTTTAAGGGGTGTTGACCAGCCATGAGTCATTTAATTAAGTTTGATAATACAAAGACCCAATTATTCTCCGTAATATTGTTAATCGTACGACACTTGATAAACAGAATTATTGCTATAACGCTTCTAGTTTCAACATCTACCCTAAGCAGTGCGCAAGACTTAGCAATTACCAAACTACAGTGCAATGGCACATATACCAACTTTGGTATGCAACTGCAAGATGTGCCATTGGATGGAATATATATAGAAATCTCTGGTAACCGCGTGAGGGTGTTTGGGGCTTCTGGATTTGATGGAACCTACGCAATCGTAACTCGTTTAGAGCATGGTATAGGACTTGAACATGAATTCAATCACTCATATGGTGGGTTCTTAAATCGCTTGAGCGGTACATTGTCTCTTGCGGAGAAGGGGAAAATTGGGAGTGATGGGCGTTACAAGCTCAACCAGCTTTTGACCGCGATGTGTGGAAAGGCAAAATTACTGTTCTAATTAAAGGTGTGACTGACTTTTCGCATCAA
Source organism: Bacteroidota bacterium (assembly GCA_947476185.1). Classification (GTDB taxonomy): domain Bacteria; phylum Bacteroidota; class Bacteroidia; order 2-12-FULL-35-15; family 2-12-FULL-35-15; genus 2-12-FULL-35-15. The sequence goes on from CANJPX010000176.1 coordinate 3,142, forward strand.
AAAATATATGCTGGATAAAAAGCAATTTGCATTAATAAAAGAGAAGTACGGATATTGGGCAAGCTGGGCAATATGGGCAGCAGAGGGCGAGACTCCAAAAAGTAATGTAGGTGACCTGAGTGTTTTTGATAGTGAAGATGTCTTGGCTCATCTAAAGCCGGATATCATCCTTGTGGGATTGAATATATCGAGGGGAGACATTAAGTTCCCATTGGCTAACTTTCATGGTGCAAGGTCTGAGGCAACAGATTACAAGATTAGATATGCTTTAAAAGATACGCCGCTTTGGGGCGGCTATATGACTGACATAATCAAAGATTTCGAGCAAAAATCATCAGGTAAGGTTGTAAGCTATCTGAGAGCAAACAAGTCATTTGAAGAAGAGAATGTCAGGATATTCCGCGATGAAATAAGGGACTTGGGGGTTACCAGTCCCACCATAATCTCCTTTGGAAGAGATACCCACTCTATTTTGAGTAGACACCTTCAGGATGAATACAACCTGCTAAAGGTGCCTCATTACGCCAATTACACCAGCAAGGAAAAGTACAGGGAAGAGGTGAGCTCAATTTGGCGAGATTTGAGATAGTTTAGTTAACTTGGGTATCCTATTGCCTCGGTCTAGCCTTTGGGTCATCCAAGCTTTCAATATCCATCCTTAAGCTAGTAAACCATTCTTTACCTATTTCATGCTTGTATGGTCGTAGGCTTTTTAGTTCAAATGGCTCACCCTTCTCAAGGGCAGCCTGATAGGCA
>CANJPX010000177.1 GCA_947476185.1 Bacteroidota bacterium
ACGGAAAAATGGTCAACAGAACAATTTAGCAATCGAAATTTTACCCGCATCGCAAGTATCCCCAATATCAAATCTTCAAAAAAAAATTACCCCCCACTACCCAAGTACTAAGTTTTAACAAATTTTTCTTAGTTTCCCCTGACACTATACCTAAAAATCAAGAATTTAATTCCAAGTAGATTACTTAATTAAAATATTTTCTTAAACCCACTGCCCCAAAAGTTATCTTTAAAATAAAGATCGAAATTCTACCAAAGCCATGCTCCGAACCGGAACAACAATTAGTGGGAAATACAAAATATCGACACAACCCCAGAACACAGCAAGTGGATCAAAAAATCAACAATCAATAGACAGAGATAAATATCAATTTATCAAACTGAGTAACCCAGCACTTGGAAAGTTTTTCGACTCCAACAGCCCTTTTCCCGGAATCCTCGACAATCCAGCTATTAATGTAATTCCCAAGTCCAAATCGGAGTGCTTTCTGGATAAAAGAACAAGAAACTTTAATGGAGATAATTTAATTAACGACAAAACCAGAACAATACCGTGTGAAGTGTCAACCACCGCAACATCTCAGGAAAATGAAGTGAAATGTGAAGTGCCCCCGGGAAAACCGTATACAGCATCCGCTGTTACGGTAAATAAGGAAATATCATCAACACAGCCTGGTCAAATTGACAATGAATACAATAACCTAAATCCCCAGAGTCGAACCGGATCCAACGATAGTCCCAATGCTTCAAACCACAAACGTGCCCCTCAAGGCATCATCGACAGCAGTAGGAATTTCTCTTATGCGCCTCTCTTGAAGAACTACAGAACGCGGAAAAAATTGTTTCGAATGCCAAAATATATTCAAAACAAAGCGAAAGCAAAGACAGCGCAGAGTTTCGATGTGGGCACAGAAAAATGGGCAACGGAGCAATTCAGCAATCGAAATTTCACCAGTGTCATAAACAGTATCAATCTCACCCCAATGATCTCGTCAATTCATCGCGACTGCTCTTTTGATGCCTCAACAGTTCTAAACAACGTCAACATACGCGGCCTCCGTAAAGAAAACGCGCAAGCAACAATCAACATAATTGCTAACGGTAAAAACATCAAATACAAACCGTATATTGTTATCATCTGCACCATCCTCCGCATTTCCGCTCTCGACAGAATTGAAACATCTCTTCGGAGCGGGAAATCAGCTGATCTACATATTGACTCGTTCTCCACCCAGTGGGACAAATCGCAACTTCTAAACGATGGCTACCTTCTCGGCAATATGCTTCACTGTCTGACAATAGCAACAGGATCAACTTTCAGACAAGATTTCTACCAACGAGCACTCTACCTAGAAGTTATTGACGCAATAAGAGAGAACATCTACAGCACATGCAAACATTTAGCATTTACACAATATGATGCACGGAAGAAATGGATCGCTCTCAGAGTCAACCTCACTTCAAATCAAAGACAACAAAAATCAACCCGAACATCGCCAAGACACCCCAGCCCTACACCCAACGAAACAACCAGCACTGCAACTCGGCAAATCTCGCTTCGACACAATACAACCAACATCCCAGTCTCTGAATCATGGCAGGAGTTTTCAACGGCGCCTTACCCTATCACACCCCAAACAATTCATCTAGTACCATCCATATCGGCTCTACTGAAAAGTTGGATCATCTTCGACGACGACTACGCCGGAATCTTCACATGCATTGAACCGAACCAGCAACTGTCATACCGACAGTTCCATGTTGTATCAAGCACCATCAGTAGAATTGCGGCCCTGAAACAAATCTACCGCCATGTAACTGACGAGCCAAGCCCAACACCAGCCTCCATGATGACAACACATCAAGCCCTCTGCACATTCCCTGATCGCCTATTCAACAAGATAGCACAAGACTACTTTGCTATTTCCGAGTCCATGCAAGCAACAAAGACTAGCCACCCAAAGAAGGAACAACTGCTTGAAGTGATCTTCAGCATCCGCGCGGAATTCAAAGATACCGCAAGCACACTCCTAACTGCCCTTCACCTAGAATCAACAACTGGCACCCTATATCCAAATCTGACACTAGAGCATCCCAGACCTAATACGCAGACTGCATTGCCCACTAGCTCCGTCCAACAAACTGCACCCGAGAGACCCACACGATCTTCCCCCCAAGCCCCACTCAACCCCCTCGCTCGTGAATGGACTCCAACACCGACTACAACAGCCCCGCCACTCCCGACAACAACCAGAGACTCTAATCTCCGCACCCCAGCAAACATTTCCAAGAGTATATTCGGCATGCAACTCTACTGCACACCCACCCCAGACACCCTCCAGCTATACCACAAGGTCCGGCCCGCTGATGCATTGCTAACAGTCCCTGACTTCTTCCTTTCGCCACCTATACAACGACTCCTGAAAGATCTCCCCGACAAAGAAGTGTTCTACAAAATCTTCGAGGCTATTCCCCGCAATGCAAAACTCACCCCACAAGTATGTACCATTCTAGTCAACACGATCTGGAGACAGACAAGGATCTGCCATGTCTGCTCGGCGCTCTGGCAAGTGTCCACCGACGACCGCTTCATTGACCGGGACCAGATAGTAGACTGCTACGACCATTTCTGTGGTAGTGAAGACACAGTCCTCCACAACCTACTTCAAGACTCTCTACTGACCACCCCAGCTCTCGCCGAAAAGACAGTGGCGCTTCGCATACTCGAATCCTTCATCACCAGCCTTAGCTCTGTTGCCTGCGAACTACTCCGATCGGAGTACTGCGACGACGAAGAACCCACAGAACACACATCCCAAGGAACCCCCCAGCCCCAGACGACACCAACGAGCGTGTCTCTTCCAGAAGATCTCTTTGAAGCTTTCTCCGAGGTCTTCGAAGAGCTCGAACCACCAGCTGATATACCCGCAATGCTCAACCCAGACAACACTACAACCCAGCCCACACACTTGCCCGACTCCGGGGGGGACCGGGGCCCGGTGGGGCGCAGCCCCATTTTAGGGGGCCCGGGGGCCTGGGGCGGGCGGGTCTGGGCAGAGCCCAGAATTTTTTGCGATCGTCGTGCCCAAAATGCTTTAAATACAGACCCAGAAGACCCTGAAGACCCCCACCTGAGCTCGAAAACTACTCATACCCAAGACCTAGCCTCCAGCTCCAGTGCCACACGAGACACCCTCGGGTCTACTGTCGACCCCTTGACCAACCCGACTGGTGCAAACGCACAGAACCCAGAACCTAATACAACTCTCCAGACGCTCCGCGCCCAGAATAACCACATACCTGTACCCCTCACCTGCTCCTCGCCAGCCCCAGCCAATGACGGAAGAGCCCTGAACCAGTACCGAAGATGGACCCGAACATACACTCGCGCACCCTACTCGCGCACTGCATTCCACAGTGCATATACACAGACAGTCTTATGTATCCACCTACTAGTTAGTCTGTGTATCGCCATTACCAACCATCTTACCCTAACACACGCCCAAACCAGTATACCCCAGCTCTTCCCCCCTGTAATTTGTTCATATGTATATACTCAACTCCTCACCACACCTGGCTCTGATAGTCTGGTGAGGGGACGCATCACGTCGTAACGGGCGGGAATGGAGCCGCAGCCTTCGGGCTGCCCGCTCTCGGACCCCGCGGTGTACTCCCCGACTCCTGAACTAAGGATGGCGGTTGCCCGGCGGCACTGAGTAGACCAGTTTAGCGCGTGCTTGTGTATTAGCTTGCTTTTGCATTTTGTAATCTATAACGATGACTTCTTTCAAAAAAAAAAAAAAAAGAGACTCCCAGATTATACTTAGGTATTTGTCAGGGACTCGCGTTGCTTGGTGCTCCGAGATGAAGTAGTCTTTGTCAGTGAGGAGGCG
>CANJPX010000178.1 GCA_947476185.1 Bacteroidota bacterium
CAGCAACTGTCTTTTCCACCTGAATCCATTTTCTTTCGGGAGCACTTATTTTTAGCGGTATGCTTTCATCACCAAAATCTTCGCTTCTTAGTTCATCCATAAAGATTCTTCGTTCATCAGATTCCAACAGTTTTTTTCCTCCCGGAAAATTCCAAACATCGAATGAAGTTGGCTTTTTAAATTGCGAATCAGACCAACCCATATGTTTTTTCCAACATTCTTCGAACCCACTTTTTAATAAAGGATTAGCATCCTTTCCTTTTCTGAATTCACATTTCTTGCAATGCCAACCAATTCCAAGTTCCATTTTTTTATCTTGTTCATAGTGTTCCGAAAATGTTTTTATCAATTCGAAAAAAGTTAATCCATGTTTTTTATCTTTTCCTGAATAAATGATTTCAAGAATTTCATCCATAGCAACAACACTCAATACTGAATCACCGGTATCCGCTAAAGAAAGTCCATCAGGCTTGATGATGCCGGTCCGAATCCCCGAATTCTTCGTGATACGAAACATCTGATTTAAGCCATCTACAGATGATGTTTTTGTTTTATCCGCTAACATCAAAAATGCTTTTACATTCCAGTTGGGATGACACAATTGTATCACATGCTTTTGAAAGGCCAAGTCATACAAATATGGGCGCCAAGCCGAAGCGATTCCGACACTTTTTTTACTAATGAAGGTTGGAGCTGTAGGATCAAATGATTTTGCTTTTACCTCTATTAATTCAATATTGTCTCCTTTTTTCACTACAATATCTGAAAGGATATATAAATTCTCGAATTTAAACGCAGCTTCATAAAGAACCACATTATCGTTTTTCAGAAGCTCTGCTGTTTGCTCTACCAACAGTTCCAAATCGCCATCATTATTTTCGATCAAGATTCCATTAGGGTATTGCATTCTTGCCAGTTCTTCCACCTGAAATCCCCCTTGGGCTAGCGACTCTAAGAAGGTGTCCTCATTCTTTAAATTAGCATATTCCTTCTTTTTGGTATAAAACAATTTTGTAGGACAATCCAGTCCTAATTTAAAACGTGATTTTGTGAGGTAGCGTGGTTTCATATTTTTATCAATAAGGTCAGCCAATTTACATATTATAATTTATCAAATCCAATTAAACAAGGTTCCAGTAACTACAGTATCATCCTTAATAGATTTCAAGGTATTCCCAGCATAAGTAATCTTATGTAAAAGACGAATTATTTTTTCTGGGGTAAATATTTCAATGATATGCAACTGAAACGCTCCAGGAATAAACGTATCGATTTTCATCTTAAATTTTGCTAAATGCCCCTTTTCCTGAACACCAATCACAAAATTCGATTTGTCACTAACAAGTTCTTTAAGTTTTTGTTCCTGATTATCAAATAAAGGAAAAAGAATTCCTTCATTGATCAATTCATTAAACTGATAGGTTATCAGCCGTTTTCTATTGAACCATATTTCCAATTGGCCGCGTTCTGCTAAATTTGCCCCTCTGTAAATACCATTATTAGCGAAATCTTTCCATGATTCGTAATTTTTTGTATCCGTTTTTGAAATCGAATATTTTTTATAAAACTCATCTTCAAACAATAAATTACCCAATGAACGTTCCTCCTGGGCTATTCCAACCCCTAATTCATCCATTAATCCAGGAGGAAGTTCACAGACACAAACATCATAACCAGTCCCAATAATATTGATCAAGATCTTATTTTCAGGCTTCATAGGGTACAAATGAAATACTTGAGAACGCACAGAACTTGCGCAGTGGTTATTTTTAGAAGCAATAGGTACTGAACACAATTCTCACACTTCAAATAATAGACACAACTAATTCTTTATCAGATAGTTACTATTTAATAAAATTATCAATAATGGCTATTCGACCAAACCCTTTTTCACCTTTTTTATCTTTTAAATTAAACTATTTTTTAAAAGCTTTTCTTTTTGAAGTAACAATTGTTACCTATCGATAATTTTAATACTAACACTTAAAAATAATAAAATGAAAAAACAAACACAAATTTCTAAATCAGTTTCTGAATTACTAAAATTCAAGGAAACCAAGATCACTATTTTCGAAACACAAGTTTCACTTAATCAACATGAAATTCGCTTCAATTACTTCAAAAGTTTTGATTGCATTATATGGGATTTTAGAACCTACTTAATTATTGATTTAAATAAGATAATAATGGCATTCCACACCATTTGTGACAAGGAAAACAAAAAGTCATATAAAAATATTCAACGCCAAGAAATAATCGAATTTTATGAGGTAAATTCTAATTTCATTAAAATGACAGCTCATCTAAAGGAATTCAATGGTTCAAAAACAGATTACAATGCATTAGCTCAACTTGTTTTTAATTCTAGAGGAATTGTTGCTGGAAAACGTTTTGGAATATAAAATCTAAATAGACCATTCTTTTAGCAACCTTTTAACTCTTTTCACCTTTTCCATATTTTTCTGATTAAGGTTGGATAAAGCTCAGACGCTTTTAAGGTTTGCTGAAATAATGGATTATTGAAAACAGTATTCATTTCATCGAATCGATTCTCTGAATCACAAAAGAACCATTCTTCAATCTTAAGAAAGCCAGAAAGCATCCGGGTAATTAAATCAAGAAATAAAAAATCAGAAATTTTAAAATCAGGGTTCTTTTCTTTCCATTGATTGATATAGTTCAAAATTCGCATCAATTCAGCTTTATTTAAAGGAATTACTTCTATGTTGAACTGCAACAGGTCATCCTCATCAATAAAATGTGTAACACCTTGCGGAATCAAGCTATTAGGAAGAACGAAGGTAGTAGATATTGAATTAAATAAACCGTTGGAAAATAAATTCGCAATACGGTCAGTCTTTTTATTGAAACGCTCAACAATTGCTTGCTGCCTTTGTATTATTAACAAGGAATCATCATCATCTATAAAACAGTCATCACTTTTTATGATATTTTCGAATCCCTTTAAATTTGCATCTTCTTCAATGGCTTTTCTTTTATAAGAAGTAATGTTAATTGCCTGCAATTGAAAATCAAAACAAACAGCCTGCATTTTGTGATCTTTACTCATATAAGCAAAAAATGGATTGTTGTCCTTTTCGCTTTTGCTTATTCCGGGATTAGCTAAAGTGCTCAGCATGGAATAATCTAATAATACTCTTTTCATTTTGTTACAATTTTAAACAAAGAAATAAATGCTGAACGCACGCTATTTACGCAATGATTAGAAATTTATAAATGCTAAAAAAAGTAGCACGTTTTTTAAAAATAATAATGCAATAAATAATAGTATTGAATATTTCAATCTATTGATTTTTTTGTACGTTCTCTTGGAAAATGAATCTTCTCATTAACAACCATCCGCAGATTCAAAATCTTGTTCAAATTCCCATATTCATTGAAGATCTTTCGTTCAATATTCCGAATACCTTTACTATCAAATTTATCTTGCTGCAGTGCTTCGAAAATTAAAAGATCACACACTGTTGACAGTAGCCAATCGATCTCCTCCTTATATCCGATAGTTGCGATAGACCCTGTCTTATTTAAGAAAGTTTGAATCTTACGTTTATCCATACGAAGTGTCGAACAAGAACCAAAATGAATAACATTACCCAAACATTTATCCTCAAGTAATTGCGACAATTCATCCATGGTATAGCAGTCCTTACTATTTAGATAAATTCCTTCCTCCTGTCCGTGAAATGCCAAATATAATATGGGGTATTTATTTGAAACGGACTTTTGTTTCCATTTGTTAAGAAAGAACACCAATTCCTCACGAGTTGCGCAACTATGATGAATAAAATTGCAATACCCTCTATTCTCCAACAAATTAAGAATAGGAAGCACACTCGACTTA
>CANJPX010000179.1 GCA_947476185.1 Bacteroidota bacterium
GCCACTTTAAAACGCTATGGATTATGTGTGCCTTCGGAACTCTCTACAGCATAAGCTGTAGGATTCAACCGCCGTTGCGGAAAACCGCATTACCGGTGGTGTGGGAGAGGTAGCGGGCGCAATCCCGTTACCCCGACCCGATCAAGCACAAATTACTTAACTTATAGATGTTCAGATAAGTTTTGTCTCTTGTTGATCCGTCAATCCATCTATAAACCTAAGCTTTTATAGGATGCGCTTCACTATCGTTCAGCTCATCCTATAATGGGTATTCAAGCAGAACTTTAGACGCTTAGCCCGACAGAGCTCTTAATCAAAAAAGATATAAAAGACATTTGCTAAATCAAGTTGATAGTTGTATAGATTGTAAAAAGGACTTGAGATGTTTAAACTAACGTTTAAATATTTTCCATTTGAGGTATTAGTTATGACTGAAGTTGTATTGGATATAAAACAGTGGGGTAATAATTTAGGGGTGCGCATACCGGTTGCTGTTGCCCGCGAGGCTCATCTAAAAGCTCATCAAAGTGTGCGCTTAACTGTTATCGAAGGTCAGATTATTATTACCCCTATAGTGAATAAAACGTTAACTTTGGAACAGCGTTTAGCCGCTTTTGATCCTAAACGTCATGGTGGTGAAACCATGATAGCAAAGGAAAAATTAGGCGCAGAACAATGGTAAAAAAAACCAGCGTTTGGTTACCTGATCGTCAAGATATTATCTGGATTGATTGCAACCCGCACGTTGGACAAGAAATGCGAGATGTTCATCCTTTTTTGGTGTTATCTCCACAAAGTTTTAATGATAAAACCTCCTTGGTTATTGGCTTACCGATGACCACGGCCTATTATAATGCCGATAATCCTTTTGCCGTTGCTGTTGGTAAAGCCACGGGTCGTAAACTTGAAAAGACCAGTTATGTACTTTGTCACCAACCTAAATCTTTTGATTGGCGAATGCGTGATGCAAAACCTCATCCTTTAGGAAAGCTGCTTGATGGCTTTTTTATTGAAGTTTGTGAGCAACTCAATCAAATTATTCAGCTTGTTTAAAAAACACCCAAGTCTTTGCTAGTTTTAAAGTTGATTCAGATTTAGAAACCATTGTCTGGGAAAATGGCGCAGATACAGTGATTGTCTGATTATCAATACACGGTTGAAGATCTGGAAGACTTAAGCGATTTTGGTCAATTACCAGCCAACAATGAAAAGCAGTGTTTTGTTGAATTGTGCAAAGGGTATTGGTCTGAAACCCTTCAGTTGTTAGTGAGCACTAAGGCAATACAAAAAAAACGCCAGAAATAGGCGTTGCGTTCACCCCTAGTGTGGACTACACTTTAGTTTTTTAAGCTTGAGGAGTGATTTATGTATGCAACAAATGTTAGGAACTTAAAGCGTAATCCCTCTGAAGCCTTAAGACACGCTGAATTAGAGCCAGTGTTGATCTTAAAAGGCAATCAACCGAATGCCGTATTATTAAATTTAAAAACCTCATTGGGCGAGTTTGACGGACAATTAAAACCAGCATTAGCCGCTAGTTTATTTAAAGATAGAGTCATGTCATTAGGGGCGGCTGCAAAAATCAGTGGTTTAAGTTTATCTGAGTTTATTGATCATTTAGCCCAGTTAGATATTGATTTGGTCATACCCGATCAACAAACCACTAAGGAATTAGATGTTCTGGCTTCATGGTTGTCGTAATTGCCGATGCGGGGCCCTTAATCGCACTGGCTAAGATTAAGCGCCTGCATTTATTAGAAGATTTTTTTTCTGAAATATTGATCACGCAAGCCGTAGCAGACGAATGTTTAAACGTACAGTCAAATGATGCTGTTTTAATCAAACAAGCTTTAGATGCTGGCTGGTTAAAGTGCGTTGCTAATCCACTTTTTCAACATGCTTTATCAAGAAGTTTGGGCTTAGGTGAGCAATCTAGCATTGAGTATGCCTTGCAATCAGATAGCAATACCTTGTTAATTCTGGATGATGCCTTAGCCCGAAAACATGCCTTGCGAAAACAAATGCTTATAGTTGGCACCGCTGCAGTGTTATTTGCCGCGCAACGAAAAGCTTTAATTACCGATGCAGAAGCTGTTATCGCTGAACTTAATCAAGTGGGTTATAGAATTTCTAATGCTGTAGTGTCTGTGCTTAAAAAAACTTATTAAATTAATTAGTTAAAAGTAATGCGCCAAAACATTGGGCAATATTTTTAATCGAAACTCGAGTAATTTCTATGTTTTTACGTGTTACTGAAGCCTGTTATCTGGGCGCGTACCGTATTGAAGTTGCTTTTAATAATGGCAAAAAAGGTATTGCAGATTTAGTTGATGCTCTAAAAGGCCCTATGTTTGAACCTTTAAAAAATCCAGAAGCCTTCACTAGATTTAAGGTTGATCCAGATTTAGAAACTATTGTCTGGGAAAATGGCGCAGATTTGGCGCCCGAATATATTTACTACCAAGCGTTTAAAAACGAAACGACTTTACAAACGCAGTTTAAGGAATGGGCTTATGTCGGATAAAAAACATTTTTACGATCAGCTTGATGAGGACATCAAAAACATACTGTTAGCGCAAATTCGTAATGTCTGGACGCATCACTCAACGTCATTAGAAGGCAATAGTTTAACGCTAGCCGAAACGGATTTTATTCTTGAAGAAGGCTTAACCATTCAAGGTAAACCCCTTAAAGACCATAATGAAGTTTTTGGTCATGCCAGAGCCATTGAGCGCATTTATGGCTTATTAAATACCTCAGAAATCATTACCCAACAAGATATTTTTCAGTTACATGAAACCGTATTGACTGAGCGAGTACTTGACATTTATCAGCCGGTAGGAAAATGGAAAGTGCAGAGCAACTTTACCAATTATACTGATAACGACAATAAGCAACAATGGCGTGAATATCCTGCGCCACAAAAAATCCAGGGATTGATGTCCCAATGGCTAGATCATTTAAATAACAGTCTTACAACGACTCATACTCAAGATACAGCGGCAGACATATACGCGGATTTGCATTTGAACTTTGTTACGATTCATCTTTTTTTTGATGGCAATGGCAGGATGGCCCGCCTGCTGGCTAATTTACCTGTTTTAAAATCAGGATTTCCACCCATTGTTGTTCCACAAGAAGATCGTTATCACTACAAGCAGTGTTTGTCTGATTATCAAAACACGGTTGAAAATCTGGCAGACTTAAGCGAATTAGCACAATTACCGGCTAACAGTGAAAAGCAGAACTTTGTTGAATTGTGCTCAGGTTATTGGTCAGAAACGAGTGGCTTATTGGATCAAGCCATTGCCATGCAACAAAAACGCTTGAAACAATTGCAATGAGTGACATCAATGAACAAATCAAATTGTCGTTACCACCCCCTAGACTTAAAAAGGCCGATCTGAATAACATTTAAAACGTCATCATCTGACGCTGTCCTCCTTTATAATCAGTCCTTACGATTCTTAACTCAGTAATCACTATGAAATTTATACACACCTCTGATTGGCATATTGGGCGTCAATTTCACAGCGTGTCTTTACTTGATGATCAACGCCATGTGCTTGATCAAATTGTTGCACATATTAAAGACGAAGCGGTTGATGCGGTGATTATTGCCGGCGATATTTATGATCGCTCAGTGCCTCCGGCAGCAGCGGTTAGTTTGTTAGATGAGGTGTTAAATACAATTTGCTCTGACTTAGGCGTCCCCGTTATATTAATTCCTGGCAATCATGATGGTGCTGAGCGCTTACGCTTTGGTTCAAACCTACTTAGCCAAGCTGGATTGCACATAATAGGTGACTTAGACCAAATCACTCAGCCAGTCATTTTAAGCAAAAACGGTTGTGAAGTATCA
>CANJPX010000180.1 GCA_947476185.1 Bacteroidota bacterium
AATCTTGTCGCCTGTTGAATTGGAGTTTAAACAAAGTATACATGCTAAGTTGTTAGATACGCTTGATCTATCTCTTATCAGCGGTATTGAAGAAAAAGAGGCTCGACGTCAAATTCAGGGTGTCGTACAACAATTAATTAATGAGCAATCTATTCCTCTTAATAACCAAACGCGCGAACAAATTATTAAAGAGATTGAGGACGATGTTCTCGGACTGGGGCCTTTAGAAGCATTTCTTTACGATCCTAGTATCAGTGATATTTTAGTGAATTGTTATAACAAAGTGTACGTTGAGCGCTTTGGAAAATTGGAATTAACACCGATTAAATTCAATGACAATAATCATTTGTTAAAAATCATTGATAGGATCGTTTCTAGAGTCGGTCGGCGAGTGGACGAGTCGTCGCCAATGGTTGACGCTCGATTAAAAGATGGCTCACGTGTGAATGCAATTATTCCTCCATTAGCGATTGATGGCCCTTCTTTATCCATTAGACGTTTTTCAGTCGATAAAATGACACTCGATGACCTAGTGGCTAAGAGTGCATTGATGGATTATATGGCCGAATTTCTAAAATGTGCCGCGATATCGAAATTAAATATCTTGATCTCAGGTGGGACTGGGTCGGGTAAAACAACGCTCTTAAATGCTGTTTCAAACTTTATTCCTAGTAATGAAAGAATCATTACCTTAGAAGATTCCGCAGAATTACAACTGCAGTTACCCCATGTCTTGCGCTTGGAAACTCGGCCAGCAAATATTGAAGGTAAGGGGGAGGTTACTTTACGAGATTTGGTTCGTAATACTTTACGCATGCGGCCAGACCGAATAGTCATTGGTGAGGTGAGAAGCGGAGAAGCCTTCGATATGTTGCAGGCCATGAATACAGGACATGAGGGGTCGTTAACAACTATCCATGCCAATAATCCACGCGATGCATTGGCACGACTTGAGAACATGGTATCAATGGCAGGATTGGAGTTGCCCGCTAAGGCTATTAGAAAGCAAATTGCTTCGGGCATTCATTTGATCATTCAATTGAGTCGATTAGAGGATGGGTCGAGGCGTATTATCAGTATTCAGGAGATAGACGGGATGGAGGATGAAATCATTACTTTGTCTGAAATTTTCAAATATGTCCGTGTCGGGGTTAACGAAGAGGGTGTGATTTTAGGCCACTATTGTTCAACTAATATTATTCCAAAATGTATTGCTTCGATGAAACAAAAAGGGCTAAAAATAGATATGAGTATTTTTGGTCATCATCATGATTAGTAGGGGTTATTAATATGACAAATACCGCGGTAGGATTATTTGTAGGCATTGTATTTCTGACGGTATTAGTTGCCTCACAAATTATAGTTATATCGTCTTTTGGTAGTACACAAGATAATCGTAATAAATTACGAAAACGCTTGGAAGATATTCTTCACGGAAAAGGTGATGAAGCTATCTCGATAGTGAAATTAAAAAACTACAGCAAGTTAGAACCTGTAGAGCGTTTTTTAGAAGATTTACCTGGAATAAAGCAGTTAAAAGTTTTATTCGAACAATTAGGAAAGCCAAAGTTGGCTTACCGTTTTGTCTTAATGTTATTATTTTGTGCAGGGATTACCGGTACGCTTATCTGGTTAAGTTTTCATGAAATCTTGTGGGTATTGATGGGCGTTGGGGGTGTCATTTTTGTCCCTATACTGTGGTTAAAACAACAAAGAAATAAACGCCTCGATCAATTCGAAGCCCAATTGCCGGAAGCCCTGCAAATGATGTCGAGAGCTTTACGTACGGGTTATTCATTTTTAGAGTCTATGAATGTCGTGGCAAAAGAAATGTCAGAACCTATCAGTAAAGAATTTTCGTTGACCTTTGATGAAATCAATTATGGTCGTGACATTGAAGTAGCCTTTGCGATTATGATAGAACGGGTTCCAAGCATGAGTTTACTGGCTATGAGTACGGCTATTGTTATTCAAAAAGAAACAGGCGGTAATCTTGCGGAGGTGCTAATGAAAATTAGCGCTGTTTTAAATGCGCGATTTAAATTACAGCGTCGCATAAAAACATTGTCAGCTGAAGGCGTCATGTCTGCATGGATATTAATTTTCTTACCGCTTGCTTTGTTTTTAGTGATTAACCTCATTAGTCCAGGTTATTTCACGCCACTTTACGAATCACCCTACAGAATGGATTTTTTAGGGGTATTTTTTAGCCTTGAATTTATCGCTATGATTTGGATACGCATGATCATTAATATAGATGCCTGAGGAAAAGCACATGGACTATTGGATGCAACTATTAAGGGCGTTGATGCAAAAGGAAGAATCAGCGCATTGGCTTTTTTTGGTAATGGTATTTACGGCTATTTTTATGCTAGTTGTGGCGTTTATGGCATTATCAGCGCGTTATTTTGATCCGGTTCGAATTCGTTATAAGAAGACAGCCAATCGTAAAGTTTTATTGCCGCTTGAATCAGAAAACTTATCAGATCAGCTCCTTAAATATCATCCGCTGTATTTGCCAGTCAATACGTCGTTATTACAAAGAACGGCAACACGCCTCCATTACGCAGGCTTCCATTTAAAAAATAATTTACTATATTACTATGCGATAAAAATGCTGTTGACGGTTTTATTGCCGGTAGGGTTAGTTATTGTCGCTATGTTTATTCCCGTTATTAAAAAGTCCCTTGTTGAAGGCGTTTTACTAGCGCTGGCGATAGGTTATTTAGGCCCCAGTTTTATTTTAGATAAGTTGATCTCTATGCGCCAAAAAGCCTTAAAAAGATCTTTTCCAGAATTCCTCGATATGATAGTAATTTGTTCAGAAGCAGGCTTAGGTTTAGATGCTTCAATACAGCGAGTGGCTGAAGAATTAGTTATTGGACATCCAGAGTTGGCATCTGAACTTAGCTTGGTTATCGCCGAAACACGCGCTGGGCTGGAACGAGAGGTGGCCTTAAAACGCATAGTTGAAAGAACGGGTCTTGACGATATTAAGGGTCTGGTAGCCACATTGACACAAAGTATGAAATTTGGATCTAGTATTGCAGAAGCCTTAAGAATTTTTTCAGAAGACTTAAGAGATAAAAGAACGCAAGCGGCTGAAAATACGGCAGCAAAAATTGGTTTAAAACTTATCTTTCCTTTAGGGATCTGTTTATTACCCGCTTTTTTATTGGTTGTAATGGGACCTGTTTTTGTTATTCTAAAAAGTTTATAAGTTTATAAACACTAAAGTCTTTTAAATAACCAAAAACTCAACTGGTCAGTAAATGATTTGATTATGACTGAAGTCTTTTCACCGCCTGTTTAGGCTATTTTAGAGTTGGAGTATTAATTTAAATGAAACCACAACTAAAAAAAATGACAATCACAGTGGTCGGGTTTGTGCTTTGTCAGTTATTTTTGACGGCTTGTACGTCGAATACTGTTGATAAATTAGGTGCTGATGATGGCCAAAATGTCGTTCAATCCTTATTAAAAGGCACCAGTCTTAATATAAGTTCTGTGGACGATGGTTTATTAAAAGGTACCGCGGCTATTCAAGAAGGCAAAATGGATCTGGCTCAACTTTACTATATAAAAGCGTATGATCTTGAACCAGATAATATTCAGGTTTTGCAAAAAATGACTGATTTATACATGCAATTGGAAAAATATACGCTTGCTGAGGAAAGCCTCAAGATGATGTTAAAGGTAGAGCCGACTAATTTGATTGCTCTTAATGACTATGGCTTATTATTACTTAAAGAAAAAAAGTACCCTGAAGCCAAGTTAATTTTAGAACGTGTGATTGTTAAGAAAGCAGAGTGGAAAGCCTATAATGGCC
>CANJPX010000181.1 GCA_947476185.1 Bacteroidota bacterium
CCATTCCGTCGTCGACTCCGGTCTTACCTGAACCAGCAATAGACCTGGGACCTCAGACGGGTCGCTGGGATTATGAAGATGCAGAGGGTGCTCTGCTGGCGTGTGTGTATCGCTATGAGACCCCTAAGGGCAAACAGTTTCGTCCCTGGGATGTAAAAGCCCGGGCCTATAAAACACCAGACCCGCGTCCTTTATATAATCAACGAGGCATCGCCAATTCAGAAACCGTCATTATCGTCGAGGGGGAAAAGTGTGCGCAAACATTGATTGATTTAGGAATCTGTGCCACCACCGCTATGAATGGTGCTAAAGCCCCGTTCGATAAAACCGATTGGTCGCCGTTGCAAGGCAAACACGTGGTCATTTGGCCGGATCATGATAAAGTGGGGCAAGAGTATGGTGAAAGCTTAATCAAGAAACTGCCAACTTTCTCAACGCTGAGCCTGGCTTCTCTGTCAAGGGTGATGATCCCAAAAGACAAGCCCGAATCCTGGGATGCGGCCGATGCCTTTGAGGAAGGGGTGGACATTGAAGCGTTTTTGCAAGCTCACGTGCAACCGATTTCTCTCACCAAACTTACACAATGCCATGAATCTCGTGTACCGGTTTTTTTCGCAGGCCATTTGTTGGAAGATATGAATCCCTTTCCAGAAGATTTGATTGGCCCGCGTATTTTAACGCCTGGGGGATTGCTGGTGTTTGGGGGCGCTCCTAAAGTAGGGAAGACGGATCTGATTCTCAATTGGCTGGCTCATCTAGCTGCTGGCTTGCCATTCCTGGGCATGACGCCGCCGAGACCCTTGAAGATCTTCTATCTTCAAACAGAAATCATGTATGACTATTTGCGAGAACGGCTGCAAAACCTAAAGCTCGATCCCAATTTCTTGCCACTCCTCAAGAAAAACCTTGTCCTCACCCCTCAGATCCGGATGTTATTGAATGAGGAAGGTGTGATGGAAGTTTATAATGCCATCACCCAGGTTTTTGTGCCGCAAGAAGTGGATATTTTGGTGATTGATCCCCTGCGCAATGTTTTTGACGCTGGCCCCTCAGGCAATGAGAACGACAACAGGACGATGATGGCTTTCTTGCAGGATCGGGTGGAGAAGCTGAGATCGATGCTGAACCCGAATGCGGGTGTTATTTTAACTCATCATACTAAGAAAATGACCAAAGCGATGGTGGAGGAGGACCCCTTTCAAGCCCTTAGCGGTGCTGCCAGTTTGCGAGGCTTTTATACCACGGGCATGCTGTTGTTTCGAGCGGATGAGAAACAGAGTGCACGGCAGCTGATGTTTGAGTTGCGCAATGGCGAAAGCATTGAGACGAAGTTGGTAGATAAGATTGATGGCACCTGGCAGGAGATGAATGCCAACTCGGAACGTCTTGTGTGTCAGGAGTATGGAGAAAAACTGGATGCCGAACGACACCGCCGTCATGATGTTATTTTGCAGTTAATCTTTGATGAAGCCGCAAAAGGCAATTTATATACCCCCACTCAATTCTGCGAGACTTTTGAAGGACAGGCAGGTCTTGGCGGCGAGAGAACAATCCATAGACGTCTGAATGTTTTAGCCACGAAAGGCTACATCAAATTCAATCTAGATGCACGCTATCGGGTTGAAAGAAGCAAAAGCGGTGTGATGTGTGTGGAAGACATGAAGTTTCCAGTCGGAGAAGAAAAGATAGATCCTGAAACTGGTGAGATCATCTCCCACATGACCCCCTTGCTGCCAACTCATTTCAAGGAGAGTCAGAGCGGTGCTATTTTACCGGTGGAAAATCCTGATGTGTGGGTGTATTTGGAATGATGTTTTTATTCGTGTATTCATAGGGATGTTGTTCTCGCACCCACTCCAGTAAAGCCAAGGCATCAGCCTCATTATCATCTTGAGGCTTATAGCCCTTGGCTTGAATGGCTTCCCTGACATTCTGCTTACTGGCATTGCCTTTGCCGGTGGCATGCTGTTTGATGGTGCCAACACTAATGCCTTGATAGGGAATCGATTCCTTTTCACACCAGGCGGTTAAGGTCGCCAAGAACCCTCCATACACATGCGCCGCATCAACGCCAAGGTGACGTCTAACCTCCTCAAAATACACCTCTGCAAGGGGTTCAGCTGCTAAGGCTTTCATATCATCCAGCCAGCGGCAGAAGCGCAGGTATCTCATACCTCCGCCCTGATAGCGATCATTCTTGAAGCTTAGCGTTCCACTGGTTATGATGCCATCATGATGCAGCAACGACCAGCCAGTTTGCGTGCCGAGATCAAGGGCTAAAATGGCCGGCATGAATACCTATCCTTTTACTTCTGAAGATGAGCTTATTTACTATGTTATCATAGCCTATACTTGAGAGGGTGTCCACTTGGAAAACGGTGTGTTTTTGTGATATCGCCGCTACGCCCGTTTAATTGCACGCACAGCGGTTTTGTGGAAAAAAGGCCACTCACCTAAGGAAATTCACACCGAGGGCATCACAGCGTCAGATTTGGGGCATTAGCGATGGCTTTGAGATGCAACGGAAACCCCAACTCCCAAGTTCAGGTCAATTTCATCACATCGTCGCTAGGGCCCCCTAATCGATTGCACAGCGGTTTTGTGGTTCGAGCCCCGGTGTTGGGTTGATCCCGTCAATAACCCCCCAGCGTCAAATTAGCGGCAGTGTGGTGGCGTGTGAAGCTGAACCTATTCCCAGCTGCCAAAAATCGTTTCGTGCTTCTCCCAAAAATATTTGATGTTGGTGAGGGTGAATGGTTTTGGGTGGCGTCTGCGAAAAAACCTTTTGAGTCGTCTGAGAAATAAAATTAAAATCATGGGTTTGGTGGTCTGTGTTTTTGGTTATTGTGTTGTAGTTTACCATAAATGATTCACCACCACCATACCACCCCACCCTGGAGTGTATTATATATCCCCCCTTAGGGGGTATAATATAATAACCCTCCGGGAGTGGAGGATGTTTAGAAAAATCTAGATTAGTACCATCCTGAGAACCGCAGAAAATAAGGGGTTTCGGCAGAATGACACCAGAATGACAAAAAAAGAGCGGTTTGTCATTCTGCCTAATTTTTATGCACGCAATTCCCGTAATTTGAGCGTTTTTACCCCCTGAGAGCCGCAGAAAATATAGGGTTTTAGCAGAATGACAAAAGCAAGTGACAGGGTTGTCATTCTGGTTTTATGTTTTTTAACGTGCTGCCTAATTTTTGCGCTCTCTTTTGAGACGTTATCACTGCGTGGAATGAAGTGTCTTGGATTGCAGGGGCGAGAAGGAATATTCTTTGGATTCTAAACCCCTCAAAACCAAGGCACGGAAACCAAGGCACGGAAAGGGTTTGGTGGTATTTTGGGTAGTGGAAACATTGACTTTTCCTTAAAAACACCCCACGATGGGCATGATTACGATGATTTTTTAATTGAGGGAGTTGAACATGGTTTTTAAGCCCGGCAATATCGCCAACCCTTTGGGGCGGCCGAAACGCAGAAACCCACACTCTGAAGATTACCAAGCGTTTTGCAAGCAGCATCACCAGGAGATCAAGAAGGTGGGTGAGATTGCCCTTAGGAAGGCTGTAGAGGGCGGCGAGCCTTGGGCGATTAAGCTGTGTATGGAATACTTCTACCCCAAGCCAGAGCGCAGTGTGGCTGTCACCAAAGAGGAAACCACGGACATCAACGTGAACATCGGTTCATTTACCCAATCCTTGAGCTTTGAGGATAAGCGGGAGTTCCTCCGGATGTGGATGAAAAGTAAAAGAGGCACGCCCGCCTTTGTCTCGACACTAGAGGGTGAAGTCAAGACTGA
>CANJPX010000182.1 GCA_947476185.1 Bacteroidota bacterium
CCTAACCATTCACTATGAAGTCAAGTGTGAGGAAAATATTGCCTCTGTGCGGAGCAATTATACAGAAGCTTATGTTTTACTTAATACTTTTCGCAGCAGCAAAGAAATTGAGGCGATTGTTAACGTGCTGTGGGGAAAGCGTGCCATGGTCAAAAAAGACCTTCAAAAGTTATGTGAATATCCGTCATTGTTGGAAGCTCTGGCAAATGCATGTGCTAACTTGGCTGGGGGTTTCTCATCAGGCAAAAAGCGGCAAGCAGACGAAGATCCCGAGTATGTGCCGCCCGTTTCAAAAAACCGGAAAGTAAGCAATACTTCTATTGTTCTTATCAACCATGAACCCAAAACAGGCCCAACCCCCGTGATCCCAAAAATTTATTCAACAAACCGCATAAAAGACATCCAGAGTTTCATGACCGAACCAGTTTATAGCAAGACAGTCTATACAGAAGCAACAGTGGTTGCGCGCATGGTGGTGTCTGCAAACCGTCTAGCCATGAAAGACCCCCTTGGCCTCATGACGTTGATAAAAGACAAGCACGCGACCCATTTTGTCAATGTGCCGCTTATTATATCGAAATTTTACAAGCCTTATTTTGCCGATGACCGCCTTGACCGCAACACGTATTTCGCTCTTTTTCTGGGCTGGTATCCCGTGTGGCTGGTCATTACGAGTGTGGATGTCGTAGTGTACATGCTGCCTGTAGAGACATTTCTTGCGGATTCGTCTTTGTTTGACCCAGCCCTGAAACAATTCAATACGTCTCGGCTGCAGAACTTTCAGCCTGATTTCAACACCTGCGATGTATTTCAACAAAAAGCTTTTGGGGTGGATCTTCTGCCCACCTTAATCGGCCGTGTTGCGGTGACCATGTGTATTCTTCATGGCAAACAGGACATTGACTTGGTGGAGCTGCCTGACGACCAGATTCCATCTTTTCAGGCAGGCGCAATTCGCGTCATGCGCACTATTTTTTCCATCACCGAAAGCTGCATAAAAGCCGCTGACGCGGATGTGTTTTTGCCCCTCAAAACGGTCTGCAACGTTGGCAAGGCGGCCGAAAACCACATTTCCAGCCTCCAATTAAAGGCGTTGTTCCAATCCCTTGTTGCTGAACTCGCAACAGAAAAACAAGTAGTGGGTCTAGTAACCATGTAGTATTGTTCTGAATGTAATAAAATTTATTTATTGTTTGTTTTCAAATGCTTAAGAACACCAATGTCTACATTTAAAAACAACAATTACCACAACAACTGCTACAGCACTTATTCCTAAGATGGCCGCGAGAGATAGAACGGGGTCGTCCGTTTTAGGCGCGCATACAGGCGTAAACAATGGTGTAGAATCATTGAAAAACTGAACACAAGAAACCGCGCCCTGTTTGCGATAAATGGTACAAAAATCGTTTTGTTTTCTGCGATACATTGTGTACGTGTCCCAAGCATAATGCTGTAGCTGCGTGTTATTGTACACGTTAAAATTTACACAAAGACCCACGGGTGAACTTCCTGTTAATGTACTGTACAGCACATAAGCATTTAAGACTTGGGCCGTATAGGTTGGATGTATGTTGTCAATGTAAACCAAGTTGGCCCCTTTTTCTTGGCGAATTTTAAAAAGCGCATCCCCACAAGGTGCACAGTAAGCATTGTTTCTATCAGCAGCTTGGGAATAAGCATCGGTTATTATAATTAGTTTTTGACTATAATCAGCAACATTCTGTTCTGGCCACGTTGATAAAAAAACCGGATAGGCATTAATATTTTTTGTTGCAGTGGCTAAAATATCTGGCCACATCTGGTAATTTGGTATGTTAAGTTGGTCCCAAAAACCACTTTGCTCTTGCAGGACAACAAAATCCCAACCTCCATTATGAATCTGGTCCAGAGCACCCGTGTAAAGAGTGTAATTTTTATCTGCATGGTAGCGTAAAAACGACCCACCGGGTAAATTTTCCTCTGTCGTAAAACGCATAATACTATTGGGAGCATTTCCCACTTCTCTTAGAAGGGAGGGCAAATCATTTGTTGACGTTAAACTGTTTCCAATAAAAAAAACCCGCTTAGTAGGATATTGCCCGTTTGCAATCATGATGCAAAAAACGACCCCCAGCATACGCATTTGTGTTATTATCTTTTCTCTTTAGGAATCGGTAAATACTCTGCACGGCCATAAACTTTATTACAAAGGTCAAAACACGTCTATTCAAACCCCATCGCCATCCCTTATACACCCCCAAAACCTTAAAAGTTATCCCGTCCCACCCAAAAAGACATGATGTGGTACTGGATGTCGATCGGGACAGCGCGGAACTTTTGAAAACACAGCAGCATGGTAAACACCAGAACCTGCGTGCGGGCGGGATAACAATGGTGCCGGTCAATACTCCACGCGCGCGTTCGCAGTTTCATGTCCTGATTGTGACAAAGTATGCGCATAATATGGTTTTGCACGCTTTCGTTTTCCAAAATCGGGAGACGCAGCGACCCATTTTCCACCATAAAGGTTTCAGGCATGGGTTCCATGTCGACCTGGAGCAGGGTGTAGTTCTTCTGCATGCCCAAAATAATCTGCAGAAAACTATGGGCGCGAAAAGGGTTGCGTAGAAGACCAAGCCGCTCCAGCGATGTGTTTTTTTCCAGCATGACCGCCAACAAATACATCGAATGCTCAGACAGTCCACAGTTATCCAATTTTAAGACGGCTAACTTGGGCATGGCTGGCACAACATCGCAGATTTTGCGAACGCCAATCGATGTGAGCTCCGTGTGGCTGAGGTCCAAGGTTGACAAGTTCATGTATGCAATCCAACTGCAGAAGGGGCCAATACTCACATTGGTGTGTGCGTTGGATTGGGTGATGAGCTTTTGAAGCGAAATGGTCGCTTTGCTTAAAATAGTGGGCCAGCGCATGGGGTGGATGTTGTTGTCGGAAATGTCCAATGAAATTAAAGGCCGTGTCTTTAAAAGAAAAGCCACCCCTGATGCCTGCAGATTGTTTCCACGGACGTGCAGTTTAATGATTCGTGAACGTCGAACATACTCGGCGGCGTAATAGGCACCTTCGGGCCCAAGGTTGATGGCCGACAAATCAAGGTACAGCAGCGATTTGGATGCGGTGAGGCCAAGAAAAAGGTTCTCTATACCATAAACACCCAATCCGCGTGTTTCGGTGATGGCCAGGTAACGAAGGACAGGCAAGCCCCCCAACCAGTTGCCCAGCTGCGGAAGAAACGTGCAATTTTCCAGCGCTTGCGAAAAGATAAGATGCGTAAAATTATGGTATTGTTGCAGCGCTGTAAACATGAATTGCTGTTGCTCGATCGACAAAGGACTGACGATGGCGATTTTGTCAGCCGGCAGATACAGAGGCAGGTCCTCAATATCCGTGTCACGAAAAAACAACATCATCTCAGGCGCGGACAGTTTTTCCACCAAAAAAATACCGAAATGAAAACGCTAGCAGCAGTAAAAATGCTGACAGCGGAACCCAAATCACCACCCAGTAAAAACTAGCCGAGTACATTTTTTACTATACCCGTCATAATACCAAGAATGGAAAATATGGAAAATAAGATTGACGCTGCAAAAACGCTGCTTCAGTGCAAAAGTGTAATGTTAACAGCCGTAAATGTCAAAGCCGCCTTTCAGAACCGTGTTCGACAAGGTCACCCTGACAAAGGCGGCCAGAGCGATGTGGGTGAACTTATTCAAGCACGCGACTTCCTCCTTTCCCACC
>CANJPX010000183.1 GCA_947476185.1 Bacteroidota bacterium
CTACGGTCGTGCATTTGCTATCCGCTTCTTTCAGGTTGGCCTCACGGCTTTTCCCTTGCGGTTTCGCTACGGTTGTCGTTACTTCTTCCGGTTATCTCCTTTCAGATAACAAGTTTTAGCCCATGCTGGGCACACGAGTGCAATAGCTTCAGCTATTGCCTTTTAAAACAGCTAAAGCAGTTTTACTCCAAGCAAGCAACTGACTACTTAACTGTGTACAGTGCCACGAAGGCTAGATACTTTCTTTTGCGCTGCCTTTAGAAAGTACCCAAAGAAAAGGCGGCTTGATTGCCGCTCAATCTGCGCTACTAGGTTTTGTCGGTGGTCGGTGCAGCAAACGAGTGAAAACGCCGTTATTGCCTAACGTCAGGCAATAACTAAGTACTACGCTAATGCAGCTCTTTTCCTAGTATTCGTCTATAAGTTTTGCGTATTAAATGAGGCACCATTAAATAAACAGGCATTTTTAACCAATGAGATCTAATGAATAATAAGCTTCGAGCTAATCCAGTCCATTTATCATTGCAGCTATCATGATCGGGCAGTAAGGCTCTTAAGAACAGCGCGTCCATAATGACGGTGTTTATGCGTTTCTCTGTTTGCTGCTTTGAAGACAAATAAACTTTTTCTGGCACAGGGGTAAGAAATATTTTTTGAGTGTAGCGCAGCGCATAATACAAAGGAATTTGTTGTTTAAGCTCTTTAGCACGTTGCAACAACTTCGACCAAAAATCATCTGATGTTGCAAATTCTTTAAGTAAACAATCTAAGTCCCTTAAATCACGGAAGCCATGGCTAAATTCACCCTCATGAAATAAATGCGTAGCACTGTGCAAGACTCTATCCTCAGGCGCCAGAACCCAATATTGACTCTCTGCTACTTTAATGGCATTAGCCAATAATTTATGAGCATCAGGACATCTACACGTAGTCTTAGGTAAAATATTATGATGTACATCAATAGAGGTTTGTCTTTTTAAATGCATCAATGGGGGTATTTCATGCATCCATAATCGATAATATTTTTGGTCATAAGGATCTAATGTATTCGTCATCCAACCGGCTGCTGTCAAAGCCATTTCCACTGCCATTAACTGCTGTTCTGGTACTAATATATCCACATCAGAAAACACTCGACCTTTAGCCGCGTTATTACCGGCCATAAAATAAGCCGAGCCTTTTAATAAAACCAAAGCCATGGGAATATCTTTAAGCGCCTTTTCTATACAATTTATTTCAAACGCTAAGGCAATATTAAAGCGATCGGCATGAATTTGTGCTGATTTTAAATGTAACCGCGCTCGTTCTGGTATTTCTACCGCGTTAGCGTCTAAAAGTTCAGCCAAACTGGCTAATACATTGGCTCTTCTGGCTTGCCTAATTAATAAATCCCATTGTGGCAGATTAAATTCCAAGATCTGCTTAGGATTAACCATCACACAGCTTAGCAGAGGACGTTTCATTAATTTGATAACTCGGTGAACAAAATAAGGGCCTCATCGAGGTTGCTGTAATGAAATTCATAACAAGCGCATTGCTCGACTAAGCCAGACAAGCTATCGAAACCCTGTAAACCCAACAAATTATAGTTAAAACAATCTCCAGCAGCACGAAGTAGCGCTTTACTTTTACTGAGTGTCGTCAACTCCGTTTCAGCACCTTGCTTATATTTAGGAAATATTAGTTTAGCGGCAAATGCAGGACACTCCCCCAGTTTTACACTAAGCTCTGGTGGACGAAGATGACCTACTGTACCTTTCACCGTATCGTTCACTATCTGTCCAAACACTGACTGAGGTGAACGTTTTTTAATCACGTCAATAGACTGATTCTTTAAACTAATGGGACGAGCAACCGGATAAATTTGGCCGTCATGGGTCGACAACAACGTCATTTCATCTGATAACAAGCGCCAACCCTGATTAACCAATGCTGCGCACAGCGTACTTTTACCGCTGCCTGGCTTACCCGGCAAAATAAAGGCTTGTCCATTACGTTCCACTACTGCCGCATGAATGATCAGATATTGATTGGCATGACTGGCAATACACCAGTTCAATCCCCATTCAAATAAGGCTGAAGCTTGCACATAAGGTAGGGGCTTAAACGGTGCATAACCATCTAAAAAGAAGTTAACCTGTGGTCTAAAATAACGTCGCAAGGTCGAAGGCGAACTGAGCTGCACATGAAAATCAATAAAAGCTTCTTTAACTAGCAATTCATTTGCACCATAAAGATGATGCAAATGAGTCACCAATTCCACTATAGGTGAAACTAAACGAACATTAAAGCGCCCTACCTTAAAATCCAAGCCCTTTATAATAGTGTGCTGTAACTGACTCTTAGACAAACTGGCTATGTTACTAACAGGTGGATTACTCACTGATTAACAAACCTAACAACTCAAATTTTTCTATGAAACCAAGCAAATAACTTTCTAGTTCAGACTCAGTGGCATCAAAACATAAATCATTTAACAAAGCTAATAACTTAGCCCTAGACATAGCCTGTTTTGATAAGGCACAGATTAACTCACCACTAACAACATCCAATACGTGGGTATCTCCAGACAACTGGTCATAGATAACATAATCATCCTGCCACTGTTTGCAGCGAATACGAGTTGCCTTGTAATTAGTTTGTTGAGTCATTATCTGGAATTAATCTGCATTCAACATCATTAGCTAAAGGTTGAAGCAAGGAAATTAGTCAATGTAGTATTAGGTGGAAGTTTCTCGGTAGGCGGTGTTGCGCACAAACCTTTTACCTGCTCCACAGTTAAAACATAAGGAGGAGTTGAAGCAGGCGTGTAAACTGCATTTAACAAGGCAGCAACACTATTAGCATTAAGGCCAGCAACTGATAAATTAGCCCGCAATGACGTAGTTATGGATGAACCAGAAAATGCGGTACTATCATTATATGCAGTTCCGCCGCTAAAATAAGAACGCGTTAATATACCAACACTCGACACCGCCTTTGACGATATTAGCGTCAAAGCACCCGTAGCGGGGTCATTAATATATTGATAGGTTGTTCCTGTAGCCTTGCTCGTTCCTGATAAAAAAAGCGTAGTGAAAAAAGTACTACCTACGGGACTAGTGGTAACACCAGACGTTGGAAATGTAAACGCTCCAGTTCGAGTTGAATTATCCCTAGTTAAACTAAGTATAGTTCTTTGAGTCGTCAAAATACCATAGTCATAGGAAGTGCCAATCCAGATATAGCTATACGCATATTGCCTGATAGTAGCAGTAAGCACATACGTTTTCCCCTCTGCTATCCATGTTGCAGTATTGGTCACATTCGTAGTAGTAGGGTTAGGTAGGGGGGCAGATAATGCAATATTGCCCTTTGAAATACCTATAGTAGGAGTAGTCGCCCCCCATGAGGCAACAGAAATTCCTGAACTACAACTACCAGCACCCGCTTGTGATACATTGCCAGAGACTTGCTGCGATAAACACCCTGCTGCAGCACCGAAAGCAGAGCGATTTGCCAGACTTAAAACCACTGGCGCCGCAAGTCCCGCACCTTTAATAAAACGACGTCTTTTTTCTACGCCGTCTTCTTTATGAGCAGATGGTTCATTTAATTTTTGCTTATTCATGATAATTTACCTGAAAATGATTATATCTAAGGATTTAATTAAAACACTGATACAAGACTACAAAACTCTAAAGATAA
>CANJPX010000184.1 GCA_947476185.1 Bacteroidota bacterium
GGTAGTTTATTTTTTGGGAAAAAATAAGGTAAATCTAACTTTGCAACCCTATCTAAAACATCATAATCGTAACTATCAGGTATTTTTTTTAATCTCTTATTTCCAACACTATAATTTATTAAAACGGGTGTTTGCTTAGTTCTTTTTATAGTCTGATTAATATTAGAGTCATAAATGGTTTCTTGAAATTTAATTAATTTATTTTTATAAATGATTGAATCGCAATTGGGGCATTTAAACTCAGTATGAACAATATTATTATCATAATCCACGCCGTTATCCCAATAACAAAAATCATGCATACAGTTAGCGCACTGTATAAAATCTGACCAAACTATATAGTTAATTTTATATTTTTTAGCATCAACAAGAGTTTCATACATCCATCCAAATTCTTCTTCAACCTCGTTTAGAATTTTCTTAGAAGCATCTACAAATTCGACATTATTAACACTTTTATTGTAGTTATATCCAATGAAAGATGCTATGGGGGACAAGTCAGATAAAATCACATTTCTCTTACCCCAGGTGGGTAAATGACCATAGCGTTCACGCCAATCAGTATCAATCTTTAGTTTCATTTCAGCTTCTGGATTATTGACTGCTTTAGCAGCGACACCAGCCATCCCAGTTCCTGAAAAACCATCTAATACAATATCACCTGGCTCTGTATAATGTAGTAGGTACCTCATTATCACTGCATGTGGTACTTTTGTATGATAACTATGCGCGTTATAAATAGGATGATTCTTGCCTTCAATAATATCTACTGCATAAGGTTGATTTACTTTAAAATTAATCTTTCTGCTGTTTATGTTGTCTTTTTCTTGCTCCCATTCATTAATAAAGTCATTTATCCAAGGATTAGGACAAGCAGTGTAATAAGGAGGATCGCTCAGATTTAAAATATCTTCATCATCGCCAATAGGGAAACCCTCTATTTGTTTCAATTCTGGTAATTTCTTACGTAACTCATCGCGAAAGTAATCTCTGCGATGTTCTTCAGAATCAAATTCCTGCCCTAGGCAAACTATCTTTACTGTATTAGTCATGTTTGATTACTTAATAATAATTCGAATTTTATTTCTTTCTTTTCCAGCGCATAAGCCATCAATAAACTGAGTTAACGTATCAATAGCTTCTTGCGGAGTTAAAGGCTTAATAAACTGGTCGCGGATTTCATCGGCTGTAATTTCGACTTTATCGATCCCCTTAGAAAACTGAGCAATTAAATCTCGTAATCTTGGTGCATTTTCTGTTGTTAAATCCAGTTGATTTGCTCTAAAACTTTCAATCAATGATTTATCAGCTACATTTAATATATCCATATTGTCTTGGACTGATGGATCTTTAAATACCGATCGCATTGCATTAGTCCATTTATCTAAAATAGTATTTAATTGCTCTTCTAATTGAACTATTTTGTAACTAAAACGACCGCTATATTCTCTAGGGCTAAAATCATGATAGGGTTCTAGCAAGACCTTTCCACGCGTTAATGAAATATCGGCCTCACGCCATGCCGTGATATTACTTAACCAAACTTGATAGTCACTGATAGAGGTAACTTCTGCATCTTTAATGATGTCGCAAATTCTTTTCTTGTCACTGGTAAGAATCCGCTCTTTTACTAAAGCATCATTCTTTGATAAACGATTTCGAGTGTAGTGTTCTAAATAATAATCCGCATAGCGACCAATCAAAGCGTTAAGCAAAGCTTCTGATTGTTTAATATCAGCATTACTTGTTGCCGTCACCATACTAGGCAAATCATTTATTGCTAGGCTGATATCTTCATATAACGGTAGTTCATTTTCTGCTACATATGACTTTGCGGTATAGAGATAACCAATGAGTCGTTCAAATTTTTGAGCCTTTTCACTTAAGCCTGCTACCAATTCACAATAAGAAAATGCTTTAAAAGCCGCATTTAACTCGACATCAGTGTATCTAAAGCTTTTTAACCGACCATAAGAGGTATAGGTTTGAATACCATCCAAGATGGTAACCAAAACACTTAACTCTTCTTTCATTTTTTCACTGTCTTCAGGTGCTAATAAAGACACCGTTTTACACTTTAATCCCTGGGTAATCTCTGAGATAGTTTTGACCACTCGTTCTGCTTTGTTTTTTGCCTCAGTTACTATTTTTGCAATAGTTTCAGGTTTTTCTAATTCAGAGGTATAGTCCTGCAATCCCAAACATGAAAATAATGCTTTTAAATGTTTTACCGGTATGCCTTGGGGTTGTTTTATATGTTGATAAGTGAAATAGTCGTTTTCAGTTAACGATAAAACTGTATCTATATTTGTCGCAGAAAGGCTTCTATTCCCTGCCCAAGTTATTTCAATATCACCTTTATAGGCAAGTGCTGTTAACACAATAAACTCTAATTGATAATCAATATTGTAATCTACGGAATACCATAAATTAGCAGGTGCATAATGTGCATAAATGATGTCAGATTTATTAAGGACCGCACCTTCTCCTGCTGCCTTTAATTTTTCTTTAATACTTTCAGCATACTTACTGTTATCAGTAACAATAGTTTGACCACTCCATAAGCCCAAACCACTCAACAATGCCTCGCCATCACGATTGGGTTGTGTTGGGTTTATGATTTTCTTTAAAGCTGCCTGAATACGGCCAGGAAAGTTGTCTTCACTTAATGGTGCTAAGAAATCTGTAAATGCTGGATAATTAGGTCGAATATCATTAAAAGTCTTATTTAAAACTTTTGCAGCAACTGAGCGAAAAATCATTTCCTTAGTGGTGCCCTCGCCCGGCAGAGGATAAGACATTAAAGCTTCAGATTGGCCTTTAAATATCACTTTTGTTTTATTCAAATATTCCCTATCAAACAAGGCAATGGCCTTGCGTAAATTTTCATCGATCTGACTACTAAATAATTGTTTTTGATTACTGGATGCAGAAACATGCTTCGCTTTAGCGGCGCCGTATAGGCAAATAGTATCTTTAAACTCATCAGACAAACCAGCGACATCAAAATAAACTTCATCCGCTTCATCATTTCGATCGATAGAATTAAACAAAGGACAAAAGAAAATATAATACTGTTG
The DNA here is from genome assembly GCA_947476185.1 of Bacteroidota bacterium. Taxonomy (GTDB): domain Bacteria; phylum Bacteroidota; class Bacteroidia; order 2-12-FULL-35-15; family 2-12-FULL-35-15; genus 2-12-FULL-35-15. Next base: position 3,081 of record CANJPX010000184.1, read on the forward strand.
AATTGGTTCAGTGGTAGATCGTTCGTTTGGATTTCCAAAAAATAGATAACCCACACGGAAGCTTTTTTTATCATCCCAATCTAATGAATGCTGCCAAATTTTGAAGCCCGCACGATATGAGTTTTGTTGTATTTCAAGGATATATTGCAGAAACTCAAAATAATATTGATCCGCTTGATCAGTATCTCTTTTTATAACCTCATCCGCATAGTCTCGAATGATTTGTGGAATATTAACCCCACCTTCTGTCCGTATGTAAAAATCATCACTAATGGTATTTTTATCAACATATTGCCCACCAGTTGCCGTAACCAATTGCCCAGCTGTGTTATTTATCACATTTAATAACAATTCATCCTGATCAATTCCAGGTATGGTAATACATAAGTCTTCTTTTAGACTTTGTGCACTTGCCCCATTTTTTTTATCTAAATCATCACATAAAATTCGAATTGCTAGCGCATGGGCAATACTATGAGCAATTGCTTTACGATTCGCTCTAGCATCAACGAAATGCGTATTAATGCGCTCAGAAATAATACTGACTTTGTCACGCACATCTCTAATGTCTGGAATTGCAAGTAGTGCAGGATTACTGGCAA
>CANJPX010000185.1 GCA_947476185.1 Bacteroidota bacterium
AAACAACAGAACCAAGTGAAATTTTTGATAATAAAAAACATTGGATAGAAAACATCTCTTTAATTAAAAAAGAGTTACCTGTAATCGATTGTTCTCTTGTTGAGAAGGGCCACTCGGATAAGGGTTTAAATCCATACTTATTTATTGACGAGTTATGGAGGATGTTAAATGATGATGAAATAGTCGCTTGTGCCGATGCTTCAGCCTCAGTAATTCCCTTCCAGATCGCTTCGATAAGAGGCACCCAAAGGCTCTTTACTAATGCAGGTTCTGCTTCAATGGGTTATGAGATTCCAGCTGCCATTGGAGCCGCCTTTGCCAATCCAGGGAAACGAATTATATGTATCGCAGGTGATGGTTCTATTATGCTAAATATTCAAGAGTTAGAGACTATTCAGAGATACGCTCTACCCATCAAAGTGCTTGTCTTAAATAATGACGGGTACCTATCAATAAGATTGAGTCAGAAAACCTTCTTTGGCCGCGAGAAGGGTGCCGGACCAGATTCCGGTCTAAGCTTCCCTAAGTTATCGGCTCTTGCTAAAGCGAACTCTCTTAGCTACTGCTTAGTAAATTCAATTTCTGATTATGAAGAAATGCTATCTAGATTGAATTCTAGTAAGCCAGAAATCATAGAGATCTGCATCAATCCTGATCAGTCTTTTCAACCAAAACTTGGCAGCTACAGAAAAGACGATGGAACTATAGTGTCGGATTCACTTGAATACATGTCTCCACATTTACCAAAGGATATTATTGATCATCTCTTGAAGAGTTGAAATTATGCTAAATAAATTTTCATTAGAAAAAAAAATAATTCTGCTAACAGGCGGGGCGGGGCATATTGTTGGAAAGCTTGTAGAGTCTTTCGCAATGCAAGGTGCCATATGTATATCAACAGACTCGAGGCCAGAAAAACTGATGCTGCAGCAACAGACCCTGCTTGATTCAGGACATGATATTGATATATACCCTCTTGACGTTACCGATCAAGCTAACTGGGAGAAGTTAGTTAAAGTTGTATTAAGTAAATATGGGTCGATAGATGCGCTGATAAATGGAGCGGGTATGAACACACCATCTTCATTTCTTGAAGTTGACGTTGAGAATTTCAAAAAAATAATTAACGTAAATCTCGTTGGAACACTTATCGGCTGCCAGGTTATAGGGGCTCTTATGGTTAAAAAAGGCACTGGTTCAATCGTTAATATTTCATCGACTGCGGCAGCCCCCCCCCTTTCTAAAGCCTTTGCTTACTCCGCATCAAAGGCAGCCGTAACCAATTTAACTATGAACATTGCTCGTGAGTTTGGGCAGACAGGCGTACGGGTTAATTCATTGAGACCGGGATTTTTTCCTACTGAGTGGAATAAGAAAAATTTCTTATCACAAGAGAGAACTCTAGCAATACTCAACCACACGCCAATGAAGCGTTTCGGAGAACCGGATGAACTAGTAGGTGCCGTGCAGTGGTTATTGAGCGACGCAAGTTCATTTGTTACAGGTTCTGAAATTATAGTAGATGGTGGATTTAGCTGCCAAACAATATGAGTCGAATATGAGAGTAGCCGTTATTACAGGGTCAAGCTTAGGTATTGGCGAAGCAATTGCTCGGAAATATGCCAATGAAAATTACAGAGTTTTTACTGTTGCAAGGAGTGCTATGAGCTCTTTGTCCACGACTCATTTTCACATTCAAGCCGACTTATCACATTGGACTGAGTGTCAACGTGTTGGCGAAATCATCAAGAGTGAAATAAACCACCTAGATGTACTAATTAATAACGTTGGAAGATCTGAATGGAAATCAATTAGTAAAATAGATGAATCCTTCTTTAATTCAATGATGGCTTTAAATGTTGCTAGTTATGTATCAATGACGAACGCATTGATGCCCATCCTAGGCGCTGGATCAATAATAACAAATATTTCAAGTATCGCGGGGAAGCGTGGATCTTTAAATAACTCTATATATTGCGCTAGTAAATTTGCAGTGAATGGACTCACCCAGAGCTGGGCTAAGGAGTTTGGACCTAAAGGAATTAGAGTGAATGCCATATGCCCTGTTTTAATTCAATCTGAGGGCTTAACCGCCGCATTGATAAAGCCAGATGCTCCCGCGGAGAGTATAGGTATCATTAAATTTATGAACGATTTTAAAAACTCTCAATCTGCCCTCGCTCATCTACCAGTTGCACAAGATATTGCAGATTTTAGTTTCTATTTAAGCTCAGCAGAAGCTCGATCCATAACAGGTCAGTGCATTAATTTAGATTCTGGTGTTTTCCCACAGTAATTCATATAAATATTCTTATAAATTAGTTAATTGCATTTCTCTAGAAATAGACTCCCAAAGAGAATGTGCATTTACCTCCTTTTCTTGCTATATGGATGCGTAAGACGCCAAGGTGATAATCAAGCGGTCTCAATGATAAGATACTCAAGGGTACGAAGACTGGGAAGTTTATTAATTTGATAACTCAGAATCTTGGGGCAATAGAGGGCCATTCAAACTGAGCAATGAGGCCGAAAAAGGTATTTCAAAAATACGTGGACAGGACAAAATAAAGCCATCCGACGGTTCAGCGGAAACTCGCCTCTTAACGTATCATACTAATAACAATCCATACATCAGCTTTGACTATAGCTCATAAAATTAGACGTGCTGTAAGAAAATTAAAATTCATAGCACGTTATAGCGGGTTACTTTTTTTGAGCGCTCATTAACATTTTCTGTGGCCAGAGTAATAATCCGTAGAATGAAACTTGGAAATGTTGACTCCCTTATTTTCGACCTCGACGGCACTTTGGTCGACTCGGCACCGCTTATATTAAATGTGCTCAATGGCATGCGTGAGACATTAGGAAAGAATGCTTTAGGTGTGAGCCTCTATCAGAGACTTATCAGTTATGGGGTGAAAGAGCTCGTCGCTAGATCTCTCGATATTGATATCAACAATGCTGACGCTTATGTGGGTGAATTCCGTCGAAAATACTATTCCCTCCCCACTCCAATAGATAGCCTCTATCCTGGCGTTCTTGAAACAATGTTCTCTCTAGCTAAGCGCGGCTTCAAACTTGGGATATGTTCCAATAAGCCAGAACATCTATGCCAAAAAATAGTAGCTGAGACAGGGTTAGGCGAAATCATAGCTGTCGTTGTGGGTGGGGACACTCTATCCACTTCCAAGCCGTCCCGAGAACCCATAGACTATGTAATTAAAAAATTAGGTGGGCAGCATGAGAGTACTGTGTTGATTGGAGACAGTTTAATAGATCAGCATGGGTCTAAGGCTGCCAACATACCTTTTATTTTTTATAGGAATGGGTACGATGATGGTGTCGATCAATCCAAAGCTTTATGCATTATTGATCAAATCCCACAATTGCTCGATATTGATCTCTTCAAATTTTTAAAAACTCAAGTTGCCGTTAATTAATGTCCACACTTCTTGTAATCGGCGGCACTGGATTTTTTGGGAAATCCATACTGGATTTTTTCCAGAGAGGTTGTCTTAGTCCATGGAATATTGACCGCGTGATTGCGATGTCACGAAATGCCGAGCGACTTGCAACTGAATCACCATCGCTTTTATCTCCAGCTATTGAACTGCTCTCTGCAGATATCGCTAACACTGATTATCTTCCACAGGCTGATTACGTG
>CANJPX010000186.1 GCA_947476185.1 Bacteroidota bacterium
AGTAAATAGAAACCTAACAAATCGTGCAACATTGTTGCACGATTTCATAAAATCTTTCAACCACATACGTAAATAAATTATTATTACTAAACTTTTAATTTATTAATCTGTTTAATTAAGCGTTCTTAAATTTTATGAAGCACCAATCACATCGCAGTATTACACAATTTCTTAAACGCATGCATCAACAACGCTAGCTAATTTTAATTGTTAAGAACAGGAATGAATACTGCAGGCGCGCGGAGTGGTCTCCGAAGTAAAATCGCAAAAAGAAATAAAGTGAGATACAACTCTAACGGCAATCGAATTGATTCTGACCCTGACTCTGACACTGGTGTAATCAATGGTCGACGCATTACAAAAGAAACACAAACTGTAAAATGTCAACTCTGCCTAAAGGATATAGTTGTGCAAGCCGGGAAAAGTTTACCTGCTGCTGTCAATGGCCATAAAGGACAATGTAGTGGGCCGCCGAAGGGTCCAGAAAATAGAGTTGACGCTAAGTCGGAGAATATTTCTGGTGCAAGACGGTTATATTCCCATGTATCGCAAGGAGAAGATCTAAGTTTTTGGCATGGTGGTGGCGACAGAGAAGATGGTGCCGAAGGAGATGACGAAGCATCATTAGGTATATTATTTGATTCTTACGTAGATCATCTCCTTGTTAATCTTTTAACGCAATGCAGGTGCCTGCGATGACTCTGACGGTGGAGATTCAGATAATGACGGTATTAAAATGAATCTTTATACTGAAGTACCAGGAGTTTTAAGAAGTAGTGCTAGTATTCGACAAGAAGATGACGCCGACACATGGGAAGATATGCAGAGCCAGGAAGAGGACGGGGAAGAAATGCAGCGCGAGCAAGTAGGCGACAGAAGAGAAGATATGCAGAGCGGAGATGAACAAGAAATCCCAATTATACCTACTTGCAAAAGTGTGATTGAATACCAACAGCGTGTATTAGATTATTTTAATAAGGACTTGTACAAGGACGGAAAAGGACCTTTGACATTCAATAATCGCAAAAAGTCGAGAGGGGGAGGGGAGATACTGGCCGAAGACGTGATTGATTTAAACCTCATGAGACAAGTCAATGTTTTATCGGCCAAACAGGCAGACGGCGTTTTAAAAACCTTTGAGAGTATAATAAATCGACACAACGCGCATGTTCCACTTCCTTCCAGCTTCCGAGAAATTGACAGGAGAGTGTTTGAAGATATGAAACAAGTTCGTCAAATAAAGGAATTCAAATATAGTTATCCTGTTACTTTTTTTGGCGCCGAGTTAAAAGATCTACGTGGTAAACCTCTAAAACTTGCGGCGGTCGGTGTCTGTTTTGATGTTCTAGAAACTATTGGCCATCATCTCCTAAACCTGAAAGATATTAAAAACTTCATCCGAACCCCTGATATTAAAAGACCTAATGGCGTGCGTATCTATGAAGATTACACCACTGGCAAACATTTTGAAGAGGTTACATTGGCTTTGCGAAGGCGTACACAAAACGAAGACTCAATAGTACTCGCAATTGGATTTACGTTAGACGCGGCTAAATTGGGGAAGAGTACTGGCAGCATGTGTCCGCTTTTGGTATACATACCAAATCTGATCAACGGTGACTACGTGATGCTGTTTATAGGCTATGTCCCAATAAAGTTCAGTTATTCAAAAAAGGTGCTGATAAAACTGCTGCAGAGACAAGGATGCACGTCAGTTACCCGATGCGAGGAGATTCTTCAAATGATCCTGCGCAAAATTAAGCTCAATTTTATATATGATGCATTAAAGCAAATTATACCCCTTGGTGACACAGGGATGGACATTATGTTAAGGGATGAGAAAGGGGCAAAGGAAATCCTATCATTCGTGCATCCGACACTTAGTATAATGACGGGCGATAACGAAGAGTTGCACAAACTAGCGGGTCAAACCATCAAGGCCAAAAGCAGCAAGAAGAAATTACACAAGAAAATATGTCGAATATGCACGTCAGGGGATTGCATACGGGATCTGGATTGGGGAGAAGAGTCGCCAACTGTCAGATCAGACAAAAAAATGGAAACTCTGGGGAAATTAGGGGAAAAGTTGATGCATAGAAGGTTCGCGGGAGATTATGATTTGACGGCCAGGGACAAAAGGCTTTTAATACAATTAACTTACTGGAACGTAAAACCTGGTTTCAATCCTCTGTACGAATTCTTCTATAGGCAAGTTGCCGATAAAGTTTTGTCTTTTCACCTCGCATTGGTACCAGATATTCTCCACACCGTGTTGAAAGGTTTAGCTGAATATGCAATTCATTGGGGCTGGGATTGCATTTCATGTATCCAGAAACTGGATCCAGACGAGTTTTTGGACAATGTAGTAGCATTCGACGAGCGGATGACTTTGTTTCCTTACATTCAAAGCTTTCGATTCTTTCCTAACTGCAGATTTCGCGTCGGTCTTAGCAATTTTATGAAGGCTAGTAACAAATCAAGCAGTGGAACCTCATTTTCTTCTGGGGGAATTGAGGCTTGGAAGTTGCAGAACTTATTATTGCAAATGCTGTTTTGCATAGACGGAGAGATTGTACCGTTTACTCAACAATGGTCAATTGACCAACATATAAAGAATGCTTGGAATGTCGGTCGCACATTGGTTAACGCACTAGCATCCGCATTGGAAGTCATATTCGTTGTGAAGGCAGCCCGGCTTGCTGAAAACAATATGCAGTCTTTACAGACTATGATTGCGACCAGCAGAGCACATATCATGCTGTTGTGGTGCATGCGCAAAGATTTACTCGCCGCGGTGGCTACTAAGAAAGCTGCTAGGAAGAAGGCGACGAGTCGTGGGCCAATCGACTTGAAAGCTATGGAGCAAGACTTTTTCTCTGGTATCAAATTGCACTTATTAATGCATTTTGTCTTCTACAAGCAATTTTATGGTGCTGATAGACGAATCATTGACACAGAGCTTTCTGAATTGTTTCATAAGTACGTAGTAAACGAGGTTTTTGAGACCACAAGCAAGAATGCGGTTTCTGTGGCAAAGGAAATGATTACGTCAGTTCAGAAGAGGTTTCACAGTTTGGATCTTCACAAAATGATATCAAAAGTCAAGAGTCGCTCAGCACCCGTGATTGTTGATGAAACTACGGAGGTAATAAATGAGGAAGGCGTGGATCATCATGACGATGATGATACGGGCCAACACGAAAACGAGAAACCCCGTGAGAAGGACCCCCACGACAAGGACACCTATCGCGTCATCAATAATTTTGGAAAAGAGTTCGTTGAATTCTATGATGTTAAAAATGCCAGGGGTGAAGTAATTCGAAATCAAAAGGGTGAAGTTCGCAAAGATCTTAAGGTTGTTGTAGAATGGAACTGTACTTCAGATGGGCAGCTTCGCCGACGACAGAAAAAAACAGCTGGTGCCTCAGCCAAGTCCAAGGCAGTGCATCCTATGCTAAGATTGGCATTCTTCGGCGAGATACTAATGAACACAGAGTTAGCTGGAGCACAAGATATTATGAGAGCCATATCTAACAAGTCAGTTCATAACTTGCGAATAACGCTACTAAAAGGTTTGCGTCTGACAGCATTAAAAGAGCACGGGGGAGATGGCAACATCTTTTACATTCACGCAGACGCTTCATATGTATCGGACAAGAA
>CANJPX010000187.1 GCA_947476185.1 Bacteroidota bacterium
ATCCTTTTTCTACCGCCTTACTCACCCAATCTGAACCTGATTGAACGTTTGTGGAAATTTACCAAAAAGAAATGTCTATACAACCGCTATCACGAGACATTTTGTCATTTTAAAGCTGCTATTGATGACTGTATTGATAAGGTGAAGTCTGTTTTTAAAGAGCAAGTGAAAACGCTTCTAAATCCAAAATTTCAGCTATTTGAAAAATCCGCAGGCGTGACCGCGTGAGGTATAGTTCCCATTAAAACCGTTCTTATTTAGCAATATTGACTAACCAGCCACCATCACCTTTACAGTTCTTTTGACCTTCAGCGTTAATGCTTATTCTGGCAAAATCATCATGTAATGAATTAGGTAGTGTACCTTTTACTAGAAAGCCGGCGGCGTCTTTAGGTGTAATACTTAATTCAACTGGCAAGCCTTTAACGGTCACTTTGATAGTTGTCGGGTAGGTGTTTGCTGAGGCTAAAAAAGAAAACGAAGCGCCTGCTGCTATCGTAGAATTTTCAGCCGGTATAAATTGACTAAACTCTGGTTTAGTACAGGATTTTGAGCTACTACTACTGCCGTAAGCCCATAAGTTACTGGATACTAAGAGTAAGATAAAAAAAACATAGAACTTTAATTTCATGATGATGCCTGGGTTATGTGGTCGGGCAACTAAAAGGCGTAAGTTAATCTACACGACTGATAGTTTGATTGTTTGGCTAGCACTTAAGGCGGGGCAGATGCCTAGTTTAACCCTTCGCCCTGAGTCTTTAGTCTGCGCTCAGGAAAAAGTGAACGGATAACCTAAACTGTTCCACCTTAAATTGGTAGTCGATTACTTATTATAGCCATTACTCTGATAGCTACTTTGGCTTAGTTTTTTTGCCGCCGTATCAGTGGGATGGATCTCTGCGGGTGCTCTAAAATCACCGTCGGACATCAGTGTAAAAAGCATGGGTAATAAGGTGAAAATAGAAAATAAAAGTCCTAGTCCACCTAAAACCATAGCGGCTGCTTTAATGGGGTTGGTGGGCGGGAGTTCGTCATCTGGGTTTTGCATAAGAGTCACCTAGAAGTAAGTACAATTAAAATAAGGGCTTTGACCGCTGCATCGGGCAGCGTGTAGCGAAATAATGCTCTGCTTGAGGTCTTGGTTCAAGTCTATTTTTTAATAGTCTTCTTAGTTTTCTGGTATCAGAATTGCTGGTTGTTAGTTTGCAACAAGCCCTGTAAAGTCTAAGCTTTTTAGCTGATACACAGTCATTGCTGGCTTTTGTATTTGTCTTGAAAAAACTTAGTGTTGATTGCTTTGCCCAATAACAACAGTGCAATTCCTAGGGTATTGCAGAAAAGTTGATTAATTTACTAAAGAATTGCGCACTGATTGCCTAAGGGTTAGATAAAGACAGTATTAATCTTCCTGATGTGTATAAATCCCAACTGGCTTCGTCGTTAAAAATACCTGCTCATCTAAGTCGTTTGTACTATAAAGTGCATTTAAAGTGACGTCTTCATACAGCCAATAAAACAACTCAGATTCATAGACGCTGTAACGGCACTGATAGTGGCTTTGTAGCCATTGATTATTAATAGAGCCTAAGATTTGCGCTGGCTGATCTACATTAGGATCATGATAAGCAAGCTGAAGTGTGTCTATATTGATGAGATAACGATCAAAATGGATGATGTTTTCTTGCTTTGAGTAATTGACTCTATCAGCTTGGAGATCGCCACCATGTTGATCGATGACGCAGTGCTTATCAAAGGTATAAAAAGCCGGAGGAAAAATAATGGCATGTTGCGTGGGTATTTCAGCGCGTAGATTTACATGAGTATCGCTGCGTTGGCTTTTATCCCATTGCTTTATCGTGATTTGTAAGAGTAGCTGGCTCATACTTAGGGTACTTATTTGCGAAAGAATAAATTAAGCAACCATGATACCAATAAACTGACTATTATCATTGAGCTGATAGGGATAAATACTGTGCTGTGTTGGTTTTCGATGTGTATGTCACCGGGTAGTTTACCAAACCAACTCAGCAAGCTAGGTGCATAAGCGAGTATAAGGCCCAATGCCAAGATAAAAGTACCTATTAACATGAGTATGTTACTGGTATTCATAGAGGTTTGTTAGTGTTATTGGGGTAAATAGCTTTAACTGTTTTGGCTGCCCACTTAAAGTGCGATAGTTTCAGGCCAGACGAAAGGCTCAGGCCAAAACTTAAGTAGCAACTTAAGGCTTAACAGTTACTAGGCTTAACCCTTCACCCTTTGTCTGCGCTTAGGAAGGCTTTATATAAAAGTGAACGATTAAGCTAAACCGCCCTGCCTTAAGTTGGTAACCATTTTAAATCACTATGATACTAATAGGCTCTGCCCAGGCTCCTGAACCATTCCGGCCTATGCCACGTATACGTATCCAGTAAGTTTGGGCTGGAACTAGGCCTCCTAATAGGATTTGAAAACTGGTTAAAGAAGACGTGGCATGTTGCCAATTAGCTTCAACGTTGGGATCGCCTTGTGTAACTTACACTTCATAACTCCGGGCATCGGGCAATAATGCAACATGTATATTTAGTGTGCCTTTTTTGATGCCATGACTTACCCTGAAGTCACTAGGTGCTGATAAAATTTCATTACCTGAGGAATGTACTGCATCTTTGCGAAGATCGTAGCCAGTAGTCGTTAGTATTTGGGTATCACCTTGGGCGATAAACTCTAAATAAGATACCAGTCGTTTGAGTAATTCAGTGAGGTTTTGTCTGGAGTTGATACGCTGCGCTATTTTTAGCGTATCTCGACTAATGCTGGCATGATAGTCGTTTTTGTAAGTAATCAGTGCTTGCGTTAACTCTGCTAAGGTCGGTGCTTGGGGTGGCCAAGGCTCAGCATAATGACTATTGCCGGTCATGGCGGTAACAATGGTCTCGGCTTTAACTAGAAAATCAGATTCACTTAGGTGTTCGAAGCTAATGATAAGTTTGGCTTGCATAGTTGTATCCTCTTAATGGTTAGTAATTATACTTACGACTCTCTTTTGACGTTAGCTTAACTATAATCATTTATCGTGCAATGTCAAGGCGCGCTTGCAAATATGGATAGATAGACTTAAGGGTTTGGTTGTGTCATGGCAGAGTATCGAAAAATACTCCTTAAATGATGCATTAAATAGGGGGCAATGACAGGTTTAACTTGTCAAGATATAGGACGGGTAGCCCTCATATAAAGCTGTCAACCATCTAACGAAAGCGGCCATACGGGGGTGAAAATTGACGGTATGGGGGCATATACACTTGTATCTGCCCCATAAGAGAGTCTTCATGTTGCAAACGAAGGCTGGGTTAGCCCGCATATAGAGCTTTAACTTGGCAAGATAAAGGTCTATATGCGGGGTAATGAAGGCTATTTGCTACTTGCTTTTCATCCATGTCGCCGACCAGACAGGTTAATTGTCGTTGAACACGATTGGAAATTGTCAATGTAGTTGTCTACTATACCTCACGCGGTCACGCCTGCGGATTTTTCAAATAGCTGAAATTTTGGATTTAGAAGCGTTTTCACTTGGTCTTTAAAAACAGACTTCACCTTATCAATACAGTCATCAATGGCAGCTTTGAAATGACAAAATGTCTCGTGATAGCG
>CANJPX010000188.1 GCA_947476185.1 Bacteroidota bacterium
ATGAAAGAGCCAGAGGTCAGTACAAGAATGCAAGACAAAAAGAAGGGTTTAATAAAACAAGGCAAAAAGCATTTGATTTAAAAACACCTAAGAACCAAATGTTCACAAAAGAAGAGTTGGCGAAGTACATTAATGCTTATGAAGAAAAGGTTGACGGGAAAAAGATATTGATAGGCCCAAATTATGTTGTACGAGGCAATCAAAAGAACTACATACAATTTATTAATCACAATTTAGAAAAGAAAACAAATAACCTTTATTTTGAGGATACCATCGCTAAAGCAATAATTTTCAAAGCAGCTGAAAAAGTTTATGGTGTTAAACCTAATGCAATTGGAGATATGCGTTATGTAACTGTTCCCTACACTATTTCTTTATTTACATTGTTGACTAAATCTCAATTGGATTTATACAAAATTTGGAGAAACCAAGAGGTTTCAAGTGAGTTAAAAGAACTTTTTTATGAAATGATGAAAACAATAGAGTTATTCATTAAATCAACTGCTCCTGGTGGACTATATGGTGAGTGGGCAAAAAGGGATGATTGTTGGCAACAAGTTAAAAACAATAATTTCAATTTCGATTTCTCTAATATTAAATCAGAACTTATCAATAAACAAAATCCTCCCAAAAGACAATTAATATCTGAGGATGAAACATCCTTAATACAAACAGAAGAGGAGAATGAACGCATTTTATCAATTCCATATTCCACTTGGAAAAAAATTGAGGAATTTGGTTATCAGACAAAGCTTTTAACCGATTATCAAACGACAACAGCATTTACTTTAGCATCACGTATTCGATTAAATACGAAAATCTCTGACCTTGAAAGAAGTGCAGGGTTAAAAATTATAGATATTGTAATTGCTAATGCCCCGGAGTTGCTTTTTGAGATTGACACTATTGAAATAGTCGAAAAGAAGAAAGAAAAAGAGGAAGAAATAACAATGGATTTAATTTCAAAAGTTGTTCAATGGGATAAGAAGAATAAAAGGCTAAAACCATTTGAATACACTTTTATGAACGATATTGTTCAAGGAAAAAAAAGTTTATCCGATCACAACAAGAAATTAGTTTCCTGGAATATTCAAAAGGTTAGGAAGTTCGGATTTAAATAGCTTTTTGTAATGTTATTTGCTATATTATAATACAATTGGACATCTGAAATTTATGTTCAATTATGTCTCCAACTGAATAAATGCTGTTTATTTTTCAGGTTGGGTTCCATAGTCTAATAACTCTATATGCACAGATGTAGTTGGGTATTTATCGCTTTTAAATTGTTTTACTGCTTCTTCTCTTGAAATCCCAAATTTGTCCGAAATATAATGATAGTGCGGCTGCCCATTTTTCCAAGATTCTTCCCCGCCAATACTTTTAAATGTAATAAAGAATGCATGCCAATTGGAACCGTCGTCCAAAAATTTAGCAACTATAACTTTTCTTTGTTCAATAGCTTGTTTAATTTGCCCGTCAGTAAGTGACGTGTTACCAACTTTTTTTACTTCGCCAGTGGTTCTCTCTAATATTGCTAATTTAGGCAAATCACTTTTATCTATAGCCTTTGGAAAATGTTCAGATTTGTATTGACTAAACTTAAATCCATAGGCTTTATAAGCTACAAAAAAAAAGGATATGAGTATTTCTGGTGTTAATTGCAACCCCTTAAGCAATCTAACTTGCTCTTTTTTGGAGTCACATTTTAGTAATTTAAACAAATTATCTGGAACTTTTGTCGCCAAAATTTTATTCAATTGCTCTTCCCATTCGTCAGTTGCATTTCTATTAGCTACTTTTTCTACAATGGGGATGGGAAAGTCGGGAGATTTAAGGGCTAACATTTTTTTATAAATGATAGTTCTTGTTTGAATTGTCCGGTCACCATAGTATTTTATTGGATCAACATATTCAACGTCAGAACCAATAAATGCGTAAGTAAATCCTTTTCCATCTTCGTCTGGAATAATTTTATGTTCAATGTTCATTGAATTGTCTTTAAGAGGTTTATTTTTCCGTACCTTGATTTGAGTCACTTTTCCCATACAATTTGTTTATCGTGTCCTCAATGCTTGCAGAAGCCTGATTAAAGTACTCCTCTCTTTCTTTTTCAAAAGGATTAAAAAATGATTTGTGGATATTGATATTTCCCTTCCTCAATTCACTATCATTAAAGTCCAGAGATAAACCTCTAAAATTGTAACTATCCTTTACTTGCAAATAACCGTATTCATCAGTGTATGTAGAGTATTCTGCAATACCATATGTCTTAAAAGTATTTGGTCTAAAAAGGCCTGCTTGAATATTACCCCCAACGGTTGTAACATCATCATCATTTATTACTTCCCGTAACAAATGAAAAACTGAATAGTCTTGACCTAATTTTGGGAGTAGGGAATTTGCCTTTTGTTTCGCGGAACTATCCCCAATAAAAGTAGGCTGTTCTGTAATTTGAATTTCGTGCTTTTCAAAGTTAAGCAACTCATCGGGCTCAAACTTTGGTGAAAATTTATAAAATTTCAGATTTCCTGATGAAGGACAGTATCCACCAAGCAGGACTTCCGATAAACCGTCTTGCCGGTGAAGTTTCATAAGTTGTTCTGAAACTCTTTTGTAAACGACAAAAGCAATGTCTGAAAGGTTGTCAATGGAAATATCGGAATAAGGAACAGCTTGAATGTTAGATAAAACCTCTTCAATAGTATCTGCCAGAATACTGCCATTCATGTAACTACCTGCAAAGCAAAGTCCAAACGAAGACTGAAAAATAATCGGTTCTGCAACATTTGGAGTTTCGGATGGAACAGCACCGTAGATTTCAACTTTTATTTTAAAAATTTTGTTAGCGTCATTCGTTACCAAAGACCCACTACTTGTTAGTCTCGAGTCAGAAACCAAATAAGTTTCTCTTCCTCTTTTCCAAGCTATGCAAAGTGTCATATTTAGTTAGTTACTATTGTTCATTAAATATTTATTTCGTAACAAATTTAGAATATTTCCAACACAGATTTCATAAAATAGGCAATTCCAATAACTGCTGTATTTCCGAAATAGATAATCAACAAATTAGGGTGTACTTTAGGGTGGAGCGAATGCTGAAAAATGGGGCTTTTTTCGCAGTTTCCGGGGATTTAGGGTGTACTGTAGGTTTTCAAATAAAACATCTCAATACCCTCTAAACCCCCTTTATTACTGCTTCTTTACTTGGGTGGGCCCACTTGGAATCGAACCAAGCACCCACAGATTATGAGTCTGTTGCTCTAACCGAATGAGCTATAGGCCCTTACAGCTTAAACACGCTGTACAAGGCTACAAATATAGTAATAATTGGTTTTTCCTGCAACAGTTAACTTTGCTTATTTTAAGCTAAAAACTCACTTTTTACCCTAAAACCTGCAAATAACTTGCACATAACTTGCACATTTGATTGAGCAGATTTTTGCCAAAATCCTTAAGGAAAATGGCTACTATTAAGCTTACTATTGATGCTAGAAGACCATACAATGATGGCAGAAGTCCCATTGTATTCAGGCTTACAGCAGGAACTAAGAGTACATGTATTATTTCAGGTATCAAATTATTTACCCAGGATTGGGACA
>CANJPX010000189.1 GCA_947476185.1 Bacteroidota bacterium
AGGTGGCATTCGTAATAAAGTCACTGGCTGTTTGCAAATACAAATTGGTAAAAAAGCTTCTGCTGGTTTTAGAATTGATAAAAGTATACCTGAACGATACAAATTGGGTAAATGATTGTTTAAGACTAGGATTACCACTGCTAACCCTTAAAGGATTGGAAAGATTCACCACATCTTGCAATTGACTTACGGTAGGAAATATGGTAGATCCTCTATAAAATAAGTTGATATTACTTTTTTGGTTGATTTTTTTTCGCCACATCGCATTAGGCAATATATTGGAAAACCCTTGATGAACGCTCGATGTAGTTGGCAAAATTCGCTCGCTCTCTAAGGTTGAATGTTGCAAGTTTACCCCAAATGAAATCTGTTCATCACGGCTTTTTCCTAGCCTGTAAGTGACTCCAGTATTATTAGTAGTAATGGTATTGGCAAATTGATTGGATAAACTCGGCGCAAATTTTGAGTAGGCTGAACCATCAAACAAATAAGTTTGCTGATCGGTTTCGTTTTTTTGTATCGATGGAAGGTATTCAAACTGCAACTGTGCTTTTTTACCTACAGGCTCTGTGTACGTGATATTGGCCCCAATGGTATTTCCATCGGTAGGATTTTGATAAAATTGGTTTTGAATAGAGTCTGTTGTAAGGCTATATTTAAAAAATCGGTATTTAGCATCCGTATAACTTTCGCCATCATTTTTTGTAAAGACGGAATTGATGCCAAAAGAAATGGACCTTCCCCTTTTTGGAAAGGCATGGCGAAAACCAATATTGTTTCTGATATTGTAACCCAATCTATCGGTACTTCTATTTGTAAATGAAGTATTAAGTGAGTCATCAGCTCCATAATAATTTTGTGCTGATGAAAGAGCGGAAGTATTATTATTCTGAAAATTAATACTGGGAACAATGAAGATTGAATTGGCAGAATCGATTTTATACTCTACCCGCAAGTTGATTCTATGGTTATTGTTTTTTGAAAGGGACTGACTATTTTGTAAACTGAATTGATTTTTAGGATTGAAAAAAGTCTCCGTATTTGTCAAAGATTCATTGGTATTAGTACCGTAATTATAAAAATAACTTCCAGTGACCAGTAGCTTTTTTGTAAACTGATTACTATAGTTAATACCGAACGCGTTGGTTTTGTTAATGCCATTTGCTTGGCCTACCATAAAATTATCAGCTCCACCGCCGCCGCCTCTTCCGCCGCCGCCACCACCTCTGCCTCCGCCGCCACTACTGGTGAGACCTAGCAAATCTTGTGAAGCGAAATTTTGTTGATTGATATTATTAAAATTTCCAACCAAAGAAATGCGCCTATTGCCTTTAAAAAAACTGATATTACCCCCGCTACTATACCTGTCATCGGTACCTCCTCCCCCAAAAAAGCGCCCAAACTGCCCATTTTTAATGGTCGATTTGGTGACAATATTGATCGTTTTAATAGAGTTTCCATCATCAAAACCGGTGAGCTGGGCTTGGTCGCTCAATTTATCAAATACCTGAATTTTATCTACTACATCTGAAGGCATATTTTTCAAAGCAGCAGATGCATCGTCGCCAAAAAAATCTTTCCCATCAATAGTAACTTTTTTTACTTGTTCACCCTGGGCGGTAACCGTACCATCCCTTGCCACCGTAATTCCGGGCATTTTTTTGATCAGATCCTCTGAAGTGGCATCTGGGTTTACTTTAAACTGGCTGGCACTAAATTCTGATGTGTCACCTTTTAATATTACTGGAGGTGTTTTTGCAACAATGGTTACATCCTGTAGGTCTTTTCCTTGCTTTTTAATGGAGATTACAGAAAGCGCTTTCATTTCTTCTACAGAACTGATCTCTTTCCTAAATATTTCGTACCCAATAGAGCTAATTTCAATAATGAAGCCACCCTTTACGAATAAAGGCATTTGGAAACGTCCTTTCGCATCAGTTACGGTATTTTTTCTTCCCGCCTGGGAACTGTCTTTTTTTGAAAAAACACTCACCGTAGCGCCCATTACAGGCAATTTGTCCTCATCCCTTACAGTACCCTTAGGCGAAGGGCTTTGTGCCAATACAGCCAATCCAAAAAACAGTGAAAAAAGGGATAACCCTAAAAATCGCATCATATAATAATTTATTTACCCTATATGACGACGCTACCAGTAAAAACTGTCGAATTATTTAATCTTTTTATTCAGGGAAGGTTTTGGGGCAATGGAGAAGGAGCCATTCACAAGGGAATCGGCATTATTTTGTACTATGAAAATTCATAGTATTGGTAGCAGCAATTTTGTAATGCGTTGGCAAGAACCAGTTTTGTTATATTTTTTCTTATAATATTTTGTATTTAATAAACAAATGGTATTCCTGTAAAAAAATAACATTTCCTTTTATCAAATATAACTTTCTAGGCATTTAGTTTATAATTATTAACTGTATGTTTGTCTCGGTTTTTCATAGGATATTGGATTTTAAAGCGGAGCTGGATTTCTATCCCGGCTCCTTTTTTTTATTAAAAAGTCATGCTAAATAAACCGAATAGGGGCTGTATAAAAAAATTATCTTTTAAAGGTTTTTCTTGAAAATTTTACTGCATTAAAATCAATCAGTTTTGCCTGTTGAACTGTTGCTTGGGCTTCCTTAAAAAGTTGTTGACGAATTGCGTCGTCGTAAATAGACGCAATGTCGCAGGCCTTATAAAAATTGATGTGCATCCCAAAATTAGCTAATACCGGTTCCACGTCTTTCAATTCAGGAAAGAGTACATGTTTTTTTACAAAATAATAAGTTTGGTTGTTAATTAATTTGGTATAAGCGCTGTAAGAATATTCCATAAATATCATTTTAAAATAACGTGTTGAAACAAGTTGAATTTTAAATAGGATACTGTTAGCAACTTCATAGGGCTATTTTTAATGCTTGTTGAGTGCCAATTTTTTTGGCGATATACTATTGATGGGTTTTCAATTTTTTTCTAAAAATGGATAATTTGGAAAGTAGGAGAATAGAAAACCTATTCATGGATCGTATAGGATATCATGGGCAGTGGATCATTCAAAGGAAAAGGTTGGAAAAAAATGATTGAGTATCAATAATCAATCATTCAAAAGAAACAGGGCAGTTCAAGAATATTGAAAAAATCGGTTCATTGAAATTAATATTTATATTTCACTAAGCCCAGCAATCATAAAAAAATATTTTTCATGCTTAGCTAGCGATAGACAATTTCATTTTTTGAATTGCTTTTATCACCTACAATCTCTCATTGTATTTTTTAGTTCAAATGGAGCTTAAACGAAACTGAGCCTAGCGCTTAGACAAAAAGCTTACCATTTCATCAGCGTTGGATGCAACCAGGATGGAATGGTCTACTTTCAGTAAACTTTCTTCAAAAACCGTGCTATTTTGTTGATGCGGTCCGAGATGAATGATTGGTCTTGCTTGTAAAAGGTAGTAATTATTATCACATACATCAAATGCTATGATTGTCAAATTGCTAGTATGGGCTTTGGGAAAACAATGTAAAAAAACCGGGAAATCAAACAATTGATTGTCTAAATAATGCAGGTTTAAATTGGCTTCA
>CANJPX010000190.1 GCA_947476185.1 Bacteroidota bacterium
ATCCTCGCCAAGGTCATTCGTGCTAATCGCAACTTAAGTTCCAAACAGAATGAAGCACTACACTAGTCCATGGTTACGTTGCAGGCATCTCTACCATAGGACAATCAGGGTTGCCGTCGTGGCAGCGCCAGACTCTGGGGCGCGCTTGTCTTTGACAGACAATACGGCCAAACTGCACCAAGCCGAAGACACTTGCGGCTATGCTGAGAAAGTTACCAATGGCAACGTCTCTTAAGATCGCGGCTGAAATACTACGGCTATACCACGTCGAGAAATTGCGTGTTGAAGCGATTGCGCGCCAACTGCAGGTCCACCGCTCTGTAGTATATCGTGTTGTACGTCAGGCTGGTTCACCTCATATTGCCACTGGACGTCCATCAATTATCGACCCCTTTTTGCCCATTATCTGTCAGACCCTCAATCAATTCCCAACTATCGCCGCAAGCCGTCTTCATATTATGGTGAAGAAGCTTGGATATGAAGGCGCAGTAGATCACTTTCGCCATCTCATCAGCTACTACAGGCCTCCCTCAACACACCACCGCCCGCCTGCTCGCGAGAATGTCGCAATGGTAAATGAAGGGGAACCACCCAAGCATCGCCCGCGTGGTGCTAATGCAATAGCATCGACACAAATATCATCACATCGCAGAGCGCCCAGCGTGTACGCATTGCGTATCGAGATCAGTACCCACTTCCATCCACCGAAGGTGCAAGAACCAACGTTCCAAACCAATGCAAGAGTGTCAGGCACCGCAACCGCCGATCACGACTGGCAATGCGAATTCACGGTACATGGACGACATTCGCTCGAGCAACTAAACGAAGTGCTTCTTCAGCTTTTGGGATTGAATCTAGACTGTCTATACGAATTCAGAATCGCTGATCGAGTACATGCTCACCTGGTTCGTTTGGAAGAGGACACACTCTTCATTCAGACGGAAACACAGTGTGTCTCTTGCGATATTCCTATCAGGCATCTTGGCCTATCTGTTGGGGATTCTTTCGATTGGACGTTCAATTTCAGTGAGTGCCCCATTTTTTGCATCACCGTTCTCGACGTTCGACCTGTTACAGCTACCGAAGTGGTGCCGGCGGTCCTGTCTAGTCATGGCAAGATCATGGTCCACCTCCAGGACTATTCCCGTGCATCGAAATCGGATGCCGCAACTAGTCAGCCAACAGTTGGTCCCCCGACGCGTGGGTTAGACCCATTTCGTGTTCGCTACATCAGAGAAGCTGACGGAATATTGTTGCGACAATGGCGAGCATCCAACAGCAAGACGAACTGGGAAAAGTCTGTTGCAGTTCTTGAAAGCCGAAACATGCCAACAATCAGGATTGCGGAAAAGATTGAGCAATCTCAAGGAAATGTCGAACAGTGGATAGTTGCATTCAACCGGTATGGCCTTGATGGCTTAAGAAAACCCCATGGACGCAGAGAACCCTCTAATACATCTAGGCAGGAAAAGAGCAAAGCTGCGAAGCGTCTAAAGGCAACGAGGATTCTTCAGATATTTCATTCAAAGCCAAGCGCGTACGGAATCAATCGTAGTAACTGGAATCGGGAGTCAATTGCGAAGGTCTATGAGCAGGAGCACAAGGAGCCAATAAGTGATCGCTATGCTGCGGCGCTATTGCAGGAGTTTGGATATGCCATTAGGAAGGCAAGGAAGGTTCTAACGAGTCCGGATCCTAACTATCGTGAAAAGGTGGACCTCCTGCTAAAGACGCTTCAGAGCCTCAATGCTAACGAATTATTTTTCTTCATCGATGAGCTGGGCCCCCTACGCGTCAAGAGGTACGGTGGCCGCGCGCTCGTTCGAAAGAACGAGGTTCTCACCTATCCGCAGGAGCAGGCACACCGGGGCGTCATCATGATGTCCGGAGCGCTGAGCGCAACGACGAATCAGGTGACATGGGTTTACGGTAGAGCAAAGGACACCGCAGCCATGATCGACCTTATGGAGTTACTCTACAATCAGTACTTTTCCGCTCCCAAGCTGTACGTGACGTGGGACGCTGCGTCATGGCACAAGTCAGCGATGCTGGTCGAATGGCTCGACGCCTTCAACGCCACCACAAAGAAGGCAAACGAGGGGCCACTCATCGAATTGGTTCCGCTTCCAACGTCGTCGCAGTTCCTAAATGTGATCGAAGCGATATTCAGTGGCATGAAGCGCGCCGTTGTTCATCATTCCGATTACCGTGACGTTCCCGAGATGAAGAAGGCGATTTCACTGCACTTCACCGAACGGAACGCGCACTTTCGTGAGAATCCACGTCGGGCGGGAAAGAAGATCTGGGAGATCGATTTCTTCGACGACAATGAGAACATTCGCTCTGGAAACTATCGGGAATGGTAGCCGAACCGTCATTCGTGATCGATGCGACGTTCTTGCTCGATGACGCCGAGAAAGCGTTCTACGGATCGACTCCGCTCGTCGACAGGCATGGTCGCAACACATCCGTGCTCTACGGGGCTGTACGAGATATGTTGCGCCTTCGTAGTACCCTTGGCATTGGCGGAGGGATCGTAGTCGTGGGCGCCGATGCCAATGCGGTCTCCTCCGCGCTGAATGTCGAGTTTTTTCGGGACTTCCTGCGCGGCATCGGCACTAACGTGTTGCACGAGCCGACGGTCAGCGTCGGCGCGCTATGCCGATCGATACTTGTGGACCGGAAGTCCACGTGGATTGTCACCAGGAACAAATCGTTGATGCAGCTTATCAACGCCCGGTGCGGCGTCATCCTCACGTTGGATGGTGACGCCCCGGAGGTAACCACCGTGAACGTGCTCGCATCCCGGTATCGCATCCACCCCGAGCAAGTCCCGAGCTTCGTCGCTCTAACGGACTCCGGCTCCGCAGAGGTGCTTACGACCAAGCAGGCTGTGCGGCTGATCGAGGTGTATGGAACCCTCAACGCCGCATTGGATAACCCCGGCGCTGATGCAATATCCCCAAAGATGAGGCGATACCTCACCGCGAACAAAGCAATGTTGCTAGCGTCGCTGCAGAAGCTGACAATCCTCGATCACGTCGGGGAACGGCAGGCGGTTTCCATGGCCCCCCTCGTGAGGAACGATCAGGATAGCCGGCGAGCGTGCCAGAATTTCGGATTTCCGTCACTTGGGCGCCTTCTGGAATCTCCGCGAAAGGTCGAGTTAGTCAGCGCTGCCCGAGATAGCGATCATGCATACGTCGCCGTCGTCGACCAAGCGGGTCTGCGCGAGTTGGAGAAGGTAATTGCAAGCGCAGTTGTTTGTGCGGTTGATACAGAGTCCACGGACAAGGATCCGAGGAAGGCGTCTCTCCTCGGCGTTGCGCTGGCGATTGGCGAAGGGCAAGCATTCTACGTCCCGGTGATCGAAACGGATCTTCGTGATGTTTCGTCAGCGACAGTTGTAAACATTCTCCGCCGCCTCTTGGGTGGCCAGATCAAAGTTGTCGGTCACAATCTAAAATACGACTATGTCCTCCTTCGACGGTATGGCATTCGAATCCAGACACCTCATTTCGATACCATGTTAGCGGCACAAGAATGCTTTGGAGATTGGGACTTCTTCAA
>CANJPX010000191.1 GCA_947476185.1 Bacteroidota bacterium
AATTAGGGCTTTTTTCCGGCGAAGAAGAGCAAGAAATAGCTCTCTACGACGCAAAAATTGCGCAGGAAATTGTGAGCGGCAGCGACCTATTTCTAAAGCAAATTTTGCGTCGTAGGAAGGCGTCTACGTATTGTGGACCCCTATTTTGGCTGTACAAATGGCCAAGTTAACAAACGTCTTAGGAAGAGTTAGTGTTATTTTCGGGTAGCTGGGGCCATATACAGGCGATTCGTATGTTGATATATGTTTATTGGAGTACTTTTAAGCTGTTGTATTTAACGTCTACTAAAAGCATTTTACGACGAAAAAAAACGAATTCTACGTAATTTGGCCCCTCTTTTTCTAAAGATACCTTTTTTTAAGGGTGCTTGATCATTGAAAGAAACATAGCATTAAGCTTAATATTTAAAGTTTTTACAAGCATACATCTGCCTAGCTAAACCGATTACAAGCAATTAAAACAAGTAATCCAGGTTTCTTTTGCATTTTGCACTAATCCCCAAGCGTTTTTGATAACTCTGTTTTGTTATCATTTTCATCACCACAACTAACCCCCAAGAGAAGCTACTACGACAGTACAAACCGAGGTCCCGCTAATCTACTTATCGCTCGCTATTATTTCGCTATTATTGCGTATATCTTATCGCTCGCTATTACTTATTTATCTGAATCCTATCAAGCGTTAAAAAGCGGTGTCAACTAGTTTTAGTCAGATTCATCAGATTCATCGGAGGAAGAAGAAGAAGAGGAGGAGGAGGAGGAGGAGCTAGAGGAGGAGGAGGAGTCATTGCCATCCCCTACAGAATGCGTAACACCTTCGATTAGATAGTTTTCAAGCATAGATAGCGCATCTTTCTTGGTTCCCTTAGCTGGCTTCTGACCTCCAAATCCACGAACAGCAGACCAAAGCTGCGGCACCAACATTTCTCTCCAGTCGTCGTCGTCATCAGCATGCATGAGTTGCACTGTAAGTCGATCTTGAGTCGCCTGCTCCTTCTTAGCATGCCTCGATGCAGCAGTCTTGTCCTTCCTCTCTTTCTTCTTCAATAAATCTTTTTTTCGCTGCTCTGTTACTTTCAAAGCACTCGCAACTACTTCCTTTGTCATTTGAAGACCAGATCTGGTATTAGCATTCGTGGTAGGAAGCTTAGGAGCCTTACCAGCGTCTTTAGGAACCCTTATTCTTCTCTGATCCTTTTGCTTTTGAAGCATTTCCGCAATGTCATTGGCAGGAACGACGTGTGTTGTATTGACAATGTCTAATGCCGCTTTCCTTACAACGATGGACTGTTCTTGCGATGTAAGAGGTGTTCTTTGCCCCATAACTTTGGCGGCTTCCGACTTTGTCATCGTCTGAGTTGTCATCGTGATGATTTGCAATAACTCTTCATCATCGTCACTAGACAATGTCTCGCCGTCGGAGCCGTTCGTCTCTGCATTCGAATTCATCTGCTCCATAAGGGCATCCGCCTTGAGCTTCTCCGCCTTAGCAAGTAGGGGTCCAGCAATAGTATACGCAGCTTTCACTCCAGCCTTATATTTTGATATCGATGGCGATTCATTTGCTTGAGGTGTAAAGATGGATTCCGATGAAATATAAGGATAGGTGCCAGTAACCTCAAATGCATTTTTGATACAATCCGACAATCCTGAGGACGTCGCGAATTCCTCCCATGCCTTAGCAAAAACAAGATTGAACCACTGCGCATTGAAAGGTATACCGGGATATTGGCGAATCCATTTCTGGAGTTCAGTGGAAAAAATTGCTTTAAGGCGCCGATTTGGGCCATTGTCGTTAACTTGATCTACTGAGGAATTGTGAGATCGAAGGAAGAAAGGTTGAATGTTATTCTTCAGAGCGAGGTCCATCGTCGGTCCATTATGGTGCGAATCATGCCCATCCCCTAACACAAACCCAGTCTCATCAGAAAGACCCAACTCTCTACGCTGCTCAATTATCTGACCATATATAATATTCAGGCCATCGCCGTCTTGATAGCCGCTCTCAGTTGCGTGGACAACATAATCGTCAGGAAGATACATTGCGACTGATGCGGGCATAGAATCTTCTGTCCCTCCTTGATGAATAACTAGTGGTGGAAGAACTATCCCCTTCCCTTCTGGAGTTAATGTGCACGTGAACGAGATTGTTACCCAAAAAGGTGAGTGCTTATCTCCAGTTGCAACGTAATACTTTTGAATTGCCATATTAATACCATCAACATCATCGTTGAAGGTTGCAGGCCAAAACGACATCCAATCACAACCGATCTCATCATAGCCGTAAAGATTTTGTGGGCATGGTATAGGATCTCTCATGAGGCCATTTTCGTAATGCTCTGTAAACATTCTCTCCATCTTCTGCCTAAACTCAATTTCGAGGAGAGGATTTCCAGCTTTCGCTCTCTGTAAACTCAGACGAGCCTTTTTTGTGAATGGCTGTAACTCAATCCCATTATTATCAGAATTAGCTGGCGGCGAATAGTTCCGTTCAAGAAAGCCGTAGGAAGGATTAGCGCTCTGTAAGCGCTTTGCAGCGGACACGTCCTTAGGAGTCTTAGCTATTGCCATCATACTGTCCCCAATCGAGTGAATAATCTGTTTGTAGTCGCCCATCATTGCCCTACGACCATATCCTGCACCAACATTGTCCTTTGCTGAGGCAACTGCCTGCACCAACAAATTCTCGGTTGGGCTTATCATCCGGGATGCACCAGCCTTTTTCACAACATGCTGAGCGCAGCCATTCTTAATGAGGGAGTGTTTGGTTGTATCACTCTTCATTGCCACTAAATCTTCAGTCGTCCATTTCATCGTTTCATACAACGTCTTCAACTGTCGCTTCAGACTCGTCTTGGGAACTCCATACCTAGCATGAACCGAAAGCTTAGATAGGGATCCTAATAAGAAACTCGACATCCCTGCTCTTACCTCATCGTCGGTGTAAGGCAAGTTCTCAACATTACCCCCCAATACTATCTTGGAAAACGTGCGAAACAAGTGTTTCGATGTCGCGCTATCAGCCTCAAGACCAATCGGCACTCTCTTTACAAGCTCTTCAATGGTCGAACGAGGAACGTTATATGTCGAAGATATCTTATTAGGAGCTAGTCTGCCACAATAAACCTCAACCGCAGCTTGAACTCTTCGCTCCTTTTCTTCCAAAGTGGAGGACATGTCTTCTCGAAAATCCAAAAATCTCACTAAACGACGACCTTTTTCCGCGATTCTTTCGCAACCAAGTACAAATCCCTAAGAAAGGGACCTATACGGATAGTTATAAGTGTAGAGCCAATGTTGTAGCGGCTGCTTTTAACCTCTCTTCCAACGACGATGCTAACAATGGAAAATTCGGATTTTTGAAAAAAAGAGGGGCCAAATTACGTGCAAGGGGCCACATTACGTTGACGCCTTCCTAATGCTAAAAATTTGGAGTTTTTTTGCCGAGTTTTTTTTCGGTGGAGGGAGGGAAAAAGTAGAAAGTAGAAAGTAGAGTTTTGTTTTTGGAAGTTTTGTATAGATAATATTAATATATATAATAATAATAATAATAATAATA
>CANJPX010000192.1 GCA_947476185.1 Bacteroidota bacterium
GCCGTGTTCCAGGAACAAAAGACGGTGTTGAAAGGCAATTTTGTTTTCGGATTCGGTACGATGTAAGTGCAATCATCAAAGCGAGGCAAACGGCTCAAAATAGACACCACATCATCGGACAACGGAACGTGACGAGGCTTGCCAGATTTGCTCATTGGAATGCGCCAACGACGATGTTCCAGGTCAAAATGTGACCATTCAGCGTCCAACAACTCACGCTTTCTGCAACCCGTCAAAAGCAACAAAGCAACGATGTATTTCAACTGCGGATTGTCACTGTCTTGGATGGTTAAACTCAGGCGTTGCACTTCTTCAGCACTCAAATACCGCTCTCGGTTGTTGTTTTCTTCAAACAGCTCAATGCCCACTGCAGGATTCATGTCGAAAATACCCCACTTCTTTGCCAGGTTAAACATCGCACTAAGCATCACAACAACACGGTTAGCGGTCGCAGCGGCATACCCTTTCTCGCGCATTGCCAGGTGGTACTTCACGATTAACGATTGCGTCACTTCATCCATGTGCAACCGACCAAACTCAGGGGTAATGTGATTCTTCAATACCGACACATTAGTTGCCCAACCACGCTTACAGCTCTTAACGTAAGGCAAATAGTGGTCATCAATAAACACCTGCAACATCGGTACTTTGCGAATAGCCGCCTTTTCTGCACTGGGATCGTCACCCAAAACAACCTTTGCCCGTAACGTCTGTGCTGCATTTCGGGCTTGCTCAAAGGTGAGTGATTTTGCATCGCCAATCTTGTACTGCTTCTGTTTACCATGCGCGTCACGGTAACGCAGGTAGTAAGTCTTACCACCTGTGGCTCTAATTTCAACAATGAAGCCAGGAATAACAGTGTCGTACAAATCAACACGGGCTTTACCGACAGGACATTCGGTGTTTTTCACAACATTGGCATCTAAAGCAATCGAAGGCATAGCATTTCTCCAAGTAAGCGGGCAGTTGATGTGTGGGTAAGTTCCGAACAATCAAGCCACCACGAAAAAAAAATAAAGGTGTCCCCCGCCACCAAGAAGGCAGCGGAGGCAGGTAATCAAAAGAACTCACTCAAACGGAACGCGTCAGGCATACCACTTTGCTTGCGGCAATGGTGGTGCAACAGGACGGCGTACTCGTCTTCGGGGGTGTTGTTCAAACACAAATGCAATTCACGGATTTCATCCTCCCAATCGTGACAACCGTAAGATTCATAGACAAACACACGGTAGCCTTTCCAGGTGTAGATCAAACCGTGATCGAGCCAATTCGCCATTCGGTCACTAAATACCCGCACAAGGCATTCGCATTCAGTCTGCAAGGCAATCGCCAAGGTCATTTCGGTTTCAGTGTGGAACATGGATTTCTCCTTTCAGTGCATTGGTGACAGCGTCAGAAACAGTCTGTGACGCAATGCGTAAGTCATTGTTGGTGAGATGGGCGTAACGCTGTGTGGTTGTCAGGCTGGCATGGTTCAGTAGCGACTTAATCTGCAACAGAGGAACACCCGATTGGGCGCATAGGCTGGCAAAGGAATGACGCAGATCGTGAACCCGCAACGCTCGAATGCCTGCCACCACAGCCAATTGGTTCAAACAACGACGAACCTCAACCAGCGGCTTACTTGAATCACGACCAGGGAACACCCAATCAGACACACGCGGTAACGTCAGCAACAACGCCCGTGCTTCAGCGTTCAACACCACATGGTTCGATTTGCCATTCTTGGTGTGTGGCACAAACCAGATGCCACGCTCCAAATCGACGTTCGACCATTGACCGTGCAGCACTTCGTTCTTTCGCATTCCCGTCA
This sequence comes from Bacteroidota bacterium, assembly GCA_947476185.1. Lineage (GTDB taxonomy): Bacteria > Bacteroidota > Bacteroidia > 2-12-FULL-35-15 > 2-12-FULL-35-15 > 2-12-FULL-35-15. The sequence goes on from CANJPX010000192.1 coordinate 1,814, forward strand.
ACAGCAACAGTTTCAACGCCGCCACACCCACACCCGAACGTTCACGCACATCAGCCATCGCAGCGTACAAACGGCGGATTTCATCGGTACTGAGGAACCGTTGCCCTGCATTGTTTTCGGTGAACTTCTGAACGCCTTTGCAGGGATTGCGTTCGAGTACACCCCATTGCACCGCACAACTAAACACCTTCGAGAGAAGGCTCAAATGCCTGTTTGCCGTGGCGGCACAGTGGCTCAATTTCAGATTAGAGTGGTAGGTTTGAATGTCCCGAAAGGTAATTGCATACATGGATTTAGACCCAAACAGTGGTAACAGGTGAACCCGAAGTTTAGATATGTCACCTGCCACCGAACGCTTGTGGGCTTTGGCATAGGGCAAGTAGTCATGCTGGGCGAATTCGGCAAACGTCAACGGCTTCTGCACCACAACAGCAATGCCTTTGGTGCGGAGTTCCATTGTTTTCTGCCTTGCCTCAACCAGCGACAAACCAGGATACTCACCCAACTTGACCGCTTTCTTTGCACCGTTCAGTGTCAATCGAACATAGAACCACTTGCGACCCGATTTGCTGACAAGCAACTTCAAGCCCGTGGTTTCGGTGTCGGTGTGTTCGGCAAAGCGCGAAGGGGAATCATTGGAATGCGGCATAAGTTGGTCAATTGAGCGATGTGTGAACTTGAACATAAAATAATCTCCACCACGCTCGAACCTGGGTCTTTTAAGTCCCTAGGACTGGAAACAAGGCTCAAGCATGGCTTGTTGTGAATGATGGAAAAAGGCACAGTGCCTCAATCGTTGGTGAGTGACCGACGGTCTATTTTCGGTCTTGTGGAACTGAATGCCTTAGCCACCAACGCATAATCAATACTCCGACGGCAAAAGTAATGTGGTGACTGACCTGTCCCACTCGGTAATGACCCAAACCTTTGTGCTGGTGCCAATAACGTAACTGGACAGAATCCGATCACCGTACTGAACAGCGTCAGTGTTCGATTGTGCATCTTCGTCACATACCTCACCCCAATCGCCTGTGACGTGGCGTTGCAACAGCGTGAGAGGCTGAATGTTGTGTGTTTCCAATGCGTCGTTTGCACCAGGTGTAGCGACGACATCGCCGAGTGTGAACAATGGACTGCTTAAAATTAAATGAATCATGGTTTTGCTCCAGGTATAAAAAAGCCCCAGTGAAGGGGCGTTGGGGTTGAATCAAGCGTACTGACCGCACAAAGCTAACAGTCTTGCGTCAACGCGCTCTTTTGGTACTAAAATGACGACAGTTGCATCGTCGGTGGTGTTGAACATTAGCTCAAAGCAGTGGCGATGCTCTTCGATGAAGTCAAAGGACGGTATGAAATCTTCGTCACCAAACACAGCGGCATCGAACCAGCTGGTAACGATTGGGCAACCTGTTTCGGCTTCGATTTCGTCAACAGTATCGCTAGGTTCGACAATAAAGAATTCAGTGTCGGTAATGACACCTTCCAGCTGGTCGAACCGTAGTTGCAGCAATGCACGAATAGCTAAATCGACAATATCGTTGGGGTTAATTATTTTCTGCATCAGACACCTCGTCAGTTTCGTCAGTAGGCGCATCAATCACCACCACAACTTTCTTGTTGCTGCCTTTCAGCGTCAGCTTAGGCGTTGGTTCAGCGATAACGACAGGAACGACAACACTCTTTGGCTTAGGCGGTGGTGGTTCGTAAGGCACACCATCTTCCATA
>CANJPX010000193.1 GCA_947476185.1 Bacteroidota bacterium
CAACACACACACACAAACAAATAAATAAATAAACAAACACTTACCGAAGGAGGCGAGATCGAAGGCGGCGAGGCCCAAGGAGCAACACTCGCCATAGATTGGCTGATGTGAGTGAGTGAGCACACGAACACTAGGCACTGCACAGCCAAACTTTTTTGCAGATGCAAATGCGATGATTTAAACATTGATTATATCAACTTGAGTACAATGGCTAATTTCATGACATTCACTGAATGTCATGTAAATGTCATGAAATTATAGTTACATGTGTTTCATACACGTGTTATTGATTATCATACACTAATTACATCAATTACGAAGAGCCCCGCCCTCTCTTCGAATGACAACTCCACCACTGCAACATCGCAGCTCATATCAGTTGCCTCCATATTAATTAATGTTATAATTATTATGTGTTGCAACCATATGTTGCGCAGTTTGTGTTTTATATAAAGCTAGCAAGTCATGCGCAGAATGCGACATGATAATTGTATAATATTTATGCGTGTTATGCCATGATGTGCCAACCACACATCATGCACGACACTATCAATTGTGCGATTTAATTGCGCATGATGTGCCAACCACACATCATGCAAAACACTATCAACTATGACATGATGTGCCAACCACACATCATGACCATCACAAATAACAGTTTAAACACGAATCGTTGTTTGTAGCTCTGTGCGATCAGGAAAATGCTCAGGAAGATTCAACAATGGTCACTAAATGCGCCCTCAGATGGCGATGAATCACTCGAACCAGGTTGTTGATGAGGCACTCGAGCCAAACAGCAACAATAGCTGCCGGGGAAGCTGCCTACACATCCATGCCAGGGCCAGCCACCATGGCCACATCATCATGCACATCAGCAGGGGCAACTGCAGGGGCAGCTGCAGGGACAGCTGCAGGGGCAGCTGCAGGGGCTGCGGCAGGGGTTGCTGAAGGGCGAGCTACAATGCCACCTGCACTGCCAGCAGCACTGCCAACACCACCAGAGGCATCAGCAGTCTGCACCTTGCGGTAGCACTCGCCGCATGATGGAAACTCGTTGGCCCAGGAGAGCTTGCCTTTGCAAATGCAGCAAAACCGTGGCCAGGAGTTTGTCTTGGGGACAACATTGAAGTTGATGGTGACATTGTTGGTCGCCATGGCTGTGGTGAAATATGTGGACCACCACCAACAAACTGACAAACCTCGAATGGCGATTGGCGGATGCAATGCGTGCGATCGAAATTGCGATTGACAGAGTTACACATGAAGTTGTGTGCCCACGATCAAATCGACCACAAAGGGAAACGAAACACAAATTCATATTTCAAACGATGACACTTTTCTGGAGAGCCCCTCCCTCTCTCCAGATGACAACCCCAGCATACAAGCTCACAGCGGTTGCCTCCATTTTATGAAGCCCAGTCGGCTCCATACGCAATCACGGTTTATGGTTTAGAGTTTAGGGTTTAGGGTTTAGGGTTTAGAGAACAGTAAATATTCAAAACTATATTTTTGTTTTGTTGCGCAGTGCAACAAATCCCAGTAATCGCATGTGTGTTCACACAAGCTCCCCTCTCATAGCAATAGCCTGCTGTTTGGTGAGAATTGTGCCATCGGCCATGGCATTGAAAATCCTAATGCACAAACTCCGATGATCCCGGGACATTGTCTCAGTGATCGCAACTACCAGAGGCTTCTTCGCTGCACCTTCTGGCTGAGCAGTGATGTAGGTCTGATCAGCTGCTCGAGTAAGCCTAATGATGCCAAATGCTGCGCAGACCGCCTTGGTGAGCTGATCTGGCTGATGCGCAGCAGGTGTAGGGGGCGAGACCTTGGCAACGGACTCCACTTCGCAAGCCCTTTTGGTCGGAGGAGTCCTGTCGACAGAAGGAACTACTAGTGCTGCTGCAGAGGCCTGGGCCTTTGCCTTCGCCTTCGCCTTCGCCTTCGCCTTAGCTTTGGCCTTGGCTCTGCCAATCGCTACAGGTTCAGGGCCAGCAGGCTCGCCTTCGCCCTCGGACTCAGCAGCACTTGCTGATAAGCGAGTTTTTTTCGCCATGGCAACTTTCTTCTTGGAAGCCTCGGCAGCTTCGTAGGAAGCAACACTGCATGCCTGCAGTTCGGCGAAAAACGCATCAGCACCACCAGCACTGAGAGCACTCACATCAGCAGGGCACTTGGTTGCCTTGCTGAGCCCAGGCCCACTGGCGAGCATCGTAGGAAACCCGTCAGCATCTAAGGACACCTGCCGAGCTAGCTTCTTAGAACTGTACAGCACAGTGTCAGCAGGGCTGGATTCCCTGTGTGAGGCACTGGACGATACCGAGCCCTGGCCAGAGCAGGTGATGAGAGCTAGTAGGGCATCCACAATTTCCAAGTCACTGTCCGAAGCCTTGCTCTTCATCTGCTTGTACCTGGGAGCACACATAAGTTCGTGGGATGTGTCGCGCGTTGTTGTGTTGACAAAACAACACAAAACTATTAGCGAACTACCTCGTAGTGTCAAGCTTGACTCGTCTTAGGTGGGCCATCATTGTGCAAGTGATGTCGCTCCTGCGGCCTGGTGGAACAAATAGTTGTGACATGCAACAGGAAACCATTGCAACGAGTTTGACATAACATCATTTGCAAGCTCGCACCTGACCAAAGTTCATGAGGGAGATGGGTCGAGTTGAGGCCTGGGTGGTGCTTCGCGGCCAGGAGCCATCCCTTCGACACAATTGTCGGCTTAAACTCTGCCGAAGGCATCAGTTCGAGCAGCTTCGAAAGGTACGAAGAATTTGCTGCCAGGCCAGTTGCCACAGCTGCATTCGTCCTGTCAATCAACTCATAGTGGTGGAAGTAGGGTCCCTTGACCAAGCCATGCGCCTTCACATGGTTCAGCACGACATCGGTGAAGTCCGTCTGGCTGCACTCCGCGACAGCATGCTTCCTAGCCCCTCCTTTGGACATGGCTGCTCCGGACAAAAGCCCCCTGCCTGTTGAGCTGCAGTGCTGCAGACATAGGTGAACAAAATGACAGGCACATAAAATTCTGCGGCGACAGCATGTCTCATGCGATGGTGGAGAGCCCCTCCCTCTCTCCACCTGACGACCCCATCGCTGCACACCAGCACACAATGGTCGCCTCCTCAAAAACACAATGTTGCAACAGTCTGTTGCCGATTTTTGGACAAACAGCCAGGACGAACCCGAGCCAATGCATGCGTGAGCCCGAGCACACATGTGCCACAAAACTCACACGACACTTACGAACATCGTGGCCACAGCCTGACCAAAATAGTGTAATCATGCCATTTTCAGCAGCATGCTCTCGCAATTACAGTTTTCTCACGATCTGTGCAATGTGCATAAACACATTCCGCAGCATTTGCAATACTGATTTTGCCTTGTTTTTGCAATAGATTTCATTATTTTGTCATTTTCAACAGATTTCAAGATTTCAGAAATTCGTGTTTTTTTCAATATTTCGCGTTTCTGGGTCCTAAAAAATATATTGATAATTTCAAGCGCGCATTTTCAATATTTA
>CANJPX010000194.1 GCA_947476185.1 Bacteroidota bacterium
CAGGATTTTTGATTTTCTGCTTGTGTGTGTTTGTGTGAGTGAGTGAGTGAGTGAGTGAGTGAGTGAGTGAGCGTGCATTTGCGTGTGTGTGTGTGCATGCGTGTGCGTGTGTGTGTGTGTGTGTGCGTGTGTGTGTGTGCGTGTATGTGTGTGTATGCGTGTGTGCGCGTGTGTGTTTGTTTGTGTGTGTGCGTGTGTGTGTGTGTGTGTGTGCGTGTGTGTGAGTGAAACATTTTACGCGTACACTTAATTTTAATTACACTGGTTTCTCACCCACGCCAAACAACTATAAATCAAAGGAGCGTTTTTTTGTTGCGGGGAGGCGAGGTTCTTTAATCCGCGGTGTTTTTTTCAAGGGAGGGGGGAGTTTATTAATCCGAGGTTGACAATAATTGATAATACTAATACGCATGCGTGCATCTCATCATACAACAAATCAAATTCTCCACCATGTCCATCGACACAGCTGCAATTTGGCTGAACTGTCACCGTGTGGTCAGAATCAAATCGTAATCAAACCACGCTTAAAGTCAAAGTCTTTAGGGGCAGTGGCCAAAAACATGCGCCAGCACATTGTTTGTCGCACGTCTCATCTAACAAAAGAACATCTCCAACACATCAATAAGCGGTGCAGCTGCATTTTGGCTAACACGGAGTCGGGGTGCAGTCAGCACCACAGCATTGTCAAAGCCAGGCTCCAAGTCAAAGTAGTCAGAGGGACATGCCAATCGGCCTACCTTCTGCAGCGTAATGCCATCCTGCGGCGTAATGCCTGGTGGCGTAAAGCCATCCTGCCTGTGTAAAACCAGTTTTTTAAACAACCTGTTTAATAACACTTTTAACCCCCTGCGTTTAAAACATTGTAAAACCACTTTTTGACAGCCTGTTTAATAATATCACGTTTATTTAAGCCACGCCCTGTCATCAAGCTACATTTGAAACGTCCACTATGGACATGTACGCAGTGCACACGCGCTTAGCGAGCTGAAGCACCTCATCAAAGTGAAGCTGGGGGAAGCCTGGCATTGTCGAAGGGTGATTCGCAGTCCTCAGCCATTGTAGCACTGAACTCACTATCGCCAAGATCCCCCGATAGGTAATCCACAGTTTCCTTCCCCGTGTGTCGTCTGGAGATTTGCCACTCTTTTCAACGAGAACGCGATACGCTGCCAAGGTCAAGGAATTCTTCATGAACCTCAGTCAGCAGTTGCAAATCGCTTCAACTTTCTCGACGACAGCGACAACAACCACATTAACAACAACGAAGTTACACTAACAAACATTGTCGATCCCGACTGCTGGCTACGACCATGTAGGCAAGTTTGAAAATGATTTATCACATCTGAGGAAGCCATCGAATGAAGGTCGACACAACAACATTAACAACACAAATAAATAACTAAGCACTTCTTCTCGAAAGCATGGGTTGGTGGGTGCAGTGATATTGTCGAGTGAGGCTTACGAATAACACTCGCTGACAACAAATCTGAGGCTGGCACGAAGCGACATCAGTGGTCCGGCGGCCCCTTTTCGTCATCCGATCAAAAATACCGAAATCTTGCAAAGCATAAAACAATAGCTGCACGACACGGCCCACTTGTTCACTCTCAAATCCTGTCATTATCGGCACGTGCCGCGGAAACATTTTGTTAGCTAGCCTTTCGTTCAAAGGCACACGCCCTGCGTGCTCCGGCAGAGCACCCCTGAAACTGGTGTTCAGTTGTGATTGACCTAGAACTTGGGCCAGACGGCACAGGCCACTATTGCCAGTGAGCTCCCCAGCTGCCTCATCCACATTCCGGCCTCTGCTAGTGGGCTCCTGAGCAGCCTCATCCACATTCCGGCCTCTGCCAGTGAGCTCCCAAGCTGCCTCATCCACATTCCGGCCTCTGCTAGTGGGCTCCTGAGCTGCCCCATCCGCATTCCGGCCTCTGCCAGTGAGCTTCTGAGCTGCCTCATCCACATTCCGGCCTCTGCCAGTGAGCTCCTGAGCTGTCTCATCCACATTCCGGGCAGACATCGGCAGTGACATCGGCCGCCTCGGTGGAACAGTCCCATCTCTCCAAGGTCCTAAACTCTGCGGCTCACCGAACGGGACCCTCATGGAGTGTTCATGTCGGCGTAATGCCTGCTGTGGCACCCTGGATCCAGCGCCCGCCCTGCTGGCCATCGCCTGGCGAACACGCCGTAGTGTCGCGACCTTCTCGGAGCCAACGCCCGCCCTGCTGGCCATCAACTGGCAGACAGGTTCTCCCAGACTCGGCGGCGAAGCAACCGCAGCTCGCAATGGAGGCTCACCATCGTCACCAGAATCCTGCGCATCAGCGCCCTCAGCCGGCCACCGCAAATCAGCGGTCAGCCAAGGCGACAGCCTTTGTGATGAAGTTCCTCGGACTGGCCAATAGTCCTCGATCGTCGCATCTTCAGGTATGGCAGCTCGGTACCACTCGGCCAGCCGCCTCCGAAATCGGACCATCAATTTCAGATAGACCTTCTCATCAGCAAACACGTCTCTCTGGTTGGCCTCACCTCCGAAAAACCCACCCAGAAGCGCTTGGGCCGCAAAAGCTGCGCGACTAAAGCTGGCTTCGCATTCTGCCACTATCGATAGTTGCGTCACCATGTCGCCCAGAATGTCATCCAGAATCTGGCACATATGTTCGGTGCTCCATACCCTGCCACTGTGTGTCCCCTCAGCATCTATGGCAACCATACCAAGCGCAGGCCAACGGAGAGGATGAAAGTCAGCCCCAGCAGGTCCACTGGAACTCAGCGTAATGCTCGCTTCCCGGTGACCTACACAGTAACTTTTGAAATCTGCAAAAGAGACACGCAGGCCCACGTTGCTACTGTGTAGATCTGAGAAAGAAGCTCCTTTCCACCACTCCCCTACCACAAGGTGCGTGGCTTCCACCACCATGGAGGCGACATACGCCAGACTGTGTGGCGAGAACGGGCTGAGCCTAATTTGTAGGTATTGTTCATCTGCAGTAGTTGGCGAGGATTCCATGACCAAAGCTATCACATCCTCATCGAAGGCCTTCGTCGCCTCTAGCAAAAAAACACGGGGCAAGGCCACGCTTTGCACAAGCATCAACGCATCCCACTCCATGATGCAGCTGGATTTCCATTCTGGTTCTGTCTGTTGCCGTTCGAACTTGATCACTACCTGGCTATTGCCAAGCTGCGGGACTGGGCCCATTACCCTGTAAGCGTCACGAAACTGTCCACGTCCGATGTATGTGGCAAGCCCGTGGAAATTTTCGCCCTCACCAAACACAAGCTCGACATCAGCCTCAGCGGTGGCACGTTTCAAATGAGACAATCGCCCAGCCTGATTCTTGGAAAGAGTCGCAATACCCCGTTTCTCGCCACGCCGCGAGATCTGCAATCCTTGGAGGATCCTCTCTCCAACTTTTGGCTGGATGCTTCGACGCCATCGCTCAGCTAAAACTGACATCCCGACTTGGCGTAATGCCTGCAAACTATCCCACGCAGTTTGAG
>CANJPX010000195.1 GCA_947476185.1 Bacteroidota bacterium
TAAATACCAATATTAGCTCCGCTGAATCGTGATGTTTTCTACTTTTTTCATATTTCATATTATTGCATCACGATTTCGATACATAGGGTTCTTGGGGAACATTATACTAATTTTCCGAAGCGCCTTAAGTATACTATTGTTGATTTTATAAAGAAAACTTTCTTTTTTTGAATAGTAGCATTTTGAAGTCTAATAAGCAAGTTACTACATTGCTATAACGTAGTTTAGCAAAACGGATTACAACAACTGCTTTCTATTTATACTATAACTCCTATTATACTTCAAAATACTACTATTCGATTATAATGGTTCTTAGGTAAACTTGTACTGATTTTCCGAAACGCCCTGGATATACAATTGTTGATTTTATTAAGAAAACGGAGTGATGATGAAGCTAGAAAGTAATATGTGAAAGCCGTTATGCTGAACTTGATTATTCTTATGAAGCGACTTGCTTTTTTCTTAATAAAATTAACAATAGTGAAAGAAAAGCTATTTTGTTACCTTTGACAAAATTAAAAACCATGGCTACTACTTCAGAATTAAGCAAAAACTCCTTTATACGCTACAATAACGAATTATTAAAGGTTATTGATTACGATCATATTACTCCAGGTAAAGGAAACGCTATCTATTCTTTAAAGTGTAGAAACGTGGAAACTGGTAAACAAAGTGAGGTTCGTTTCCGTTCAGGAGAAAAAGTGGATATCATTCGTGTTGATGAATTAGATATGCAATACCTGTATCCTGAAGGGGATTCTCTAATTTGCATGAACCAAGAGACATTTGATCAGATACCAGTACCTAATACTATTTTCGGTGAGGCTATTCAATTTTTAAAAGAAGGAATGATTTTAACCATTCGTTTTGATGATAATGAAAAACCTTTAGCTGGCGATTTACCTAAGCATGTGGAATTAGAAACCATTTATACAGAAATGGGAGTAAAAGGGAAGCTATTAAAAGTTGCTCAAGTTGAGGGTAATATTAATGTTCAAGTTCCTTTGTTTGTTGAAGTTGGTGATAAACTTAAAATTAATACTGAAACTGGGGAGTATGTGGAGAGGATAATGAAGTAGTAATTTCTTTTTTTTTGAATATTTTTTTTGAATAGTAGTATTTTTCTTTTTTTGAATAGTAGCATTTTTCTTTTTTTTTGAATATTGGTATTTAAAAGAACAATAAACAAGTCAGTTCAATGCTATAATCCAATTCAGAATAACGGCTTTCAAATACTTCTTTCTTTTTAGTTTATCTCACCAATTCTTCTTCTAAATACCAATATTCGAGACTTAGGACTCTTCGGCAAGTTTATTCAACTTTTCTACATTTCGACAGTTTGACAATTCTACAATTAGCTACGCTTCGCTCCGCTGAATCGTGATTTTTTCTACTTTTTTCATATTTTAATTAATTGCTTCACGATTTCGATACTTTGGGTTCTTGGGGAAGATTGCACTAATTTTCCGAAGCGCCCTAAGTATACTATTGTTGATTTTATAAAGAAAACGAGGTGATGATCTAAGTAGAAAGCAGTCATTGAAAGCCGTTATTCAACTTATTATTAATCTGTTGAACTGACTTGCTTTTTTATTTATAAAATTAACAATAGTGAAAAAAAAGTTCATCTCACCGATTCTTCTCTAAAACACTACTATTCGATACTTTTTGTTCTTCGGAAATTTAGTCTGACTCTTCGACCCTTCTACAATTCGACATTTCGATATCTTGCCGAAGCGCCCTAAGTATACTATTGTTGATTTTATAAAGAAAACTCTTCTTTTTTGAATATTCATATTTTAAAGAATAATAAGCAAGTCGCTTGATTGCAATAATATAGATCAGAATAACGGCTTTCACTGACTGCTTTCTATTCAATTCATTTCACCGATTCTTCTTTAAAATATAAATATTCGATACTTAGGGTTCTTCGGAAATTTAGTCTGACTCTTCTACCCTTCGACAATTCGACAATTTGAAAATACAAACATCATCTCTCTAGCAATCTCGATACTTCTTTCTCGGTACTTTACTTCCATTTCAGGGGTGTTATCGTATGCTTTGGGGTCGTTGTAGCGGATAGGGATTCGTTTGGTTGCTCCGGCGATGTAAGGACAAGCTTCATCGGCGGTAGAGCAAGTCATGATGGCTGCGAAATTGGTTTGTGGGTTAAAGGGATCGTCGAATGTTTTGGAGAAGCAGATGATGGGTGATACCTGTTCATCGTACTTTACTTCGTAAATTGGATTAGTACTTTCATCTTTCTTATTAATCTGGAAGCCTTGCTCTGTTAAGGTTTCAGCTACTTTGTAAAACATGGCTGTAGCTTCAGTTCCTCCCGAATAACAATACACTTTAGGTACATTAAAATAATGTGCCATGGTTTGTGCCCATATTTGGGTAAGGTGACTCCTTCTCGAATTATGCGTGCAGATGAAATTCAATTGAACTTCTTCCCCTGATGATTTTTTTAATTTTATATACTCTACTAATGAATTTAAAATTTCTTTTCGTTCATCAGAAATTTCATCAATATTCAATTGATCAATCAGTATTTTTATTTTATCGAACATTATTAAGCTGGGTTTGTAAAATATTTTTTTCTAAACCAAAAGGCTACATTCACTAATGCTATTAAAGCTGGCACTTCCACCAATGGACCTATTACTCCTGCAAATGCTTGTCCGCTGTTAATTCCGAAAACCCCTATGGCTACAGCAATCGCTAATTCAAAATTATTACCAGTGGCCGTAAAAGCAATCGATGTACTCTTCGAATAATCGGCTCCAAAATATTTACCAATGAAAAAGCTTACCACAAACATCACCGCAAAATAGATCACTAATGGAATCGCAATTCTAACAACATCCAAAGGAATTTGAACAATCAACTCCCCTTTTAAACTGAACATTAAAATTATGGTAAAGAGTAATGAAATAAGGGTTATTGGAGAAATAATTGGCACATACTTTTCATTGAACCAAGTCTCACCTTTTATTGCAATTAATGTGTATCTACTGATGATCCCTAATGCAAATGGAATTCCTAAATAGATGCCAACACTTTGGGCAATTTGTCCGATACTTATATCTACTTGAAAACCTTCGTACCCAAATACTGGTGGTAATATGGTGATGAATAGGTAGGCATACACACTGTATAATAACACTTGGAAAATACTGTTCAAGGCAATTAATCCAGCTGCGTATTCTCTACTTCCATCTGCCAAATCATTCCAAACCACAACCATGGCGATGCATCGCGCTAATCCGATTAGTATTAACCCAATCATGTATTCCGGATAGCCTTGTAAGAAGGCCAAGGCAAGAAAAAACATTAAAATTGGCCCAACAATCCAGTTCAAGAATAAAGAAGCTCCTAAGACCTTTAAATTCTTAAACACCTCGCCCATTTGTTCGTACTTCACTTTGGCAAGTGGCGGATACATCATTAATATTAAACCAATGGCTAAAGGAATATTCGTGGTTCCACTCGAAAATGAA
>CANJPX010000196.1 GCA_947476185.1 Bacteroidota bacterium
ATTAGGCACTAAGATAGATAGTTTTTTCACTTCTCATATAACATTTTGCACCGTTCCAAATCATGCACAGTGAGTGTCAAAGGCAGTTTTTCAGGATCAAGTCCCGGGCAATCGGCGGCTAGAGTCATCAAATCATCGCAGTGAGATGAGTGAGTCAAGCCTATGGCGTGACCGAATTCGTGGGTAATGACTTTTTGCAATAACCGGGGATGGCGTTTAAACTCCAAACGGTCTGGACGGAAAGCGATATCACGTTCCAAAATTCGCCCTTGCTTAGCATAGCCGAGGGTAATGCCCCGTAATTGTTTGGGCATCGTCACACTCCAGCCTATCACATTAGTATGATCCATAGCACCAGCTGGCCGCACTGTTTCACCTTGATAAACCATCTTAATTCCACAGATTTCCCATTGCTTAGATGCTTCGATAACCAAAGTACGGGCTGCTTCATCCGTTAGCCAAGTAGGAAAATGACTGGGGTTATAGTGCCAGTTATAGACATGATCGCTCCAAATACCGGGTGAGGACATTTCAACTCTACCAACTGCCTGCACAGGCAGTACCGATAAGAAACAACACACAACACTCATATAGAACGACCCTCTATAATAAACTTTCATTTTAAAACTATTCATAGGTGTTTTTTAATGTAACTGTCTTGATGCTTGTTGTATTGCCTGATTGCTTGCCATACGTGCTTCAGCTGCGTCTAAATCCCAATGCACACGATTAGCCACTTGACGTAAACTACGACTCAGACCTGCCTGATCACCTGATTTTAATAATAAGATGATCGGCGAACCATCTTTAACTTTCAGACTTATACGCAAACCTTTAGTAACATGTCGAAGTGTCAGTTCTGGTAACTTAAAATCCAACTCTTCGCCCCATTCGACTTGCACGGCCGCCTTACCTTGTGTGGTTGTGTTTTTAGGTTGATTGGTCTCACTATTATCATATTTACATGCCTTGATTATTGAGAGGCATTGACGACGTGTAAGCCAAAAAAAATACATCTCAGACCCGCCACTTAGCGCAAGTTTTACCCGGTCTTGCAATATATCAAAACCCAATTTTATGTCCATGTTGATACCCTTTTTATTTCCTAGATGAGGTTTTTCTCACCGAGACTTAGACTCCACCCAACGGCCATACAAAAGCACGAAAAAAACATTGCTTCACTCGCCACCTTCCTCAAATAAAACAGGTAACGAGTGAAATGAGACGAATAGAGGTAACCGATGCCATGAGGGGTCGCGTATATTTTGCTGACTTTTAAGCAGGATGCACGGAACAATCTTTCACAAAAAAAACATTCCCCGCAAGTACTATACCTATTTTCAAGCAATCTAAGAATGGTCAGTTCTTGGGCATAAGATGGGCAATCTCAGCCTCGTACTCCTCGACAATATCTCCGATTTCTTCAAGTAAAGGTCCTAAATAGTGTTCATATTTCCTCCACCGATTAGTCGATGTTGTATAGATAGGTTTCCTAACCTGCGTAGCACTTGCGGTTTTCACAGGACGGTCTGTATCATAAAAATTGAGGCAATTGTCATTCCAAGGCAAATCAAGATACTCGATCAGTTTTCTAGCCTGACCTTCAACATCAGCAACATTATCCTCATACCGCACTTCTAACATTACTCCCGGCATTACTTCACGCCAATGCTTCATCAGATTCCAATATCGCCGATAGTATCTTCCCAGTTCACGCAAATGGTATGACCATTGCTGACCTTCTGAAAAATGTATTCTGTAGCAAGATAGACACGTTTCGACTGGATGCCGTCGACTATGAATAATTTTTGCATTCGGGAGTATCATATGTATTAACCCCACAAAATTAAAATTACCCGGCATCTTATCTACAATACGCTTATAGGACTGTCCCTCAGGAATTAAACGCTGAATTTGATCAATATAATGCTGACCTCTATCCGCATATCCAGCATTTGTTTCATAAGGAAAGGCCGGTTCAATATCTCCCATACGCAAACGCCTTCCGCCACCAATATCAATATTCTCAAATACTGACATAAGCATTTTTAATTCACCCGCACCGAATATATCGGGGTGAGACGATAAAATCTGCTCCATTAACGTTGTGCCTGAACGGGGCATACCCAGAATAAATACGGGAACATCACTAACGCAACCGGTAGAACCTTCCTTATCAATTAATTTTTTGGTTATTAGGCTTTCTAGTAAACTAAATAAGCGTATATTCGCCTTCTCATTATAGTTTTCCTCCTTCCGCTTCTTTACACCACCTATCGCATAATGCATAAACGAGGCGTCAAGTTCCACGACATCGTCAAACGCTTTTCCTAACGCATAATGGATTTGAACCTGATCATCTAAGGGCATATCGGCCAAATTGGCCGCTAATTTATTTAAGCGACTAAATTCCTCATCGCCATAACTATATTTGTGATCAATCCCATACGTTCTAATACCTGCAGGGAAGTCTGGTCGTAATTGCAAAGATCGTTTGATAAGCTGTTTAGACAGCTCAACATTGCCGGCTATTCTTTCAACTAAGCCTAATTCATAAAGTATCTTTCCATTATCTGGCAATAACGCATCGGCCTTTTGTATCGCAGGTCTAGCCAAGGTGATTTCGCCTGCACGGTTGCATGCCACTCCAAAACCAAAAATAAACTCCACCTTTTTGGGAAACCGCTTAGCAAGCGATTCTAAGGTATCCTGCATATATTTTTGACGGTTGGTGTCAACTAAAAATTTCATCCAAAGATCAAGTGACTCATTATAGAGATCTTCTCGCAGCACATTAAACTCAAGGGCTACAAGGGCTTGACCACTTTTGTCCTTGGCGTCTAAATCCAAGATAATTTCAGCTAACGCATGATGAGCCGGCTGGAAACCTGCATCCAACACTAACGCTTTCTTGACATAAGCTTCAGCAGCAACCAAGTCTTTTAAATGTCGGCTACAGACTGCCAAACCCACTAATACCTCTTTATTTTGTTGTGGCGCTTTTTTATCTAACGCATCAAACAATTCCTTGGCCCGAGCTGTTCGCTTTAACCCCAATAAACACTGCGCCATACCAAGCGCAACATCAGGCGGCAATTTATCATGCCTTTCTGAAATTTTTTGATAATGGCTTAAGGCGACACCCCATGCCTTAGCTCGCGCTGCCAATCGACCTATTTGAAATTGAATTTGATCATTAGTTGGATATTTTAAAGCGCCTTCTTTAAGAATATTCAGGGCGTCTGAAACGGTAGACTCTGCTTCAGCTTTCGCAGCCTCGTTAAGTATTGATTCAATTACTTCATTCATTAATAATTCCCAAAAAAAAAGGCTCCGGCGCAATTGCCGGAGCCTTATCCTACCGATTAACTAAAACAACTTTTTATGCTACTATATTCGCAAAATCTAAAGTTGCTGCATTCACACCGACTAATTCTATAATCAAGTCAGTGTTACCCGACGGATGACCCGAAAGCAAATAGTCTGTTGCCA
>CANJPX010000197.1 GCA_947476185.1 Bacteroidota bacterium
AGGCAGGTCGCCCACGCGTTACTCACCCGTTTGCCACTCTACTCATGGATTGCTCCACTTTCGCGTTCGACTTGCATGTGTTAGGCACGCCGCCAGCGTTGATTCTGAGCCAGGATCAAACTCTCAAGTTAAATTCACTCGAGAGCCATTTTATTGGCTCTTCGGATACTTCTTTGTGTCAAGTAAGGTGGTTTTAACTGACGATTGCTCGCCAGATATCCACCCGCTGATACTCGACGGGTTGTGATGCTTGCACGTTCTATCTAGTTTTCAAAGAACCGGCTTTACCAGATCCGAAGTCTCCCTTCGAATCCGCCCCCGCCGTTGACTAAATCCTCGTCAGGGGAACCTTCCAAACTTATAACGGCCTTTCGACCGTGTCAACGCTTATTTTGCCCTGCGTCAACTTTTTTTGCTTCCCTTACGACTTCGCGGATTGCCTTACAGGCAGGACCAACGACTCACTCAGGACTTTCGAGATTACAAGTACCGAGCCACCGTGTCAACACCTGCACCGGAACAGTGCAAGAAAAGCGCGTTCCCCGTTGGAGTGGCCGCTCTACTTGGCCAGTGGCAAAGCCGCGACTGCATCGATCATAGCCTTGAACGTCGTCAATGGCACGGCGCCCTTGAAGCGGCGCAACAGCCGAACCTGGCCGCCTTTGAGCATCTGTCCTATGAAGAAGCCCGGCGTGCCGGTCATCCCAGCGCGCGCTCCCAAGTCCAAATCCGCTTTGATGCGTGCAACAACCTGCGCACTGCCGATACAGTTTTTGAGCGTTGTGGGATTCATGCCCAGCCCTTGCTGGTAGAGCGCGAGCTGTGGAAGTCCCAGCGCGTTCTGATTTGCGAACAGTCGGTCATGCATCTCCCAGAACTTCCCTTGGCCGAACGCACACTCAGCTGCTTGGGCGGCATTCATGGCATTTGGGTGCAACCGCTCAAGGGGGAAATGCAGGTACGCGTACTGCGCGCGGCCCGTCTCCACAAACTCCTTCATTACCTGCGGGTACGTCTCCCTCGAATACTTTCCGCAGAACGGACACTGAAAGTCGGAGAACTCGACGATGACCAGCTTGGCCTCAGAGCGGCCCTTGAGGGGCCTACCCGCGATCGAGATGACTTGGTCCAACTCCGGGCCCTGACCCGCCAGCGGGGCCTGTGCGGGCGCCTGGGGCGGTGGAGCGCCACGCCCTTGCAGCATCGCCTTGATCTCCTGAAGGTCCTTGACCATTGACCGCTGGGCGTTCTCGAGCGCCTCGAGCCGTCGCTTAAGGTCAGGATCTCCCTGTCGAGCAAACACATGAGCGGCTGTGGCGAAAGCAGCCAGGAAGGCGATTACAACTATCGCACCACGCGGAAACGAGAGAAACCTCATCTGTCAACTCCAGTAAAAAACAGGCGCTTCCTGTTTCGCTTGACGCTGTTGACGTTGGGCGCGCACACCGTGGCCGCCCATGCCTGCAAAGAAGAACGGGCGCCCGGATCTCTCCGGGCGCCCGCTACGTGAATCGTAAGCTCTCGCTCGGTCCTAGCGGATGACGGCGACGATCGTGCCGTTGCCCGCGTGACCCGGATCACCTGCATAACCCGGATCCACCTTGACCACCACCAGCGACACGATCGTGCCCGTAATGTTCGAGCCAGATTTGGTCACCTTGCTCGTCACGATGATGCCGAGGTACTGCGGCACCCCCGCTGGCGGCGGCGCTGAGTTACCAGGCGCAGACGTGAACGTCTGGCCTGCTGCCGGAGCCGCCGGTGTGATCGCAAAGCCCTTGAAGCTGGCATTCGACGCTCCGCCGGTCGGAATGTTGTTCTTCTCCCACTGTGAGCCCCAGAAGTTGACCAGCTTGCCCATGGTCGCGTTCGTGTCCGAGATTACGAAGGTCCCGCCACCGGCCGCAAAGCCGTAGATCAACGTGGACACCGTGTTCGACGTGCTCGACAGGAAGTTCGCGCTCTCGTTGTAGGTCGCCGTGATGGCGTGCGGACCATTCGAGAGCGTGGTGGTCGTGAGCGTCGCGACACCGGATGGGTTCACAGTCGAGGTGCCCAGAACCGTGGCGCCTTCAGTGAAGGTCACCGTCCCGTTCGGGATACCCGCGCCCGGCAGCACCGACACCACTGTGGCTGTCAGGGTCACTGGAGCGCCCGCGGCGGCCACGGTGGAGCTGATCGCCAGCGTCGTCTTCGTCGGCGCCTTCTTGATCACATCGGCGACCGAACCACTCGTGTTCGAGTAGTTACCCGTCACGTCCGTGAACGTCCACGCGTCGGTGGTGTTCCCAGCATTCGTGTGCGTTGTGGCGGTCAGGTTCAGACCCGCCAATGTCTCGCCCCGTACGCCGATGCACGAGCCGGTCGCCGTGTGGGCCGCCGTGTCGTAGGTCACGGTGTAAGCCGTGACGGTGCAGGCGGCAGCCACCTTGTTGATCGTGATCGTCGCCGGTGCGCTGGTCGCCGCCGTGTAGTTACCCGACGCCGCGATCGAGCACGTCACCGTTGAGCTGCCGGCGTTGACCGGAGCCGAACCGCCACTGTAGCTGATGGTCGTGCCCGCGAGCGAGGCGCCGCCCAGACCCGTGGCCGCGCACGAACCCGCGTGGGCCGTGCCGTCGTAGTTGAACGTGCCGCCCGTCGCGACCACCGTCGGCGCAATCGGCGTGATCGTGATCGTCGCCGGTGCGCTCGTCGCCGCCGTGTAGTTACCCGAGGCCGCGATCGAGCACGTCACCGTTGAGCTGCCGGCGTTAACCGGAGCCGAACCGCCGCTGTAGCTGATCGTCGCACCCGCGAGCGAGGTCCCGCCCAACCCAGTGACGGCGCACGAACCGCCGTGCGCCTGGCCGTCATACGGGAACGTGCCACCGGTCGCGACAACCGTCGGCGCGATTGGCGTGATCGTGATCGTCGCCGCTGCGCTCGTGGCCGCCGTGTAATTACCCGACGCCGCGATTGAGCACGTCACCGTTGAGGTGCCCGCATCAACCGGAGCCGAACCGCCGCTGTAGCTGGCAGTGGCGCCCGCGAGCGACGCACCGTTCAGACCGCTCACCGCGCATGAACCGCCGTGCGCCTGGCCGTCATACGGGAACGTGCCACCGGTCGCGACAACCGTCGGCGCGATTGGCGTGATCGTCGCCGCTGCGCTCGTGGCCGCCGTGTAATTACCCGACGCCGCGATGGAGCACGTCACTGTTGAGGTGCCCGCATTCACCGGAGCCGAACCGCCGCTGTAGCTGGCAGTGGCGCCGGAAAGCGACGCACCGTTCAGACCGCTCACCGCGCATGAACCGCCGTGCGCCTGGCCGTCATACGGGAACGTGCCACCGGTCGCGACAACCGTCGGCGCGATTGGCGTGATCGTGATCGTCGCCGCTGCGCTCGTGGCCGCCGTGTAATTACCCGACGCCGCGATG
>CANJPX010000198.1 GCA_947476185.1 Bacteroidota bacterium
AAATCAAATACGAATGGATGCCATTTTCTGCTTATGACTCATTTAAAGCACTTGATGATAGTTTGTACGATATTCTTGCCAATGTAGGTAAAAAATACACCATCAATTTCAGCTAAAAAAATGTTAAATGACTTATGGTCACCTACTTAGCAATGTCGTTTGTTGTAAGTTTTTCCAAGCCATCTTAATGTCCTAGTTCAGATGATTTTCTTTGCTTTATTATCTCATTTTTATGCTTTTTTTACAGACTTCGTGCAAAGGTCTCATTGTTTTTTATTATTGCTAACATAACACAAAATGGTGTGATTTTTGATGAACTTAAAACAGAAATTTTTCACCTGACCAATGATTACGAGAGGAGTTGAACTATGTTACAATATCACATTTTTGGAAACTTGAACTAACATAATGGAAAACCAAGATATTTTATCGGCTAACGAATTAGGGTTGAGGTTTGGCGCCCCTTTTCTTTTGGGTTATGCTGTAGGTAAAATTATAAGAAAATTATTGTCATTTGCTTTATTGATGGTAGGTTTAGTCGTGCTTACATTATTTGGAATTGAATATTTTGGATTAATTCAGATTTCAGATCTACAGATGATAAGTAAGGGGGGGGGGATATTAAAAGCTTTTGATGAATTCATACCTTATATTATTGAGCGTCTTTCGCGTTTTCCCGCGCAGGGCATAAGTGCAACAGGAGGTTTTTATGTAGGATTTAAAGATAAATGACCATATAAGAATAAATGTTATAGTATTGTATAACGAATTTATAAATGGTAATTAACTTGGGCAATTATAAAGGTATGATTAAATACAGATATATAGTTTTTCAGTTGATTTTTTTACTTTTGGGTTGTAGTGCTAATAGTTCTAAAATGAATCAACTACTTCAAGAAGAAAAAAATAATAATAATTACAGTTTTTTACTAAATGAATATGCTGCTCTTGCAGAAAATGGATATGAGCCTGCACAAATTAGATTCAATGAATTGAAAAATTATATTGAAAAAACAAAAAGAGAGCAATTTTTATCTAGTTTATATGATAGGGTGAATCAATTAAATGGAATAGTTGAAAAAAGACCATTGAATAATACGGAAAAAACTGAAATTATCAAAATATCAGAAAATAACGAATATAATTCAATGTATGGACAAAGAGTATATAAAAATATATTAAAAAAATCAGATGTGCAAGTTAGAAAAATTAATGAAAAAGAGCAAGAGATTAAACAAAGAGAGATTGAAATTCATCAAAAAGAAATAGAAGTCAGGCAGAAAGAGGAAGAAGAAAAAAAACGCATTAATTTTTTTAATAAAGTAGAAGATTTTGTTTTATATATGTCAACTCTTCCGAAAATGAAAGGTGTAGTAGAAGGAACTAGAAAAGAAGAAGAGTATATAAATATAACAAATCAAATAATTTATGATGTAATTAATAGATCTCAGATAATAGAATGGAAATGTATTGTAAAAAAAATTAAAAGCGAATCAATAATATGTACGGTTGTGCGCAGCTATAATTCTGATTTGGTAGCAACACAAATTGATTTGGTTTTTAGATATTACAATGGCGAAAAAATCTATACAAACGATATTATTTCAATAAGTGGAAAAATAGAAGATGTTATGGTTATTGACTCTTCAGTTGGTGTTGTAACTCTCTTATCAAATGGTGGAAGGTTTTTAAATTTACCTACCTTGAATCAAATAAAAATTCATGATGCTAAATATAAAATTATGAAAAAAGGAGAATAGATGTAATGTATTATTTAATTTGTTTTGTGCTGGGCTTTTTTTTTATGGTTAATATGAAATCTAAAGATGACGGTATAAAAGATCAATGGTCACTTAAAGAGAAAATCAATCAAAACTCCCTTGAAAAACAGCTAGTAGCATCGACGCAATTAAAAGATAAAGAATTTCCAAATATTCAGTTTACGTTAAATATGGTCTGTAGTGATGGCGATTTTATTTTGGTAATTAAGTCAAATTCATCAAAAATAGTTGATGGTAATTATGAATCTTTAGAGTTTGATCTCGACTGGTCATCTGGATTTGTGTTTCCAGGAGACAATTCACGAGGCAGTACAATTACAACAAGAAATGGCAATTCAATAATTAATTATGGTGTTTATAATTATGATTTTACTGATAGTAATCGTAAGTGGTATTCAAATGTAATTTATATGAATGTAGACCATACATTACCTAGCGGTATCGGACAAAATGCTCCAATAGTAATAAATTCAAATTCAAATCCAGAAACTAAAGCTTTTATGTCATTAGGTCTAGGTTTTCAGCCTGAGCATTTAGTTGATTATCAAACGGATAAATTTTTTACATCGAATGAATGGTACATAAAATTACCTACAGTAAAAGGCACTCCAATTATTAAAATAGATTTGAATTCGCAATCATTAAAAAAGATATATGGCGATTGTAAATGGAAACCTGCATTTACTCAAACCATTGTTAGTGATTCTAATGTGCATTCATTATCTACTACTGAAATTGATAAAAGATCCGTAATCGATCAACAAGTCGTTTATCAAAATGATATTGAGGAAAATTTTATAAGAGAGCAAGAAAAAAAGGAAGAGATGAGTGATTCCAATAAAAGTAAGGATGCTATTAGTAATAATAAGATAGCTAAGAATGAAAAAATAAAAGACCTTGATTCAGAAGAAGAAAACTCCATATCGAACATAAACCGTGCTAAAGAATTAACAGAAAACACCAAAAATAATTCTGAAATAGAAAAAATATCCAGTCCTGTCTACACTGCAAGTTTTGATTGTAACAAAGCATCAATTCCTTCTGAAAAGGTAATATGTAATTCATCTAAACTATCGACTCTTGACATTGAATTAAGCAAAACTTATAAAGAAGTAAGAATGATATCTTCTAATACCGAACAATTAAAGCATGAACAAATACAGTTTATAAAGTTAATTAGAGCATGCTCAGATAATGAAAGTTGCATACAAGAAAATTATAGTAAAAGAATTTTTGAATTAAAAAAAGCTCTTAATTAAAAATAAAATATTTAAGTAAAATAATAATAATTTTATTAATGCCACTTCAAATTAATCTTAGATTCAACTAATAAGTGCAATTCATTTTTAACAGGAAAGAAAGAGGTTAGCTATCACTTCTTAATGCCTAATTGGATTAAGATCGGATTATCAAGTTGCTGCATTTCCTGTTCAGAAATACTGCCAATGTAACCACTAAATCGCTGCTTATCAGCAGTAGTAAGTTGATCCGCCATTGCTTTGCCTTTTTTATTTGCAACCGTAACATACGCCTCGTACAACTTGCACACGGTTCATCATTGTATTTGCAACATCATTACTCACAATGACTGCCGGACGTTTCTTACGAATTTCACTGCCTAATGCTGG
>CANJPX010000199.1 GCA_947476185.1 Bacteroidota bacterium
TCGCGGTGAAGCACTACTACTGGCCGGCGACGCCTGCTGGACCTTCCTTGGCTTGGCCGCAAAGGGTGCCTATCGGCGGCTTGGGGGCGCCAGTGACGCAATGGATCGTCTGGCGAGCAGTGGGGATGTGAGCACTGAGACCCTTCGGGCGTGTGCTGTGTCTGTGTTGCCATGCAGCGCACTTGTGCCGATATCGGCATGGGGGCGACTGTGATGGTAACTGCTTTGTTTATAAGTGTTGCAGTTCATGTGACGGCTGCATGACAGCTGGTACGAGGAGAACATGCGGTGCTTGTTGCACGCAGGCTGTAGATAGGTCGTTTTGCTTGTTTCAACCATGCTACAGTCTTAGGCGCATGTTTAGGTAGGCTGCAGTCTGCATGATGTGTTGCTTGTGCTTTAAGGGTGCGGGCACAACTTTAAGGTTTGTGTGCCCCATCCTTTTGGCTCAAGCCGGTGTGCTTGAGGTGCCGTTGGTTTTACGACTTGTGCAACTGTTTAGTTGCGTTGTGTGTGTGTGTTTTGTGCGTGTGCCTGTTGAGGCCTAGCCGTTGCAATACACTGCTGCCGGAGTGCAGCCGTTTCATAGCTGCGGAGACAGCTACAGTGCGGGCGGAGTCCTGCATCCTTTGTGGAGCGGCCAGTGAACTGGTGCCGCCCACTGCCTGTGCGCTATAAAAGTGGTGCTTGGTTTTCCGTGCGGGCACTCAGTGGAGGCCGCACTTGTGCATTGTTTGTACCCGCTTTGCATTGCCCTTCGGGCAAACCCGCAGCACCACAGTTGGGGGCTGTTCCGGGAATCTCACTGCATTACTTGCGGCCTGGTGGCGCAGCAAGCTGATCGGTGAGTGTTTGCGCTTACAGCAGTGGGATGGCGATGTTCGCCAATGCTGACGAGATGTTGGCAGCTATCGCTGAAGACGACTTCGAAGGGCCAGACCTCATGCCGTGGAAGGCGTGGCAGGCCTGGCGGGCCGGTGAAGGTCGCCGTCCAGCAATCCGCCGAGGTGACGCCGCCACCACTACCATCGCTGAGGAGAGCACGATGTGGAGGCTGGTAATGGAAGGCGTCCATGGCCCAGATTGGCGTGCGGAGCTGGGCAAGTTCAACTTGGATGCCAACCTGCCCGAGATCTCTTCGCTCCTTGGTGAACGGGAGGAAGCAGCAACCCCAGCCAGGCTTGGCGGAGGCAGTCGGTCGCAGTATGCCGACACAGCCTCTAGCGGCCGTCCTGGCGCTGAGGAGTTGCGGAGACGTTTGCTCATGGACATCGATCCGATCAAAGAGACGCTGCCAGTGTTTTCTTCGCGGATCGACAGGATCGCGACTGTCATCGCCATGCATGCGGACCCGGTGTCGCAACAGGAACTCATCGAAATTAAGGTTAGGGGTGAGTACATGTTGTTTCTGCATGGTTTGGCGGGTGACAGTCAGGTTACGTTTCTGAAGAATCAGTGGTCAGATGTGTTGATGACTGAAGAGTTGCAAGAGGATGAGAGAGAGATTATGTCTAGAGTGCTTATAGAGTTGTTGAGGGCTAGAGGTCAACGGGCAAGCAAGAACACAGAGAACTTGTTTTCCACAGCCACTAACTCCAAAGACCCAACCCCTGACAAAGCTTTTCCTTCTCTCACGCAGCGCGTCATGAATCCGACCCCAGTCGCTACCCCACAACCTAAGCGCAGCGCAAGCGGTGTAAGCGCGCCTCTCAACGGCGGTCTCCGGACGCCGCGCGGGCGGGATAGGGTAGCGAGTCATGACGGTGGTCTCAGGACGCCTCGTGAACAGAGCAGAGACCTCGACAATGTTAGCGTCTCGCCCTCTGCTCGGGATGATGCCCTCCATGAGGCCATGCAAGCACAGACAAAGGCCTTGATGCAGCTCATGAGTGAAGGCCAGAACAACAAGAAAAAGTTGTCCGCCACCATCAGAGTCAATCCCACGATTCAGTGGCCCAGACTGACGGATGACGGCCCGGACTGCAGGGAAGTCGAAGAATTTTTCAACAAGTTTGACGAGACCTGTAACCTCGCTAATGATGGCGACGGCATGGCCGACCGAGAGCGGCTGAAGGTGCTTGCGGGATGCTTGAAAGGGTCCAGAGAGAAGACGTACCAAGTGCTGCACAAAAAGCATCGCCTTCTCGGAAATGTCGACAAGGACCCTGGCATGGTGCTTTCCATCATCCGTGCTAAACTCATGCGGTTCATAGAAGGCCCCATGGAGAAAGAGATGCGAGTGTTATCCGAATGGGATAACCTGACTAAAGGCAAAATGAGTGCCTTGGACTTCGAGCCTCGATGGGAAAGCGCGCTTGCGGAGCTGGAGACCGTGGGGCTCGCTCGCAGTGACAGAGAGTTAATGTTAAACTACCTTTCAAAGATCGGTCCGGCTTCAGCCGCCGAAGTGCAGCATGACATGCGGGCTTGGCCTGACGGCAATGGCGGACGCATCAGTCGCCGAGCGGCCTCATGGGAAGAATGCCACGAAGTGTGCCTGGAGATCGAGTCCCTCAAACAAGGCGGCAAAGCTTTGAACTCGTTCCCAAACGCTTACTGTCCAACCCCGAAGGACGAAGGAAGCGGTGATGAGGGCGAGGACAGACCTGCAGGCGTCCATGCTCCTGGCAAGTGGGCGTGTTACGAGTTTCGTGACAAAGGCAAGTGCAGCCAAGGTGCGGAGTGCTGGTACTCGCACGACAAGGCTGTTGTTGCAAAGTCTCGGCAGGAAAAAGATGCTGCTGAGGCCCTCAAGACCGCTGTTGAAGCTGCTGTACATGCTGTCCATGCCCAGGCCAAGGGCAATGGCAAAAGCTACAACGCCAAGGGTAGCGGCAAAGGCGATCCGAAGGACAAGCTCTGCAGTTTTCTTAAGCGGGGTGAGTCTTGTTTCTACGGCGATAAGTGCAAGTTCTCTCACGACGAAGAGGCCTTCAAGAGCGATGGCACGAAAAGAGACAAGAGTAGTTTTGCTCAGTCCAAGCCTCAGGATGACGACAAGGAGGACTGGGGTAAACCAGTCGGACTAGTGTCGCACTCCCATGGGTATCCGACTAACTGCCCGAAGCCCTTCCCTGACGATCCGCTGTGGCTGGCGCCGTGCTACAGTTCTGTGACGGCCAGCGTTGCGGCTCACAAGGACCTCGTGCCGACCTTCGGACAGGCACCAGAGTCTGAAGCGGACTCGGACGCGGACTGGGACGCAGCGAGCACTGTTCAGAGCATCTGCGGCTCTGAGAGCGCGGAAGAACTGAACACCAGCAGCAAGAGCAAGTGCGAAGGATGGGGCAGCGACGACGAGCCAAATCCCGTTTGGAACTATGGTGGCTGCAGTGCTTCCTCAGAGCATTCCTCCGCGGATGGGGATGGCAATGCGGCCTGGTCTTACGGCGCCTGGGACGAGCA
>CANJPX010000200.1 GCA_947476185.1 Bacteroidota bacterium
AAATGCCGATGTGGAATACAATCCCCATCTAAAAAAATAATAAAATCAGTTGAACTGGCAGCAATTGCCCTATTCAGCGCTTTGCACTTTCTAAAACCCTCGTCGGATTGAGAAACATGAATCAAGGGGAATGAAAGTAAAGACTGCTGAGCGCTAATAAAATTTGTTGTTTCAATTGCGTCATCATCTTCTGAAACAATTACTTCAAAAGTTTTCTTTGAAGATTGATTGTTCAATGCTAACAATAGAATCTCTAAATTAGGAATATTTTTATAATATGAAATTACTACAGATGCCAGCATAAGTGGTTGAAAGTATTGAATGAAATAACAGACAAATGAAACCTTTTAATTAGTGATTAATTGACAGCTAATAAACTTTCTAACAAATTTATATATTTATCGGTAATGTACTCCATACTGTGATAGCGATTTGCATAATTAAAACCATTCTCAATATACAATTCCTTTTTAGGGTCATTATCAAGCATTCGAGCTATTCCTTCAGCAATTGAACTACTATCGCCCACTTCAACAAGAATTCCTCTATCATCTCGAAGCAAATTCTGTAAGCCTCCGGCATTAGTGGAAACAACAGGAATACGATTCATAAAAGCATCTAAAACACTGCTACCAAGGCCTTCTTGAATGGAGGTAACAACAAAGACTTCAAAAACAGAAAATACCGATTCCATATTTTCTTCAAAACCCATTAAGAAATAAACTTTATCTAGCTCATATTCCATTATTTTTTTTCGAACTGACGCTTGCAAATCACCTGAACCAAAATGAAGAATAACGAAATCATCTCTTGTCTCCGATAATTTTTTAATGGCATCAATCATTGTAAAAGGATCCTTTTCATGAGTTAGCGCCGAGGTGGCACCAATAATATGCCGATGATTGATTGGCAACTTCGCCACGATGTTAGAAATCAACGATTCATTAGGTTCACTTTTTACTACAATATCTGACATTACTTCAATATCATTTCTGCCACAAAAGCTCGTTACGCATTCTTGTATTGCCTCACTGATTGCAATAATTTTATCGGTAAAAAGATATTTCAATTTAGTAAAATAGCCTTTTTGTACAAAGTTGACCCTTCTGGTATAAATAACTTTGGCCCCATGAAAAAACTTTGTAAATACACAATAGGTAAGTATATGAGATGTTTGTGCATGAATGCAATTGAAATTTTTACCCTTGGTAATCAGAAAAAAAACTACTCCGAAAATTGAATTAAATGAATCTACTGTAAACCCTGCATTTAATGCAGCCGCTTCAAGTGGGTACCCTTTTCTACAAATAAGATGACTTGAAATGCCTGTATTTCTAAATCCTTGCAGGGTATAGATAATTTGTCGCTCTCCCCCCCTCCAACCTCTTTCAAAATTTAATTCCAGCACTTTTATCATTACAAAATTGAATTATTATTTTTTAGTCAATTCAAAAATTCCACATCCATACCAACAGCCAAAATTGTTTTCGATTCCCGCTTCCGTCAGTTCAACCGACTCGAAAAAATCACCCGCATCGTTGACATAGGAAAACCGATTAATCTCAAAATTGGTAGCGAGTAATTCAATCAAATAAGATACTGAAAAAACACGATGCGCATTAAATTCTATACGCTGTTTTCCAATGGGAACAGAAAAATAAAATTTTCCACCTTGTTGCAATATTTCCACAATATTGGCAATAGCCTTTAGGTATCCATAATAATCGATGGTGTCATTGTATCTTCCTAAGCCAAAATGTTCGATTGCATGCAAAGAAGAAATAGAATCACAATAGTTTTTTAAATTTTCTGGCAACTGGGTTAAGTCAGCTTTATTAAAAATAACATTCTTTACTTTTTTTGTTTGCTCCCGAATGTCAAAAATTTCAATTTCTCTGAAAACCGCAACATGGGCTACAAATCCATCCGTCCTAGATCCTATATCCACATGTTTAACTGGTGCATGCTTAAAAATTTGACTTGCCACATAAAGATCCTGATGGAAATAATGGCCAGACATGGTTCCGGATTCTTCAAATCTTTCTTTTAATATCCAGCGATTTTTACCAAAGGGAAAAGTTGAATCCTTTCCTTTCTGTCTTTGAATTTCTTTCAAATTTTGACGACAAACAATGTAGCTGCAAAATGTTTTATATAGATTTTTCATATTTATTTGATTTGCTTTAATTTACCAATTGGGATACCCTACTATTCACTTTAAGAAAATTTATTTATTGAAAATTTGCCGGCAATTGAATCCAATTTTCAGGAATTGCATCAGCAGTTCCCTCCATATGTGGCATCCATTGCGCTGGTGAAATTACAATTTTAGTTGAATTACTATTTAACCATGCCCCCCACCAACTAAATGAACTATTGGCTATAATATTATGCTTGCACTCACTCATCAGCTGCATATCAACAAAGCTTTTAGATCCAGTATTCCAATCAATAAATTCTCCATTCGTCACCTGTATGTTTTGCTTAGCCCACTCAATATCATCTGAAAAAATAAAATAGTGTGGCTGATTCAGTTTTTCATTGATAAATACAATAGAACGCTCATAATAACCAATCCCGAGTGAAGCGGCATTCTGTCCTAGTAAGTAATCACCTCTTCTAATATGCAAGCTCACTGAATTAACCTGGTTGATTTTATCCAGCAACTTTTTATTGACTATATCCTGCATGGGGGGGAATTTAAATTTATCTCTCAGGGTTTCAGCAATTGTAATGAAATATTTTTCTGATTGCCAATACCCTTTTATAAATCCAAATTTAATACTTGCAACATCCTGCTGATATTTCCATTGCCATTCTTTTTTTTCCTTATACGAGTGATTTACCAAAAGATGCAACAGTTTACTCAAAGGCTTAATGATTAATTTCTCTCCAGCAGAACAATATTTTTCGTTAATACTAAATATTTTTTCGAGTTCATATCCATTATGTGAAAATTCGCTGTCATATTTTGAAACATCCAATTTTGCATTAACGCCCCTTGCCTTACAGTTCAAGTATAAGGCATACTGAAACATTTGATTACCCAGTCCCCCTTCCATTTGTACTATCACCATGAATAATATATTGTTTTACTTGCGCTATGCAGTCTTGATTGTAAAAATCAGTAAAAATGAGCTTACTCCCTCCTTATTGGGAAGGCTTCTAACCAATCTACCGCAATATAATTAATAAAGGCGGTAGAGAACGGGTAGTAGTAATTACTGAAAGCTAGGTTTCATTCCGCTAAAAAAATCAAAAACCATAAAAACATCATAGGTTGGAGTGAAAAAATTATGCAGACAACCTGCACCCCGCAATACAAGAAGGTAAATCAACCCTTCAATACCTTGTAATTTGTATAAATGAAAAACTGTTTG
>CANJPX010000201.1 GCA_947476185.1 Bacteroidota bacterium
AATAAAACATTCAAGTGATTCATCATTATCAAAAAACGGTTAATATCCATTAATATTGACTTAAAACCATAAATAAACATATTCAATAATGTTATTTAATAGTAGTGATTAAAACTTGACAAGTAGAGCTAGTATTCGGGGCTGGCCATACTCATTCTGCGTCCTTCCGTGATGTTTTTTCGCACGATTACGTGGTTTTCTGAAATCGCGAAAATCGAATTCTCTGAAACCCGTTTACAAATTCTGGATTTGGTGCGGGCAGGCATGGAATCGAAAATATTGCGAAATACAAGACGCTTATTATCGAATGCCGCATCAGACTGGGGGCTGTTCCGATACTGCCTGTGCTGCCTGTTTCCGGGGAACCGTTTAGGAGGCCATTGCAGCCCCGCTGCTTTTCCCTCAATTCCTGACACCCTTCCCCCCGTCCCGGAGCTATTTTAACCGGCTGTCCACCTCCAAGAGGCCATAATGCCCGGTACCCGGAAAGCCAAAGAATCGCTGGAAGCCACCCCTCCAAAGAAGGAGGCTTCAACCCGGAAGGAAACCGGTGCGAATCTCGGTTTTGAAGCCAAATTATGGCTGGCTGCTGACAAACTGCGGAACAACATGGACGCAGCGGAATACAAGCACGTTGTCCTTGGCTTGATCTTCCTCAAATACATCTCGGACGCCTTCGAGGAAATGCGCGTCAAGCTGATTGCGGGCAAAGGCGACTACGAAGGTTCCAACCCCGAAGATGCCGACGAATACCGTGCTGAAAACGTGTTCTGGGTGCCCAAGGAAGCGCGCTGGTCATATCTTCAAGCCAGTGCCAAGCAACCCACCATCGGCAAAGTCGTGGACGATGCCATGGTCGCATTGGAGCGCGACAATCAACGTCTGAAGGGCGTCCTTCCCAAGGACTACGCCCGCCCTGGACTCGACAAGCACCGCCTCGGCGAATTGATCGATCTGATCGGTACGATTTTACTGATCGCTTCGCCGCAGGAAGGCGTGGATCCAAAATCTCACCGCTCGGTGGATTTGCTGGGCCGGGTTTACGAGTACTTCCTGACCCAATTCGCCAGTGCAGAAGGCAAGAACGGCGGGCAGTTCTATACCCCCAGTTGCATCGTCCGTCTGATTGTTGAAATGCTCGCTCCCTACAAGGGTCGCATTTATGACCCGGCTTGCGGCTCCGGCGGTATGTTCGTGCAGTCGGAAAAATTCGTTCTTGAGCATGGTGGACGCATAGGCGACCTGAGCATCTACGGGCAGGAAAGCAACGCCACTACCCGCCGCCTTGCCATCATGAACCTTTCCATTCGCGGCATCGAAGCTGACTTTGGCCCGGAGCAAGCCGACACTTTCCGGCGCGACCTCCACAAAGACCTCAAAGCCCAGTTTGTCCTCGCCAATCCCCCCTTCAACGATTCCGACTGGCACCGTGTTGATGACGACGTGCGCTGGAAGTACGGAGTTCCGCCGAAGGGTAATGCCAACTTCGCATGGGTGCAGCATTTCATCCACCACCTTGCACCAGACGGTTTCGCGGGCTTCGTTCTTGCCAATGGCAGTATGTCCTCCAACCAGAGCGGAGAAGGCGAAATCCGCAAAGCTCTTATCGAAGGTGACCTTGTGGACTGCATGGTCTCGCTTCCCGGTCAGCTTTTCTATTCCACACAAATCCCTGTCTGCCTTTGGTTCCTGTCGAAAAACAAAAACGACGGCAAACGACGTGACCGTCGTAAACAGACCCTCTTCATTGATGCCCGCAAACTCGGCACACTCATTGACCGCGTTCATCGCGAACTGAACGAAGCCGACATCGCCAAAGTTGTGAACACCTACCACTCATGGCGCGGAGACAAAGGTGCGGGTAAATTTGAAGACGTGGCCGGGTTTGCCAAATCCGCCACCACGGCGGAAATCGCCACGCACGGACATGTTCTCACACCGGGCCGTTACGTAGGCGCAGAAGAATTTGAGGACGATGGAATATCCTTCGAGGACAAGATGACCCGCCTCGTGGCCGAACTGACCGGGCAATTCACTGAATCGGCGAAGCTTGAGAAAACCATCAGGGCAAATTTGCTGGAGCTTGGGTATGGCGGCTGATTTAAAGGTCGCCGCTCGTGCTCATCTGGCAGATGCGGGCGTTTATAACCTGCCCGATAATTGGGAGGTTGTCGAACTCGGAGATCTGCTGTGCAAAAACCGTGGCATTTCTGTTGGTGTGATGTATCCGGGCAATCACGACCCTGACGGTGTCCCACTCATTAAAGCTGGAGACCTTAACGGAAGTATTATCAATCCTTCCCCTGAGCATAGAATCAGCAACGACAAGCATCACGAGTATCGCCGCACAGAACTTGAAGGAGGCGAACTGTTGATGACCTTGGTTGGTAATGTCGGCCAATGTGCAGTCGTTCCGCCACGAATGGCTGGTTGGAATACCGCGCGGGCGGTTGCTGTAATGCGATTTGACGACCCATCCGATGTTCACTTTGTTCAGCAGTGCTTGCTTAGTCGCCCACTTCAACACCTGATGGATGTTTGGTGCAATACAACGGTTCAAGCAACGCTGAATCTGAAAGAGATTCGCCAGCTTCCACTTCCGTGGCCACCAAAACCACGGCGCGACGCAATTGCGGCATTTGGCAAGGCGCTGGACGACAAGATCGAGTTGAATCGGCGAATGAATGCAACACTGGAAGCAATGGCGCGGGTGTTGTTCCAAAGTTGGTTTGTGGATTTCGACCCCGTGCGGGCCAAGCTAGATGGCACAAAGCCGGTAGGGATGGATAAGGAAACGACGGCATTGTTTCCGGCCAGCTTTGAGGAATCAGAGTTAGGACCGATACCGAAGGGGTGGGAAGTAAGGAGCCTCGATCAGATTGCACACTATTTGAATGGCCTAGCTCTCCAAAAGTACCCCCCAAATGACGATGACCCCTCATTTCCCGTCATCAAGATTGCCCAACTTCGTAAAGGGAATAGCGAAGGTGCTGATCGTTGCAACACTGATTTGGCAGTTGAATATGTCGTTGGAGATGGCGATGTCCTTTTCTCATGGTCTGGAAGTCTTGAAGTTGAACTCTGGTGCGGTGGTTCTGGCGCATTAAACCAGCACCTTTTCAAAGTCACTTCGTCCGAGTTCCCTAAGTGGTTCTACTACCTCTGGACGTTATATCACCTTGATGAATTTCGGCTCATTGCGGCAGGAAAGGCAACCACGATGGGGCACATTCAGCGCGGACATCTTACATATGCTAAAGTCATCGTACCTCCGCCTATAATGCTCAAAGGAATGACCCGAATCATGGCTCCGCTCATCGATCAGCTTATCGCTAACCGCATACAATCTCGTATTCTCACCATCA
>CANJPX010000202.1 GCA_947476185.1 Bacteroidota bacterium
CCAGGCCCCAATAGTGAAAAAATCAGACCAAGCGATATTAATATCCAGATGCTGGGCACGAAGATATGCTAAGGATGACCCTTGCAGGAGAGTAATATTGGCAAGTAAAGATATGTAAATTGCAATTGAAATGTCAATCCCTATTACTTGGCTATTTGTAGCTATATTAATTATTAGTGATGCAATAATTGTAGTGACTGTACTAAAAATTATCAACGCGATTTCTAAAATTTGCGTGAAATTAAAAGATCGCTTAAGCGACCACGAGTGTGTCTTATGTAAGTAAAAGACTAGATCGTGTGTTCTTAGTGAAAAAATAGCTGTTACAACAAGTATAAAGGCTTGCACTTCCATCATGTGCCCATAATTGGCTGCGCTCATTCTAAATGCAGCAATTAGCCAATACAAACTTGTGACGGCAAATGAGAGTCCTACGGTTATAACTTCAAATCGCATCAATTCTCTTTGATTTCTCGTAGCAGTAGGTCTGTCACAAAGTTTTCTACCTGATGAAGAGACTCAAGGGTGAAACCTGCAATATGTGGCGTGATGATCAGTCTAGATCCACACGCACGTATCGCAGACTGCAAATCCTTATCATGCAACGGTTGTGGCTCGTCGTCGAGCACGTCTAAGGCTGCCCCAGCAAGACGACCATCCTCGACACGTTTGATGACGGCAATCTGATCGACTATTTCACCACGCGAGGTATTTACGAGCCAAGAGCCGGGTTTTAGGCTATCCAGCATGGCCTCCCCAACCAAGCCTTTTGTCGACAAATCGAGATTCACGTGTATTGATAATATGTCTGCTTGGGCAAAGGCGTCCTTGGTGCTGCATCGCAGTTGCATTGGGACGCTTTCTTCGATGCAGTCCAACGCGATAACGCGGCAACCGAAGGCAGAATAAAGTGCATGTACCTGTCGACCAATTCGACCATATCCCAAAATGAGGACTGTCTTACCAAATAATTCACGACCTTGGAATAGGTAACGATTCCAGTGTCCGTCTTTAACGTGCTGCACTGCAGCAGGCACATTGCGAATCAAAGCCAGCACCAACGCAAGAGTGTGCTCAGCTGTTGCGTGTATGTGATCTAGAAAAGCCGTTCGACCACGCAAGCAAAGCACCGCAACGCCTGCTTGCTCGAAATAAGGTAGATCCAGATGGTCTACACCTGTTGTAGGACTTACGATCCACCGTAACGCTGGGTGCCGCATGTGAAATTCAGGCCCGATTTTTTCACGCAGACGTACAAAAACTGCAGTTATTTTATTTTCCGGGTAAGGTAAGTCCGCACGATAAACTGCTCCAATTACACGGAGGCGCTCTATTGCTTCCTGCGGGAAACCATTGGGCTCGTTTATCAGAAATTCTGACTTCATAGGGAAAGAACCCTATCTAGCACTAGCAGATCAAATTCAGTATCTATATTGAGAGATTGTTGTGAATCCATCACGTAAGGTGTCATGTTTGGTACGATGATGTGGCCAGCAGCCAGTTCTCGCTGTCCGAAAACGTACAGTGCACCGTTTCGGTGATAGACAGGGGGTAGGTCTTGATGCCGCAAACTGGCTAGTTCGGGCATGAGAGATACCAGCACGCCTGTTTCGTGTAGTCGGCACATGCGCGCCGGATGATTGTCTTCGCAACGACTGACGCTACATACCGGATTAAAGCCTTTGTCAAAGAACAGTCCAATAGCATTATCAATGTCTTGGCTGGTCCGGAGTGGCGCCGTAGGTTGCAGAAGCACAATAGCTTGCGGCTTGGCTCGGTCATTGGCCACTAATGTTTCCACCACATGGCGAACGGCGTCGATAACCAGGCTGTCATCCTCGGCTAGCTGAGTTGGACGCTCTACGACTTCGACGCCGCAAGCGCGAGCGATTTCGCCGATTGCTGGATCGTCGGTGCTGACAACGACGTTGGTCAACCGTTTTGAACGTAGGGCAGCAACGATCGAATACTGGATCAGTGGCTGACCGGCAACGAGCCGCCGGTTCTTCAGCGGGACACCCTTAGAACCACCACGAGCTGGAATAATCCCTAGGACTTCAGGCTTCATGGAATCTCTTGTTTTTAACAGGCGCGCGGCTTAATGAACACACTATTTCAGCGATCCGCTGACCGGCGAGGCCATCACCATACAGGGTAGAACATGGATACCGGCCCGCCGACAACTGCTGTCGTATCGCTTCACGAATCTCTTCTCTCCGCCAACTGGCACTTAATACGTTAGACCCTCGTTCCCGGCCGAACTGCCGGTCCCCTAGGTTGACTACCGGCGTGCCAATATAAGCGCTTTCTCGTATGCCCACACTTGAGTTGCCGATCAAGCAACGCGCCTGGTGCAGAAGGCGCAAAAAGATGTGGCCTTCAAGGTTCTTAATGTAGTGAAAATTTGCAAAGCGGCCACTTTCCCGAAACACACGAATAGCCTTGGAGATGGCATCAGAGCCTGCATCAACATTCGGCCAAAAAACCAACGTCTGCATTCCGACATCAGCCAGGACTTCCAACGTGGTCTGCATGCGAGCATAGCTTTGATCATAGCTATCGGTTTCAGGGTGAATAAGAGCAACTATGAAATCATGTCGCAGGTCAAGGTGAGTACCGACGCCATACTCGTTGATGGCAGCTTGGACGCGCTCCAGTGGGATGTGCATGGCCTCGCGTGCCAAGTCGATCGAGGGACAGCCTGTGACGTGCACGCTTGATGGTGATTCGCCCATACGGTGCAGGCGCTGGCCAGAGAGATGCGTAGAAACGAGATGCACGTCCGCCAACTTGGTCACAGCGTGTCGCACCTTTTCATCGATGTTCCCCGTGATTTCACCACCTTGCACGTGAATCAACGGGATACCCATGTAAGCAGCCGCAACAGCCGTACCCATCGTCTCATAACGGTCGGCTATTGTCATAACCCAATTGGGTGACAACCGGCGCAGCGCTGATGCTGTATGCTGGATGGTGTTCGCTGTCGTAAGAGCCATGTTCATTGGTTCGTTACCCTCGATAAACGTATAGATCTCTTCAGCGACGTCAAAGCCATCATCTCTAATTAAGTCAACAACACGTCCATACCGGTCAAGTAAAGCTGAGCCGGAACAAACTAGCTGAACCGATATGTCGCTCGAATCGCGCAAGGCCTCAATGGCAGGTCGAATTCGAGAATAGCTTGGCCGAGCTGTTATTGCAACGAGCAGTCGGCGATTTTTACTCGACATCATTTACCTCCAGCCTATAGTCGGCTTCCAAGCCTCGTCGAGACCTCTTCCCAACAATAAGATGCCGCTGTTTATAGTCCAGGCCCCCTCCAGGTTTTTTGAAACCAATATC
>CANJPX010000203.1 GCA_947476185.1 Bacteroidota bacterium
CAATTAAAATAATATAAATAATGAAAAATAAAGTATAAATATCCGTGTTAACTTCAGAATATTCTAATATAATTTATAAGGAAAGAAAAGATTACATGACGGAACAGTTAATGTTGTCAATCATAATTCTTTTTTCATTTTCTTTCCTCAATCCTTTTTTAGCTTTATTTCCTCTTTCTCTTTTTGCGATATATTTTCCATTACCAAAATTCCCTTTCTTTATTACAGCAAGTATATCCTTTGCAATCTTTTTTTATCATAGAAAATATGATGTTGCTTGGGCTGAAAGTACCGACGATGTTCCTACATATGTACTTTTCTATTTTTCGAATAAGTCTTTGGCTTTTAAAGATTTGTTTATAAGATTTATTTCTATGCCTGGCAATAATGAACCGTTATGGCATTTTCCTTTTTGGGTTCTTCTAAATGTCTTTAATGCTTCAGAAAACACTTTCATTTTTATTCATTATCTGCTCATTTTCTTGTTACTTATAGGCACCTTAATTACAATGTCGCCAAAATATTTTATAATTCTTCTGCTAGGATATTTTTTTTTAACTCCTGTTTCTATTGATTCCATATTTCATATTTGGCGACAACAATTGGCTTCCACGTTATTTTTATTGGGTTCTTATGTTTATTTGATTAAACATAAAAAACAGGGGTTGATTTTAATTTATATTTCAGTCTTTGTGCATCTGGTTTGCTTATATTTTTTGGGAATTTTTCTATTCTTCAATTTTTTAAGAAAACGAAATATGATAAAAAAAAATACCATATTTTTTATTTATGCATTATTAATATCTTTATCTTTTTTTTTATTGTTTAATGTTGCTTTAAATTTTTTGGCCTCATTAAATTTAGATCGTGTATTAATGTATGGAGAAGATTCTTCTGGATTTGATATTAGATTACTTATTGTATTATCTATTTTTATAGTTTCAGTAGCATTTATGCATATACGCTATGGGAATGATTTTTTTAATATGTTGATTGTTTTTATTTCTTTTGTAACTATTATTAATTCTTTTTTACTCCCTTTTGCAAGTTCTATTTTTGGACGACTTGCCTATTTTACAATCCCACTTATAGGAATATACTTCCTTCGGTCTTTTTTAAAAAATCTGAGTCAAAAGTGGATACCTTTATTAGTATTATTAATATTTTTTAGTGGGTTAATGCGGATTATTGTTATTATAAATAATGGAAGGGCTTCTGCTCAGTTTTTATCATTTGAACATCCCCTTGATCCTTTTATGGGATTAGTAAAAATGATTTTCTTTCTTTAACTATATTAATTATAATTTAGAATTGAAAAATAAAAATAAGATATTTAGAAAGATTGAAAACAAGCAGTAATTTCAAAAATAAAATGGATACAATTCCCGAAAAACCATTGGTTAGCATAATTACAGTTGTTTTCAATGGTGCTAAAACTATTGAGAGAACAATACAAAGTGTAATTTGTCAAATTTATAAAAATATTGAATATATAATTATTGATGGTGGCTCAACAGATGGCACACTTGAAATAATTAATAAAAATAAAATACACTTTGCCAAAATAGTTTCAGAAAAAGATAATGGCATTGCTGATGCAATGAATAAAGGGATAGCAATTTCAAACGGCTCAATAATTGGCATTTTAAATGCAGATGATTGGTTTGAAATTGATGCAGTTGAAAAAATTGTAAAAGCTGCAAAAAATAATCTAGGCACTATTATACATGGCAATATGAAAGTTTATCTGAATACTAATTCATATTATATTGAAAAAGCACCTGTTTTCCCCAATCTTAAGAAAGGCATGGAATTAAATCATACAACAGTATTTATACCCAAATTTTTATATGAAAAATATGGCATATTTGATATTAAATATCAAATCGTATTTGATTGGGAATTAATGTTAAGATTCCATTTAGAAGGAATTAAATTTGTAAAAGTGGATGGGGTATTAGCAAATTTCTCTTCCGGTGGGGTTAGTACTTATAGGCCTAAATGCGTAGTCGAAGAAATGCATCAAGTAAGAAAAACTTACAAAGTATATGATATTATAGACAAATATTACATCATAAACAAGTTACGTCTTTTTATTTTCGGTAAAGCGGTTATTAAAATTTCTCAAGGTATACGATTAATAAAATATAAATTAACTAGAATTAAATAGTTATTTATAAATTATTTATATGGACAACGGCAACTTGATTAGTGTAGTAATTCCAATGTATAATGCAGAGATGACTATTATGAAAACATTACTTTCGATAGTTAAACAAACACAACTTCCTTTTGAAATTATAATCGTTGATGACGGGAGTACTGATAATTCGGTGAGCATTGTAAAAAACTTTATTCAAATAAATCCTTCTTTAAATTGGCAATTAATTAAAAAATCAAATGGAGGTGTTTCATCAGCTAGAAATGCTGGAATCATATCAGCAAAAGGTGATTGGATAGCATTGTTGGATTCAGACGATGAATGGTTTGAAAGTAAAATTGAAAGACAAATGGGCATTGTTAAAAGTAATTCGAGGGTTGATTTCATAGCTACTGGTCGAGAAAACTTTACTTTGAATCGAATACTTTGGTATAAATTCTCAGTGCTCACCCATGTTCCAGTTAAGCTATTGTTTATTAAGTTTATTTTTCAGCCATCAACTGTACTATTTCGAAAGTCAATTATTAACGAAATTGGATTATTTGATGAAAATCAAAAATATGCGGAAGAAGGAATTTTTTTTATAAAAATTTGTCATAGATTCAATGCATTTTTTCTAAATGAAAAGCTTGTATTAAATGGAGGTGGAAAACATCATTATGGAGAATCAGGTTTATCGGGTAACCTTAAAGAAATGGAAAAAGGGGAGTTGAAAAATTTAAAAAATGCCTATAATTTGTCAATTATTAATTTTTTTGAATTCTCTTTTTTTGTTTTCTACTCTTTGGTAAAATATTTCAGACGAATCTTGGTAGTAAAATATAGGAAATACGATGTACAATAAATATCATTTTTTGGGAATACTTAAATTAATGATATCCCTCATTTACACGAGAATATTTTTTCCAAATGCAAGACTAATTCGATTGCCTTTTGATATTCGAAATAGAAAAGCTATAAAATTTGGCAAGAACTTTACCAGTGGTTTCGGATGCCGGATTGAGGCTCATTTGTTAAAAGAAAATAGTTCTAATTGTATCGAAATTGGAGAAAATGTGCAGATTAATGATTATGTTCATATTGCAGCAGGTGAAAGTATTATTATTGGTGATGATGTTTTAATTGCTAGTAAAGTTTTTATATCAGATATCAATCATGG
>CANJPX010000204.1 GCA_947476185.1 Bacteroidota bacterium
TCGCCGCCATCGTTCTCGTTGCGCTGTTCACTACGGCCCCAGACACCGTGCAACCCCGCGTGGTCGTGTGCGGATTCGACATCAGCGGCTCGATGTTCTCGCTGTGGCGCGAAGCCCGCGCAGCCTGCGAAGTCGAGATCATGTCGGCGCGCCCTGGCGACGTAGTAATCGTCCGTGCTATCGGCGCGTTCGGGTACCTTCCGACTGCCGAAATCGTTCGCGTCAAGCTGCCTTTGCTTGCGGGCTCATGCTCGACGTTCGACACGCGATGCCGAGCGCTCAGCGCTCGAGCGAACGTCGCCGTGGCCCAGCGCCGCCGGGCGGCGTGCGCCGTCGTGCATCAGTGGGTCGCCGTCAAGGCCCAGGCAACCGACATACTCGGCTACGTCCAAGCGGCGACTGACGAGTTCGCAGCGCGCCCCGGCTCGGGTCACCGTCTCGTTATTGCTACCGATGGGGATGAGACCGTCGCGCAGCAGCTGCGCGCTAACCTCGCGGGAACCGAAGTCAGTCTCGTGATCCTGCGCACGACCAACTCCGTCGCCGACGCCCAGCGGGCAAAACAACGCTGGCTCGACCGCCTGAGTCAGATGAAGGCAGGCCCGGTGTCGCTGAACACCCGCGCCGAGGGGCCGCGATGCTCCTAGCCATGCCGGCACTGTTGCTCGCCCTCGGGCTCGCCGCGACGAGCGCCCGCCACGCGTGGACCCTCGTGTTGGTGCGAGTGCGCGACGTGACGCGTGCCGTGAGTGAGCCGGTCGCGTCTCTCCAAGCGCACGCCCAGGCGCATCTCGTGAAGGTGCGAGTCGCGCATGATCGCGAGCGCCCGCTGAACGTGCTGCCAGTGGCGTTGATGGCCGCGCTGTTCGGAGTGTTCACGGCCATGGAATTTGCCGGTGTCGCCATGGCGTATCCAGCGCTTTTTCCTGTGAGTTCCGGCGCCGCCTCCTCTATGGGTGCGTGGGTCGATCGCTATCTGGAACCCGTGGTGGCGCTCTCGATTGTCCTGCCGCTGGTAACCTGCGGCGCGATTCTCGCGCAGTGCTTCTCGAAGCGGCCCGTGCTGCCGATTGATGACTTCATTGGAAGCGTCGCCCGACGCACCGTGTCCTCACTGATCCTCGCGGGCGCCGTCGTCTCGTCGCTTTGGGTCGCGACGATTGGGCTGTCCACCGTCCGGGCGAGAGCGCTCTTCCCAGCGTCAATCACAGTGCAGCAGGCCGCGACTGCGACCGCCGCGCTACCCACACCCAGCACTACTCCTGATCTGATGGCCGATGCGGATCCCGTGGCCACGGCATCCATCGCGGAAGCGTCGGTGCTCAGCCAGCACGAGGCCAAGGTGATGTTTGGCCTCATGGCCGCGAGTTGTCTCATTGCGGCGTGGGCCACGTTCGAGACGGGCGTGCTCCCCTTGATCAGCGGCGCCGGCGCCGTCACTTGGCTCGCGACCATGGCGCCGCTGGCGCTGCTGCTGGCGCTGGCCGGTTTGTTCGAGCGCCTCATCGAAGTCACCGAGGCAGTTGGTCACTCGCTTATCGGTGGCTGCGAACAGCTCGCGATTTTCTTGGGCCGCCCGTTGGTGACGTTCGCGCGCGACCGCTTCCGTTGGGCAGCCGGCATCGAGGGTGCAAGCGAACCGTCCGTCAAACAGGCTGCTGCGGCAGTGGCCTTCGACGTGCAGTTCCCTGATGTCGATTCTCGTCATCGCGAGCCTTCGGTCGCTGCGGCGACCCCAGAAAGCGTTCCGCCGGGCGAGCCGCTTGGGGCCGCGACTGTTGCAGGTGTCGCCGCGCCGAGCGCCGATGACAGCAATGCCCCCCCCTCCGGCGTCACTGGATGGGAAGGCGCTTTTCCCGCCCGGCCGCGCACCCCGACCCTTTGACGGAGATCCTCATGAGCGAAGAATTCAGCGTCGGCATCGACACAGTAGCCACTCCGGCCGCAGCGCTTGTGGCTACGGTGGGCGGATTCGCCCTCGCGGCATCCGTCGTGGGTGAAGGACTCATGCTCTCGGCCACCGCCGCCGCAGAGTTGGCTCGTGTCGCCGGGGAGAAGGGAATGGAAGCCACTGCCGCCTCACGCGCGCGCCTCGACGCCGTGGCGAACGATGCGCGGCTCGCGCTGGTGCGTGCCGCCCTCGGCGCCGAGGGAATGGCGGCCGTTGCCTCGGCGCGCTCGAGCCTGCCCGCGGGCGTCGACCGCGCGGCGGCATCGGCACCGTTGGCGCAGGCTGAACGCGCACTCGAAACGGCATTCACGCGGTTGCGCGCAGCGGAGCCCGTGGCAGTGCTGTCGGCAGCACAGAGTGCGCTGGCCGACTGCGGCTTCAAGGTCGCAGCCGCGACGCGTGTTCGCGGCGGGGGATCACGAGTGACGGGCCGCAAGTCGGGGCGCACGGTGGTGCTCGAGCTCGACCACCAGGGTGGGACGCTTCGTGGCGACGTCGGCGGCTTCTCCGGCGTCAGCTGTCGCGCCGAGTTGACGGCGCTGAACAAGGCGCTTGTCGCGCGCGGCCTGAACCTCGGCCTGCGCGTCGCACGCCTGCACGGCGATCCGCGCGGCGGCGTCATGCTGCGCGCCGCTGAGCGCGAAGCAGACGTGCGTACAGTGCAGGCGCCACTCGTTCGCACGCGGGGGCGATAGCAATGGCGGCAACTCCGGTCCTGCCCGTTTGGCTCTCCGCCATCGACGAAGCCTACGCGGCGCGCGCGGCTGGTGTCGTGCTCACGCGCAACACCTCCGATCGGCTGTGGACCGGAATCGAAGGGGCGGAGACGTCATTTCTCCGACTCCTGCTCGCCCGTCATTTTCGAGCGAAGGGACTCGCGGTGGGTTCGTTGTCGGGCGCGTCCGGTTTTCAGTTGCTCGATCCGCCCGGACAACCGGCGATTGGAGCGACAGCGTTCCGGGGAGTGCCGTTTGGCGCTGCGGAGCCTGGTCTTGTACTTGCAGCGTTGGGCGATGTGCTCCGCCGTCCCGACTCGGCCGTCGCTGTCCTGCTCGACTACGCCGATCATCTGTGTCCTACGTCCGCCGGCAGTGGGGCGGGCCTGTCGCGTTCGCAGTCCGACGCCGTGCAAATCGTACACGGTTGGGCGCAAGACGACGCTGTGCGCAACAGTCGCAGCTTTGT
Source organism: Bacteroidota bacterium (assembly GCA_947476185.1). Classification (GTDB taxonomy): domain Bacteria; phylum Bacteroidota; class Bacteroidia; order 2-12-FULL-35-15; family 2-12-FULL-35-15; genus 2-12-FULL-35-15. The sequence goes on from CANJPX010000204.1 coordinate 3,137, forward strand.
CGTGGTCATCTCGTACGAGGACGCCATACATCCGTTGTTGACTCGCGAAAGCGGTTTTCGCCTGGTGGCCATTCCGCTGCCGGACGAACTCGAGCGATACGCATTCTTGCAGCACCTCATGGCGACGCGTGCCCAAGGATGGGAGCAGGCCATCGGCGCCATGGAACCCGGATACAGCACAA
>CANJPX010000205.1 GCA_947476185.1 Bacteroidota bacterium
GACTTGTTGAAGCAACTGGTTCAGTTAAAGCCACTACTCGCGCCCAATGGTAAGCCGTCAAAACTCAATGCGATGCAACACACGCAAGTTAGAACACCTGAATTTAAAGCGTGGTTTGGGGATTTTGAGGCGGCGGCAACAATTAAAGAATTGACAACTGAAAGCCCCGTTAAAATAAGCGGTACTGAAATTGATGATTTTGTTGAGCCACTCGATATGAAGTAACTTAGAAAAAAAGTTTATCAGTATGGCGTTGATAATTTGGTCGGTGGTTATGTGAATCAACGTAGTGGAATTAAATTAGAAATAAGAAATAACGGCATTGACCAAGCAATTCAGCACGGTAGCGCACCAGATAAGCTAAAGGCTTTTGCTGCAATTAAAGAAGTGGTTAAAAATGGATTTGTTGTTTATAACGGTGAAAACCCAAAAAACAATAAAGGTAAATTGGTCGTTATTTCAAAGCACGTTGATATTGCAAGCAAACAATATGTTGTTACTGCTGGATTTAGAGAAGATGCAAACGGAAGGTTATTTTATGACCATGAAATGCTAGATATAAGGCGTGTCGAAGGGCTTTTATCACAATCGAGTGAAGGGCAAATGCCTCGACATCCCGCACCTGCATCGCCGCGCCTTAATGATTATTATACAAAATTTATAAATCAAAATATAGATTATTCAAAAGTTGTTGATTCTAACGGCGAGCCGCTGGTTGTTTATCACGGAACGGATGCTGATATTGAAAAATTCGCCACAGAAAAAGCAGGAGATAACGGTATCGGCGCGGGGCTTGGTTCGTTTTTTACCGACAATTCAACCTATGCTAGTGAATACGCTGAAAAATTAGGTGGTAATGTTATCGTAAATTGTAGGCATAAAGTGACAATAATGTTAATTTCTTCATCTATTTTTTGTTTCTTGCTTTAAGTTCTTTTCTACATTCATCTAATACACGCAATGCTTCGTTTGTTGGCAAATCTCTAATATCCGCAAGCACCTGTTCCATAAAACTCGAAATATCCTCTAAAGGCATCAATTCTGGCTCACCACTGCCTTCATTTACATTTTCTGGTAGTAATCCTTTGGCTTTAGCAATTTCAGTCTTAATTTGGGCTACAGAGAGGTTTTGATTGAGTGCAGCTTGGTAGACTTTATCTGCTATGTCTGCGTTGATTGGTGCGCTGATTTCGTAGCAAGCTGAAAGAGAAATTCCTGTTGTATCTTTGTCTTTAAAATAATTTGCAAAGTTCATTAAACGAGTTCTAACAGGTTGACTGTCCAAACAAATTGTTTGGACAGATTGTATCCAAACCCCAAAGTCGTTATTTGAAGGGAATCTACTACGAGCCTCAAGTAAAATCAGCCCTTTCACTATGTGAGACTGGTAATCAATTTCGTTATACCGATTCGCTAATTCATCAAGTGTTAAATCAGATAAAGATGTTTTATCAACGGATTTAATAAATTCCCCTTCAACAATTCGTAAATCTTTTTCTGTTTTGGGTACTCGTTGTTTTATCATTTTAAGATTTCCTCACATAAATCGATCATTTCTTTTTCGGCTTTTTCATTGTTCATTTCCATTACTCCAGCTCCAGTCGCTAAAGCATCTCGATATACTTTACGTTCACAAATAATTGTATTAACCAAATGTAGTTCATTTATTTCTTTAATGTAATTTTTTGCTTCTTCTATTTCGGTAATCACAGGATTAGTGGGAGCTTGGGTAAGTACGCAATAACTTTTAAGATTTTCATTTATTTCTTTAGCTGTACCAATCAACCTAACCATTCGGTAAATAGTGTCCAAATCTGCTTGTGACGGCCTAACTGGAGTTAAGCATACGTGAGCTACAAGTAATCCTGTTCTAAGCTCTACAGAGTCCCTTCCTTGCGAATCTACGATGACATATTCATACCGTTTATCTAAATCCAATAAGGATTGTTTAATGTTGTCATATTTACACACACTTTCTAATTTAGAAAATTTAGTTTCTAAGCGATCTTGAAACCAGTTTGAGCTTGTACCTTGTCGATCAGAATCTACAAGAATCACATCTTTTTTTTGTTTAGCTAAATAAGCTGAAATGTTTGTAGCTAAAGTTGATTTGCCAACACCACCTTTTTCTGAACCAACAAGAATAATCATGTAAGAGATCCGTTTTTACTTTAAAGTTGAATGACTTTAATTTTTTGAATGAGCTATGTCAATTTGAAATTTATTTAAAATTTTCTTAGCATGTAAAAAAGATTATTTTAGGTAAAAATTTATTAATTAATGGCTATGTATTTTTTCTTTTTAAACATGATGTGAATGACAAACATTACGTTTGTTGTTTTTTATGTTTTTATGTTTTTATGTTTTTAGGGGTATAAAAATACCAACATAATCAATATATTGCGAGGGGATATAACGAGTAAATTGTTGTGATATAACGAGTAAATTGTTGTGATATAACGAGTAAATTGTTGTGATATAACGAGTAAATTGTTGTGATATAACGAGTAAATTGTTGTGATATAACGAGTAAATTGTTGTTAAAATTAACGCTGAAAAGTCCGTTACAGTACTTAGAATTTTAGATATGAAATGTCCGATATAAATAGTCTTACCGTAGTGAAACACAATCGTATTATTGATGCTGAATATAGTATGAGTGTGTGTGAACAACGAGTTCTTTTAACCTGCATAGCGAAAATTGACTCAATAAAAACTCTAAATCCTGAGCGTATTTTTACGGTATCAGTTGATGACATTATTGATCTTGTTGATGTAGCAAGGGGTTCTGCATATCAACACTTAAAAAAAACTTGTGATGCACTTTTTACTAATGTTGTGAATATCGAAATCCCAGGAGAAGACGGTATTTTAAAAACCAGATGGGTTGATGCTGTTAAGTACATAGATAAAGCAAGTAAAATTGAGTTACGTTTCACCCCTGAAATGGTGCCATTTCTTACTCAACTTAGCCGTGATTTCACTAAATATAAACTTGTTCATGTTCTTAAATTCAAATCAGCTTATAGTTATCGTTTGTATGAATTGATATGCCGTTGGGGAAACGGTGAGCATACATTTACTGTTGAGTGGCTAAGAGAAAAGTTTCAATTATTTGATAAATATGAGCGTGTGGTTGATTTTAAAAACAATGTTATTGACGTCGCTGTTGGTGAAATTAATGCCACTTCTGACATAAAAGTCACTTATGAGCAGATTAAAAAAGGTAGAAACATCGTAGCTTTTCGTTTTATTTACACGCGTAAACGACATAGAAATACCACTAAAACTATATCAAACTC
>CANJPX010000206.1 GCA_947476185.1 Bacteroidota bacterium
CTTTGGACTACTGAACAGCCAATAAATTGGTCGCTTTTTGTAACGCTTCAGGTGGTCGGTGTAGAAGTCTTTTAAGAAATACTTACGGATGTCTTTACCGAGCGCCTGCTCGATAAACTTAAGATTTTCTTCGTAATGGACATCACCAAACGTCACTTTTAGAAACTGACCAAAACGTTCGGTCACGTCATCCGTAAACCAGTCACCATCAAGCATGGGGATGACGTTATCGTCATCGGCAGAGAAAATAGGCTCAGGAATCTGTTTAAGATAATCAGCAATGGTTTCACCTTGATTGGCGAGAATAAGACCTGGGTTATCCAGTGCATAACGACCGAACATGCAGCCTACGGCGTAGGAGATAAATTCTTTTAGGGTATCAGCCAGCAACAATACTTCTAACTCTTCCGCATTTTTGTTGTTGCCGTAGCGGTAATGAGGATTACAAGTTAACGTAATTTCCTTCAATGGCACTTCTGGTGTCAGTTCGTCTTGCAAACCGTAAGCGTCGATGAAAATACGGTTGTTTTCTTCTTCAAGACGTTGGGTTTCCAAGGTCATTTCTTGCCAATGGGCGCGGAGTTGGCTATAAGTTTCCTTGATGGATAATGGCAATGGGTAGATTGGGTTAGCGGCTTTATCGCGTAACCCAACATCGTCTGGTTGATTATTAAGAAGCGGTAGCTCGGTAAAGTCCCATGAGGTTTCATAAGAGTTCCAGTCAGATTTGGCTACTGTTACCAATCCATCGTATATCAATGCATTTAGTTTCATAGGCTCTATCACGGGTATTGAGCCGATTTGACCAGCTTCAAAATTTAAAGTTGGGGATAGCAATCTTAATATCTGAAGAACCAATGTTGAATTCAGTAGCATTAACAATAATGGGAAGTCGCCTTCATTTGGAAAGAGAGACATTCCTGCAACATCAAATACAGCATTTTTAGGCTGAAAACGAAATGAAGGTTTGCTGCTACTAATTTTTGACCAAGTAACGCTTGGCAAAAAATATGACTGCTCATTAACAACCCTTTTTGATGCACTTCCATAACGACTAATAGAAAGTTGCTTAATTTCATTACCTGAATTTTTCCAATTTACCAATACTTCTTGATTCCCATACCATTTCCTATAATCACCACCTTTATTGTATGAATACCATTTGCAGTCCAAATTTTCAGAAAACATGAATGAATTATCAGTTGACACTTCATGCCATAGCCTAGTGAATCTCTCATTATCCATTGTTGCTAAACCTTGACGAGGCACAGCAATATTCTTCAAAGGTTTTCCACATTCAAAAGCATGCTTTAATCCATCACTAACCCAATAAGCAATGGGACTTCCCGGTATTTTCTTAAAGTCAGCCGCAGAAGCACGGAAAAATCCTTTCTCTATATTGTCACTGGCTTTGGTGCTATCGTTACTCATCGTCTTGTCCTTCAGATTCATTATGTTCGTGTCTTTCGTGGATGCTGCTTTTGTCCGTGGCATCCGTTTCATCAATGCCTAACTGATCTTCAATCAACTGCCGTTCACGTTCTATTTCCCAGCGCAGTTGCTCTTCTGATGGCAGAATATCCAGATATTTAGCCGCGAATAGTTGTTTACTGTCGTTGAGGACAGAGTAGCGGGCGACGGCTTCGGATTTATCCGAGCAAAGAATCAGGCCGACCGTGGGGTTATCGCCTGATACTTTAAATTGGTCTTCAAACAAACGAACATAGCCATCCATTTGACCCACATCACCATGGGTAAGCTTACCGATCTTAAGGTCAATCAATACGAAGCATTTGAGGATGAAATTGTAAAAAACCAAATCGACATAATAATCCTGTTCATCAAAGCGCAGGTGTTTCTGTCTGGCGACAAATGAAAAGCCTTTGCCCAGTTCCAAAAGAAAGGCTTGCAAGTTGTCAATAATAGCCTGTTCCAGATGTTTTTCGTGGAGATTTTGGCTATCAGGTAAATCTAAAAATTCCAATACATAGGGAGATTTAAGTATGTGTATAGGCTCAACTGAATTGCCCAAGAGTCGTTCGTGATTAGCCGGAAGCAGTCCTTCCGGCCCTTTTGTTTTAAGAATACGCTCGTAGTACGATGTTAATATTTGCCGTTCCAACTGAGCTTTGCTCCAGCCGCACTCGATGGCTTCCTGCTCGTAAAAACCACGGGCACTGGATGTACTTACGCGCATCAAGGCGCGATAATGCGACCAAGTGAGTCTTGACGAGAATCCTTGACAAGATTTCCTATCGGATGAGAAATGCATTTGTTCAGGTGTAACACTCTCAGACAATTTAGTACCCGACGGGTACTGAATTGACAAGCGATCAGAAAAAGTGCTGTAAAATTTTCGGAAATTTTGTAGATTAGGCACAGAAAAGCCTGCGCCATACTTTTGATTTAGTTGTTTAGAAAGCGTTTCCAATACCTGCTTTCCATATTCAGCGCGTTCTTCACCGCTTTGTATTTCTTGCACAATCTCCCGGCCAATGTGCCAATAAGCAAGCACCATTTGACTATTGATCGCTCGTACGGTGTTGGCGCGTGCTTCTTCTAAAATGGACGCAACCCGTGCAAATAGGTCACCCTGTTTATGAGGGGTAGGTAGTTTATTATTATTATCAGTCATGCGGCAATCCTTTATGGCTAATCAGTTCTAGCCCTTTTGTCGTCAACCGGTACTTCTGCAATCGGCTATTGGGTTTGTCAGGTAGGGTCATTTCAATGAGTTGCAACTCCAGCAAGCGTTTAATTTGTTTATGGAGTTCGCCGGAAACGGTTTTATGTCCGAGGTATTGAGCGAGTGCAGACTTTCCTGTTTCTTGTTCTTGTAACTTTACTAATACTTTAGCGGCAAGTGGCGACTCTAGCCGTGACTCTAGCCGTGACTCTAGCCGTTGTTCAATTTGTGCCTCCGGTTTTTCTTTGCTCTGTTTTTGGGTATTTTGAATACGTACCGGCTCCAACAACGGAATAATAAAGCGTACCCGCATGCCTGTTTCGATGAGTTGAGGCTCGGGCAGTCCAAGTGCTTTGGCTTCGGTAAAAATACGTCGCACGCCAGTGCCCCACTGCTCAATTAAATGCAGTTCTCTGAACACACGGGCAATGACGGTGTTACGAATTTTTGAAGTGCCTTGTTTAATGTCTTCCAGGGTTAATCCGGGCAAGAACAAACCGGGATTATCGATTTCAATACGATCATCCAGAAACACAATCCGAATCGGTGCGCCGCGCTGGGAATAGTCGGCATGAACAAGGGCATTGATAACGGCTTCTCTCAA
>CANJPX010000207.1 GCA_947476185.1 Bacteroidota bacterium
CGTGAGATTATCAAGATAAATGAGACTACGGCAGTTTCTTGCTAGAGCCAATGGCAGTGGGATACCGTGATCCACTGCTTGCAACAGCCGTAGAAGATTCCCCTTTACCCCAGGGCCATAAACCAATGGACAGCGCAGCACCACTATCTCCAGTCCAGTTTCGGCAGAGACGCGAGTGAGCGCCTGCTCCGCCTCCCACTTTGAAATGGCATAGGCATCCTGTGGCATGGCGGGGGAGGCCTGATCAAACGGCGCATCCGATGGAGCACTTTCGCCGTTGACCTTGATCGAGCTTAAAAAAACTAGGCGCTTCACTCCGCAGTGTGCTGCCGCCCGTGCTAGGGTTTTGGTGCCCAGCGTATTAACGCAGCGAAACTCCGTCAGCGGATCTTGTGCATGGTCGCGCATCACATGCACGCGGGCGGCGCAATGGATGACAGTTTGTACGCTGGCGAGGGCATCTGACCAGTCAGTAGTCGAACTCATCTCAGTTACGATCCGGTATTCCACGCTTGGAACAGAAGCATCAGGCAAGTTCCTTACCGTAGCAAAGACATCAAGGCCACGCGCCACAAGATGACTGCATAGGGCTCTGCCGACAAAGCCTGAAGCACCGGTTATCAATACCGTCACAGAGAGGTCACCGCAGGGCTGGAAAAGGATAGCTTTGTACGTTCTAGGCTTGATATCGACAAAAATGAACCCATTGGTGTTAAGTACTCACTAGAATCAAACCGCGTTACACCCGTAAGAGCCGATTGATGGGCTAGATTCAAAATGCCTCCCATATTAATAGCTCTAAAATCATCCAGGGGATTGGCGGAGGAATCTCTAATTATGTGAGTTCGACCTACAAAATGCACGGCTATTGCTACGCCCTCGAGAGCGTAGCTGCAGTCCGCTTTCTTGTCGATATTCTTAATGAGTCGATATGGCAGACAACAATGTGTGTCTTAAAGGCTGGGGTGTAGCACCACGCATAGGCAAGCCTCGCCACATATGCCGGTAACCAAAATCATCGCTTTAGGCACCTCATTGAGTACCAATATCTGAATTAACGCTTAAATACTTTAAATAAAAATTTTTTAATGCCAAGTACAACCCATCTGCAGTAAAAAAGTCAGCAACCCTTTCCCGGCCTAATTGGCCGCACCTCTTTCGGAAGATTGGATTAGCGACCATATATTCCATTGAATTTACGAGTTCATCCATATTTCCGGCGGGAACTAAAATACCAGTATTTTTGTCCATAACAGAATCTGTCAGCCCTGGAATCCTGGACCCTATAGTTGGCACACCTAATGCTGCAGCTTCGATGACTATTGAACCAAATCCTTCGCGATAGCTTGGGAGGCACAAAACATCCGAGATGGCCAAATAGACCTCATGATTCTTTACAGCGCCGACTTCAATGACATTAATAAATAGCGTTGGATTTGAGTTACGTAATTTAAAAATATCCCCATCTTCATCAGGGCCAACAAATAATAACTTGGATTCAGGGTATGCTTTTAATACGACAGAGAATGCGCGTAGCATGTCTAGCGCGCCTTTTGCAGACGTTTTCCTGGCTATATATGAAAAAATAAATTGATCCCGCGGTAAATCCAATTCGATACGCAATTGTTCTGCCTGACTTGAAAGGTGTTGCAAATTAAACCGATCCATATCAACCCCAGATAGAGAGCCCTTTAATAAAACCTCCAAAGGCTTTCCGTTATGTCTAAAATTATTAGCAAATAAAAATTGAGATTGAGAAGGGCTATCGGTGAGGCAAATTGAATTTAATGAGTTAATTAATCGATCCCCCCAATAATAAATGTAACGAGATAGCCCAATATCTGCAACCCATGTTTGACCTGTAAAAGTATGCATGCGTACAGGCACTCTTGAAATACGGCCGGCTATAGCACTAAGCAATCCAGATTTAGGCATTACAGAATGAACCACATGTGGCTTAAATTTTATAAAAAATATCGTTAATTTAATCAGCGATAAAAAATCAAAAAAAACACTGGGCTTCCGACTTATATTCAGATCAAAGAATTTGACATGGGGATAAAAAACCTTATATGGCGAAACATTTGAACCAACAATGCATACATCAAAATCTGCAGGCGCCCTCATCAGCATATTGTGCAAATGCCAAGGGACAACATGGCTTACAGTGACAACGCGAACTATCTTAAATCGCATATATTTCTAGCTTTAATAATAAGTAGACGCCTAGCAAATTTAAATAGTGAAAAAGTTGTTGAACAAATATACAAAACCAAACCGATTGAACCCGACCGAAATAAGGTTGCAAGACATTTCAATTCACCTATCTCCATCTTCCACATATGAGCACTCAATCCGCTGGCTCCATAAAGAGGTTTATGAATGTTAGCTAGTACGGAATTTAAACGGACTATTCGAAGGCCCTGGAAAGCGATTGTCTGCCAAAGAAAAAAGTCTTCAGCATAGCGTTTATTTTCATCAAATCGAATAGGTAAATTACGTTTGATCATGATTGAAGGGGTGTAGAATGGGTTCTTAAAAATTAGGGAAATTCTTGTTATTTCAGAAAACAATTGGCTTGCTGGCAGAGTTGATCCAGGCTCAACATCACCCATGATTGAACATAAGTGTCCCGATAAAGGGATATCATCATGCTGATTCATAAATGTATACTGTATCTGTAATTTTTCCGGGTGCCAGGAGTCGTCAGCATCCAAGAATGCAATGTAATCTTGAGAAGCATGCGACCAGCCTAGATTACGTGCCGAAGCAGGCCCCTTATTTTCACTCATTCTAATAACCTTAACGATTCCAGAATATGCTTCTTCTAGATTCATCAAAATAGTTAAAGTTTCGTCACCACTGCAATCATCAACTAAAATAATCTCCGCGGGCATAAGACTTTGAGAAATCACAGAATTTATGGCGCGTAAGATAGTTGAACTACACCGATAACAAGGGATAATTACACTAATTGACCCAGTCAAACCAATTAAATTTCTCATGACTCCCTCAGCATCATTGGTGACAGTAAGAAATTATTAATTGAAAAAGGCGTAGTCAATAAAATACTCCAGAGTTTCTTTTAGAACTCCTCACCTGAGGTGAATTAAAGTGGACCCATGAGTCAAGACAGAAATGTCCTTAGTTTAAGTTGTGCATTTCACTTCACTCGCAGCTGGTCGGCGCTGCCCCATTTTTGCATTTTCTTCTGCTCTTACATCACTTGCCGGTGATTCATTAAATCCTTCTGTTCCGGATTTTTTATCCTTTTCATTAC
>CANJPX010000208.1 GCA_947476185.1 Bacteroidota bacterium
ATTTTTCTTTATTTGTCTCAAGTTTTGACTTAACGGTTTCTTTCTTCGCAATTGCTGTTGAAGTTGTTCTTTGATTTATTAAAGGTTGACCTTTTGTTTTTTGTTTCTTCCTTGAAAGTCTCCAAATAGCAAATATGATTAAGGATGTCGCCATAACAATAGCTGTCCAAAATCTCAAAGGATGTATTGTTTTGAATTCAATTAAAAGTCGGTATGTTTCTTCCATTATGTTGTTTGTTTACGGTGTCGCCCTACAATGAGGCATAACGTTTTGTGGGTTTAAGAAGTTGGCGATTTCGGAGCACAAAACTGTCAAGCCACCACAAATGTTGATGCGAGGTAGAATGTTCGTTTAACCACTGAACCGCCAATTTCTTAAACCCGCTGTTGCACTAAACCTCCGGTAGTTTTTAAATTTATGAATGATATTCGCAAGTATTTCTTAGACTTGTAATTCACTTATAAAAATCAATATTATGAAAAAAAAGAGAATGTTCCAAATTTAGTAGAAAAAGCTTGTGCTGAGATCAAAGGCTTTTCAGTATTGTATGAATCATTTAAACAGAAGGTTTCTTTGGCAGGGAAAAGCCATAGTACTTTGCAAAATTACGCAAGGCATCTGGCCAAGCTGGCATTGCATTTTGACCAACTTCCAACCGAGATAGACGTTGATCAGATTAATGATTACCTCTATCTGATTCAGCAAGAACATGATACCCCTTCAGATTCTTATTTCAAATTTACTGTTTACGGATTACGATTTGTTTACAGGATGTACGGCATGAAAGACAAGCGAATTGAACTGCCTTCCATAAAAAGAGAAAAGACACTCCCCGTGGTTCTCAGCAGGGAGGAAGTGAAGCGCTTGCTGCTCAGTCCTACTCTCCTTAAACACCGGATTTTAATGGGACTACTTTATGGTTGTGGTTTGCGCTGTTTTGAAGTTAGAAATATCAAAATCTCTAATCTGGATTTTGATCGCAAAATGCTGCATGTCCAACTGGGAAAAGGAAAGAAGGACAGATATGTACCACTAAGCGATATTTTGATTCGCGGATTGAAAAATTACATTTCAGCGGAATCTCCTCAGAATTGGCTTTTCAATGGAAAACCCAATGGACGTGCCGGTGGTGACTTTGATAGTCGTTATTCCCAAAGGGGGGTGCAGTGGGCCGTTAATGAGGCAAAGAAAGCAGCTGGCATACTCAAAGATATGTCCGTCCACACCTTGCGGCATACCTATGCTACGCATTTATTGGAAGATGGACTCGATATCATGACCATCAAAGATCTTCTCGGTCATGAGTGTATCGATACTACTCTGATTTACCTCCACGTCGCTCAAAGCGGAAGGGTGAAGCCGTTCAGCCCACTGGATACACTGTATTCAAAAATATAAGTTTGCGCAAGAAATATGAAGTAGCTGATGTTTTATTAAAACATTGGCCCATGATTGAATTGAATCCCAAAATCAATTCTTATCAATTGCGAACCCTCAGTGCAATCAAAAGATGTCGAACTATTGAATTAGGGAGGCATACCGATGCTTGCACCGATTGTGGGACACTTAGGATCAGTTATAATAGTTGCCGTAACAGACATTGTCCACGCTGCCAAGGAAAGAACAGAGAAGACTGGATTGAGAAACGAAAAAACGAACTCCTTCCTGTCCCCTATTTTCATGTGGTTTTTACATTGCCTGATTTAATCAATCAGACTGCCATGTATAAACCTAAAGAAGTCTTTAATACCCTCTTCGAAACGGCTTGGGAAACCATGCAAGAATTTGCTTGGGATAAAAAACATCTGGGAGCGAAAACAGGCATGATTTGTATTTTGCACACCTGGGGACAAACCATGGGTTTGCATCCGCATCTTCATTGTATTGTTCCGGGAGGTGGATTGAGCCTACATGGCAAATGGAAAACAGCCCGAAGTAAAGGTAAATTCCTTTTCCCTGTGAAAGCGATGAGTCCGGTTTTTAGAGGAAAATATATGGAAGCCTTAAAGCTAAAATTGCCGGACATCGATAAAAAATTAATTGATGACCTTTATGAAAAAAAATGGGTTGTGTATGCCAAACGTGCATTTGGTAATCCGGAAAATGTTGTTGAATATCTTGGGCGTTATACCCATAAAATTGCTATCAGCAATAATCGGATTACAAACATAGCTGACAACTCCGTTTCATTTACCTACAAGGATTACAGACAAGGTGGAAAGAAACTGGAGATGACCTTGGATGCTATGGAATTTATTCGAAGATTCTCATTGCACATTTTACCTCGAGGATTCACTCGAATCAGGCATTTTGGAATTCTCAGCAGCACTAGTAAAAAAGAATGCATCCCAATTATTAAACATCAATTGCCTGAAATTCCTGTAATAAAAGTAAAGACAAGAAACTGCAAGCCGTATAATCCAAAACTCTGCCCCTGTTGCAAAACAGAGACCATGGTAACAATTGAAATCCATACCAAGCGCGGACCTCCAAACATATTTCCCAAATTAATAGCCTTAAAAAGAGAAAATAAAGAGAATTGAAATTTTGCTGCAAAATTGCGGCAGGGAGAAATTATGCAGTATTGACAAAAAAATATATCAAAAAAACAACAAATCAAATTTGACTGAATAACAAAATCAGAAATTTTACATCAGAAACCTTAACAGAAAAATTTCCATTCTGAAAAATACCAATTTTCACAGTACTCATTTTTTAATAGAGCCTTAAAATAAATCGAAAAACCCATATGGCAAAAAACTACCGGAGCTTCCGTGCAACACTGCCTTCATTGTTCGTCCTGCGGACGCAACGAATGCTTAGTTGTTAGGTGCTGCTGTTTATGTTAATCAGCTTCCGATTCTTCTTCGATTTCATCTTCAATTTCTTTCAGTACGCTGTTGCAATATTTTTTAATATCACTGGATTTAATAATAATAGAGTCTCCATTTTCTCTTTTATAGCAATTGTTGTCATTTTTTAAAACAACTAATTCTTGCTCCTCAAATCTTTTTTTGTCAAGTGCCTTAACTCTTATTATTGCAAAAGTTTTTGTATTGTGAGTTATTTTTATGACTTCAGGTCTCCTAGTTAGATTTTCAGTTTCAGCTTCAATTTTCTGCGAAATTGCCTGCTTTAATTTATCCCAGTCTTTATAAAGTTTTAAGTCAGTGTTATCAATCCCAACATAATCGAAAGGACCATCATTAAGCCCAACTATAA
>CANJPX010000209.1 GCA_947476185.1 Bacteroidota bacterium
CTACCTGTCCCTCGCCTACCTGACCGGCGCCGACCTATCTGGTGCCACTCTGTCCGGCGCCAGCCTGTCCCGCGCCAACTTGACCGCCGCCAACCTGTCCGGCGCTGACCTGCCCGGCGTCGATCTGACCCGCGCCCACCTGTCCCGCGCCAGCCTGGTCTCCGCCCACTTGTCCGACGCCAACCTGTCCCGCGCCACCCTGTCTCGCGCCAACCTGTCCGCCGCCAACCTGTCCCGCGCCGACCTGTCCGGCGCCAGCCTGTCCGGCGCCAACCTGTCCGCCGCCACCCTGTCCGGCGCCAACCTGTCCGGCGCCACCCTGTGGGGTGCCCGCCTCTCTGGCGCCCGCCTCTTCGGCGTGAACTGGACGGACGCGCGCAACCTCGACAAGCTCGCCGACGGCGTCCTCAGCCCCACGATCCGCGGCGGCCTCCGCTTCATCCTCAAGCTGCCCGACGCTCTGTGAGCCTTGGCTCACGCCCACCGTCGGGTTAGGCCCAGGAGAGGCCTTCATCCATGGCGAAGCCCATCCCCGAGCACCTCGCGCGCTTCTCGTGGTACGCGCCGCACCTGGCGTGGTTGAAGGCGGAGCAGGATGACTTCGAACCCTGGCACGCCGCGCCGCCAGGTGTGGTGCCGCGGCGGGCCGTCCTGCGCGGCGCCAACCTGTCCGGCGCCGACCTGTCCGGCGCCTACCTGGCCTGCGCCGACCTGATCGACGCCAACCTGTCCCTCGCCGGCCTGTCCGGCGCTCAGTTGTCCCGCGCCAACCTGTACCACGCCAACCTGTACCACGCCGACTTGTCCGGCGCCGATCTGTACGAAGCCAGCCTGCTCGGTGCCAACCTGACTGGCGCCAACTTGTCCCAAGCCGTCCTGTACCACACGCGCTTTTCTTCCGCAGATCTCTCTGGCGCCAACCTGCGCGACGCCGACCTAGTCTGCGCCGACCTGTGCGACGCCAATCTGTCCGGCGCTGACCTGTCCCACGCCGACTTGCACGATGCCATGTTTTCGCCGGCAACCGTTATCCTCGGTGCTCGTTGGGCGGGAGCGGAGGGTCTCGACTGCCTTTACGGAGGCTACCTGTGCCCCACCCTTCGTGGCGGTTTGCGCTTTGTGCTCAACATCACGCAATGACTCACGGTGGGCAGGCCCTCCCCCTTCGGATATGCTCCCTCTGCACCCGGAGTCTCCATGCCCGTCTCTGTCTCCCCCTACGAGTTCAGCCCCTCTCGTGTCTCGGTCACCTTCGAGTTCGCCACCGACTCTCTCTACTGCCCCCCGGGCGAGGGCGACGCGTCTCCGATGGTTCGCCGTACGGCGCTCGAGCAGGCTCGCGACCTGATCGCGCTCCAGGCCCAGAACGAAGCCGGCCCCTCGCAGCCTTCCGGTCCGGAGATCTCCACCCAGGGCGTCGGCGTCCTCGACCTGGCTGAAGGCTACGACGCGATCTCCGACGTCATCGCGGCGGCCGCTCCGGCCAAGTTCCTGAAGAACCTCGCCTCGGCGCTGGTCTCTCACGGCGTCCCCGTCGTCGGCCTCCCCCGTCCGGCTTCGGAGTCGCAGCCCTCCCTGTCGGTCCTCGAGTCCGCGCTCCATTCGGCCTGCCTGGGCTACATGGGCGCAGATCTCGACACGCTGACGCCGGACGTCGTCCTCGACTTCGCCACCGCCGTCTGCCAGAGCGCAGGCTTCCCGGTCCCCTCGTAGGAGATCATGTCTCGTCGAACCTCGGCCTTGTTCTTGTTCGCGGGCTCGGCGGCGCTGCTTGCAGCGCTGTCGTACTCTGCGCCGGCCCGCGCCGAGGTGATCCCTTATCGCCGACGTCCCCGCCTGGACTCGCCGTCGCCGACGCCGTCGCCGACGCCCTCGCCGACGTCCTCGCCGTCGCCTTCGTCCGACGTCTATGAGCCTTCAGAGGGCTTCTCTCCGTGGTCGCCCTCGATCTCGGTGGCTCCGTCGCCTTCTCCGGCGCCGGCGCCGGCGCCCTTTCCGCCTCCGGCTCCCAGGCCTGTCCCGTCCCGGCTGGGGGTGCCGGAGGGTGTCACGGTGAACCCGGGGGTGAAGTGGACGCAGGGGGCGTTGGCTTTCGTTCACAAGCTGCGCGCGGCGGTTCCGTCTTCGGTTCCGATCCACATCAACAGCGTGGTTCGGACGCCAGAGAGTCAGGCGATAGCCATGTTGGACAAGTACAAATACGCCGAGTCGCGCTCTCCAGGCGGTGGTGCAGCTGACCTGCGTCAGGTGTATGGGGCCAAGGCCGAGTCCTTCCTTTCGGCCAGGCCGTACACCGTGGACAACTGGGCGCGCGTGGTGCGAGAGCTCCACGACAGCGGCCGAGGCTTCACGACGGGCCATTTGGCCGGCTCGGCGGTGGACGTGAAGATCCTAGATCTCTCGGAGTCTCAGGTTCAGGACTTGAAGTCTGCGGTCTACCGGGTTGGAGGCAAGCCCTCGTTGGAGTCCTCTCCGCCTCACCTTCATGTGGATCACTTCTCCATGGTGGTTTTGACGTGAAGCGCAACGTGAAGCTGCTGGGCCTCTTGGGTGTCGCGGCCTTGGCGGGCGGTGCGGCCTTGTACTTGCAGCGGCGGACGTCGCGTGCTCCGGTCTACGTGCCGGCGCGTCGCGCGCTCCCGGACTTCACGCTGGACGTGGAGCCCGCTCGTCCTGTCCCGGAGCCCTTTCCGGTTCCTGCGCCCGCGGACATTCCGGAGCAGATCTTGGCCCCTCCCGCCCCGGCTCCGGCCCCGACCCCCACGCCTTCGGCTTCTCCTGTGTCGAGCTCGATCGACCGAGGTCTCTTCTTGTCGCGCATCAAGGACCCTGTCCTCCGCGGCTCGGTCGGCGCCGGCCAGGCCCAGGGCTTCAACTACCTGATGGACGGGTGGGACGCGTCCTACCGCGACAAGCCGCTCCCGTGGTTGGCCTACATCCTGGCGACGACCTTGTGGGAGAGCGGGCGGACGATGCAGCCGATCCACGAAGATGGGAGCGCGAGCTATTTCTTCAAGATGTACGACCCGATGGGGTCGAACCCTAAGCGCGCGGCGGGCTTGGGCAACACGTCTCCTGGGGACGGGGTTCGGTTCCATGGTCGTGGGTACGTGCAGATCACCGGACGTGACAACTACTGGAGGATGGGCAACCTCTTCCGGGCGGACTTGGTGAACAACCCGGACCGCGCGCTCGAGCCGGAGCTCGCGAGGAA
>CANJPX010000210.1 GCA_947476185.1 Bacteroidota bacterium
AAAGAGCAGAAAAAAATAATGCCTACAAAATTCGACCACGTTTTGCAAGTAAGAAGATTACTAAAATGCCTATTCTGTAATTTGAATTTCATGTGGAAATGAATTTGGTATATTGAATGATAAACAGCCAAAATAGCCGTCTTTAAATAGTTCTAAAGGTTCATGACAAACCTACAAAAGTTACGTTTATTATCCAAAATAGATAATTAGCGATTTGCAATCAACACAAGGGAAATTAAAAAATAGATTGTGTAGGAAATGCATTTAGTTGTAGGTTCAGCAACTAACATTGCTCCAGCTTCAATAGCACCATTAATAGTTTGATTTAATTAACCATTGATAAATATATTCAAGTACTTCAGGCTCAATACTAGTGTCTAACTCGCCATATTCAGCAACGGTACATTTTGTACACTTCTGAAATAAATGATTCAGTCCTTCAAATTTCATTACAGTCAGCTTATTGTTTCTTGCTTTCTTTAAACTTACTTCAATGCCTTTTAAGTTAGCATCGGCTGGGACTTGAATGTCTGCTGAACCATTCATTGCGAGTACCGGGCATTTTATTTTTTGTAAAGCTATTTGGGGATTGTAGGATGCAAAATATTTCCACCACTTAGTTAAAAGTGTTTCACTCATAATTGTTGCAAACTTATTAATATCTGATGCAGATTTTATATTAGTAGTAGATAGAACTAAACTTTTATCAGTCGTATTGTACCAATTTTTTATAATTTCAGTTGATTTCGAAATGGCCGCTTCTGTGCTATCCACTGCAATGATAGTCTTCATTAACTTTTTGTACAATGGTATATAAGCATTAATAGCATCTTGAGAAATCCCCGCTGACTTTAAAACCATTTCATTTTGCAAAGCCATTAATTCTGTTATTTCAATTCCAGGTCCTGCCATTAAAATAATAAAGGTTACCGATTTGTTTTTAATTGCTACCATTGGTGCAATAAGCCCCCCTTCGCTATGTCCAAGTAAACCAATTTTATTGGAATCAATCATAGGTAAACTTTTCGCATAGTGAATATGCTCTTCTACATCAAGGGCAAAGTCTGCTGTTGTACTCTTGCTAAAATCACCTGTTGACTTTCCTGCCCCTCTATCATCTACTCTCATTACAGCATATCCTTTTTTAGTAAGATAATCGGCAATGACTGCAAAAGGTTTATGGTCAAAAATAGTTTCATCTCTATCCTGTTTTCCACTTCCTGTAATTAATATGATTAATGGATGTTTAGCATTGTCGCTAGGATAGGTTATCGTTGTGCCATAACTAAGTTTGGTGGCTATTCCCTCATACACAAAGTCTTTAACTTGATATGTAAATGGGGCTTTAGGTGTTTGCGGTTTTACAATAATTTTTTCTGTTTGTCCTTCTTTAAATGGCGCTAGGTTTAATGGGAGATTCATTCCAGACTGCGACCAGATTCCTTCAATTTTATCTGCAGACAAATTAACAGAACCCACATAAGCAGCTCCAATCATTTTAATTTCAATGGATAATTTGTTGTTCAGCAATTCTGTTTTAGAAGAAATAAGCCCTTTTATTTTTTGAGCAGGTATATCCCAATTAGAAGCATATGTTTTATCTGCATTCTGGATTAAATTTAATCTTAATTCAATTTTTTGTCCCCCTGCATTAAGCATACCTGACCACTTATGAATTATATCTTGGCAATTGCAAATGATCGTATTGAAAATTAATACGAGTAAAAGGAATGTTTTTTTCAATAGTTTATTTTTTTTCTATCTCTTAGGTTAACCCTTTGCATTTCTTAGCAGTTTTAATTGCCAGTCTGCTTGAAGAGACTATTCAGTAATTCCTTTCCAATGATCGGTTCGAAAGGATGATGCTGGCAGATCCGCACTATTGTATAGATCTGCATCCTCCGGATTATTGCCCCATGCATAGCGCACAGCAACTGGGTGTTGAACTTCAGTAGAACTAATTTGAAGACTATTGACTCCAGTCAGCTTTCCTTTTGCCCAATGAAACTGATGGTCTTCTCCAGCTACAGCAAATCCTTTGAGGTAACCATATTTATCTTTAATTTTCAATCCGCTTCCAACTTGTTCAAAAGTTAGCGTAACCTGATTACCTTCTACATTCATTGATTGATAGACAGGTCCAGAGAATACGATTGCTTGTTGATAGGCAACTTTAAGTCCGGATAAGGCCAGTCGCAATCCTACCGTCTGCTTATCCGTTGGGTGAATATTGATTGCATCACCAACATCTGTAGTGACAGCCATTCCAGTATTTGGCAAGGCAAGTGTCATACTTTGTGCTTCCCTTAGTTCAGCCCAAGCGCTTTCTACAGGCAGTGAATCTGTTTTCATAAAATTTGCCAGCTGAACAAATAAGAATGGAAAATCGCCTTGATTCCAGTGTGCTCTCCAATCCTTGATAAGCTCAGGAAATACCCGTTGGTATTGTTTGGCTCGCTCTGCATTGCTTTCCCCTTGGTACCAAATTACACCCTTGATTGCAAATGGCAATAAGGGATGAATCATCGCGTTGTAAAGTAAAGTTGGGTAAGAATTTGGACTTAAAACAGCGTTGAATTTTACTACCGCTACCTTGTATTTCCAGCCACCCACCAATGACAGCGATTTATCACCCGTTTGCAGGTGCAAGGTTGAAGCATTCCCGTAAATGCCGCCCATTCCTCCGATATCCTCTATCCTAACGGTAATGATATTCTTACCTGTTTTAAAAATTCCGGCTTTAATCGGATACACCCTGGGTTTTTCAGCCTGCAGTTTTGTTGAACCTACCAGCATACCATTTATATAAGTGCTGTCAGAGTCATTTATTTTAGCAAGATAGAGTGTTGATTGTTGGCTTGCTTCATCAGCAGTGAGGTTGATCTCTTTACGAAACCATATAATTCCATCAACTCCTTGAAGACCATTTGACTCAATATATCCTGGTAGTTCCATCGTTTTCCAGGCAGCATCATTATATCCAGGTGCAGCCCAAATTGCTTGACCATCTTTCATGCCCATATCTACGGTAGACGTTTCACCCACTCTTTGTTTTACCTCATTTTCAACCGATTTAGCATAGTCATCTAGGTTTACCTTTTTGAGTTGAGCCAACTGATTGACAAAGTCTGGATTTTGACCAATCGTCTGCTCGCTGATCCAAGTTTCTGCAATCGTTCCACCCCATGAGCTATTGATAAGACCAA
>CANJPX010000211.1 GCA_947476185.1 Bacteroidota bacterium
CCATGCCACTGCGGGATTGGAAACCAGCATTAAATAGGTTTACTATTCAATTTGAAGACAGATGTCTTCGAAGTAATTAACCGTCACTTACACAAAATATGGGATACCCTCCAAATCAGGTTCGTTTTTAAAAAACCCTTATTATTAAGGTATTTTTATTTAAAAAGGATCCTGTATGAAGATAAGTTATTCTTTATTTACCTACCTACTAATAGGTTTATTAATTAGTGGCTGTTCATCTTCACCAACAAAAAATAGTGAAATTCATAATCAAATACAAAATAGCAGTCAAGTAACTAAGGTTTATTTTTCCGGATTTTCTCTTTCTGGCGATTTTGATAAAAGCAAAGTAAATTTCCCTTATACCTATCCTCTAGTAACACCGCAAGGTGATCAAAAAATTTCAATACTTGATCAAACAGCCCAGATTGCACTAAAAAAAGTTCGCAACCCTCATCTTGAAATAATAGCTAATGATTCTGGAGATATTGAGAAGGGTCAAGCTATTGCGACCGCTGTTGTTCTTGATTCAGAAGATGTCTCCCAAGAAAAAGTCGATGAATTTTTTCATGTAGTTATTACGCTGAGGGGGCAAATTATAGCTTTCAATATGAAAGAGATGAAAATGATTGGTTCATATCCATTAACTGCAGAGTTAATAGATACTTCGAAGCATAAATTAAATGATCAAGAATTAGCGAAATTAGTTAAAGAGCTACATGTTGGAGCTAATCAAAGTTTTATTAAAGAGATAGTCAAGAGATTCAGTAAATTGTCTATTAACACAGGTGATACTAGAAAAATTCAAATAAAGAAAGTTACTGTCTCGAATAATACAGCTAAATTGATTGAAAAAAGCAATCAAACCAATGCAGATATTCAAAATCTTATAGCTAGAAATTTTGAAAAATATTTGTCGATTAATCAAAATGTTGCAATCTTACCGTTTACGAAGGATCAATCTGTAGGAGGGAGATTCCCGCTTCATTTTTCAAATGGAGATATTTTTAACTTACAAATTCCATCGCCAGATTTTACA
Organism: Bacteroidota bacterium; assembly: GCA_947476185.1. Taxonomy (GTDB): domain Bacteria; phylum Bacteroidota; class Bacteroidia; order 2-12-FULL-35-15; family 2-12-FULL-35-15; genus 2-12-FULL-35-15. The sequence goes on from CANJPX010000211.1 coordinate 1,040, forward strand.
GTTTCACTAGAACTTAAGAAACTTATTAAAGCTCGCGTTGGTGGTAATTCTGCAGAGAATATCTTTGGATACGTCAGTGTAATGAATGTCAAGGCTGAACAGCCTGAAATGGGTTCAACATCAATTGATGTTGATGTTCGTAATGGACTGTCAGTTACGGAGCCAAAATCAATTAGAAGTGTTGATGATAAGGCACATTTTATTGAATCCATAATTCAATTAGTTAAGACATTTACGCTACAAATTAATAATCCAGAATCTGAATGGTTAGATACATGGGTAGAAAGTAAAAATGATTCTGCCGAACAGTTTGAGCAGTTTCTTGAAGTAATTAATAAATGTAAATAAACGGGGCGATCAATGAAATTTAAAAGACAGTTACTAGCATGCATTATGATGCTTTTTATGTTTAGTGGTTTTGCAGTTGCAAAAGACATTCGTGCTAAAGGGGATGTGGCTTTTGAGTCAGGTGTATTTAGTAGTGAGCCTGATGAAGAAACTAAGCAAAAAGCTGTGTCTAATGCAGTTGCCAATGCTTGGAAGCGTTATACCTCTGAGTTCACTACCTCGCAGTTTAATGTTTATAAGCAAACAAAGAGTTACTTCGAAGCACATCCAGAAGAGTTTATTGTTGATAAGGCCATAATTGAGCAATCTAATGATCCTAACACGAATACCTATTCAGTCGTAGTATCTGTTAGTTTTAATGATGTTGCAGTAGATGGAAAGCTAAATGAAGGTAATAACAAAGGTGGATCTGTAGGTGTTCCAGGAGGGAAGTCGCTTATTAGTTTTCTATTTGTTGCTCGAGAACAAGAGAGTGTAAAAAGTTTTGATGCTCGTGTAACTAAAAAAGCATCTTTAAAGGCAGAAGAGGACAAAAGTGAGGATACTAGTTTGAGTGATTCTGGAGGTAAGGTAAAAACTTCTGATGAAGTTGTTATAACTCAAGTCACAGGTGGTAATACAGAACTAAAAAAAGATCAGGTAAGTTATTCAATCTTACCGAGTGGTGAGGTTGATGCTGCTGTATCCGATGTTTTATCTTCTAATAATTTTGAAGTCGTTTCCTTTCCTGATATTACAGCCATGTATCATGGGCCTAGTATGGATCAGATAAAGATTGAGTTTTCAAAGTCTAATGAATTATCTGCAGATCTGCGTCTTGCAGCTATTAGAGCAGCTAAAGCATCTGATGTAAGTATGCGTTTTTTTGCAATAGGTACCCTAGATGCTCGTGTAGCGGATATAGATCCAGCAACTGGTAATAAAAGAACATCAGTAAGCTTTAGAGGTCAAATCTGGGATATTACCAGTGGTCTTCCAAGAGTGGTTGCGTCAAATGGGCCGGTCCAAAAATTTGGTTTAGGTCCTGATGCCGCCTCAGCAACCACTGATGCATTAAAAAGAGCAGCAACTGAGGGGGCAACAGAGCTGGTTAATCAATTAAACTCTAGAAAAATTCGATAATTTAAGGAATCAATTATGAAAAGAATCACCATATTACTGACAACTTTAATATTTACAGTATTTGGGCAGGTTGCCTTCGGTTTTGGCATTCCTGATATACCAGGTGTCCCTAGTATTCCGGGTATCGGGGCAGCAAAATCTGTTGAGGCCGGTCCTCTTGTAGCTCAACTGAATGAAGTTTTAGCGAATCTTGTGCGTTCTGATAGCCTTATACAGCAAGCATTAAAAATCAGTGGAGATGCGGCGGCGCAAGAAGCTTTGGCAAAAAAATTAGATTCAGGTACAGCTACTGATCCTGAATTACTAAAGACAGTTACTGCCGATCAGGACAAAACAAGCAAAGAGTTGAAAGCTTTTAAAGGAACTCTTGATGCGGAAAGTAAGAAGAAGTTAGCGCAGGCACTTCCTTATTATGGTAAAGCATTGGCTCGTTCTGCTGGCCTTGCTACACAATTAACTGGAGCAGCTCAGGCAATTACTACTAATCCAATGTCAGTTGTTGGAGGCACTTTTTCTGCGCCAGATTTAATCAATATATTTACTACTTCACCTGGCGTATTGAAAAATCTTGTAACAACAGGCTACGACTTATCAACTTTTGCAAAAGTTGAGTTGAAAGATGATCCGGAGGCTCAGGATAATTTAGCTGCAATGAAGTAAGAATAAATTGTTTATGCTTCTGTATCCATAA
>CANJPX010000212.1 GCA_947476185.1 Bacteroidota bacterium
ATATATTTTTTTAGTGTCATCATATGTTATCCCATATTTGCTTAATGTTGCGGCTTTTGGTTTCGTTCCCTTTACATTTGCAGTATATAAAACGTCATTTCTCTTTTTATTCAATCCTTTCATATCAACAACTGAATCAGTATGTGCGCTTAATTTTAATTCTAAGTCAGTGATATGTTTTTGTAGATTAAAAACCTGGCTATTTAATTCTTTATTTTGCATTTCTTCCGTTGGTTTCTCATCATTAAAACCCTTTAAATAATTCTTACTTGCTGTCGGCTGGCTGTGTCTCATCATTTTACTGAGGTCATCACGTGCCCCATATGTTGGATTAACGCTGTAGAACCATGTTATATAACTACTGCGCATAATATCAACGGTTAAACCATCAACCCCAGTAATATCTCGTAACCATTTTAAAAACGTTGTACTGCTTATTGCTTTTAATTTATGCTCAAATAAAAACTTTCTAGGAAATTTAACAAAAGAATTATTAATTAATTTGGCTAGTGAGTCATCTATTATTTCAATCTTTGATAATTTCTTGTCCATGTTATAAAGCTTATAGTTGCTTGCCTTATCTTTATTCACGATTAAATAAGCATGCACTTTGCCCCGGTTCATGGTATATACATAATTAATATTTTTTTGTTCATCTGCTTGTCTATCTAAATATCTCGCTGTTGTATAAAATGATGTCCTAATTGGCGGCTGTAAAACTAACATTGATAATAATAAATATTTATAATGTTCAGATATGTTGTCGCTGTCTTCACTATTATTTAATATATTTAAAAAAAAATCATGATCCCTAAAATTAATAACTTCTTTTGGGTCCAATTCGTTTTTTTCTTCTTTTTCTTTGGTTTTTTTCATTATATCAAACCCTAGTGTCTGATATATTTTAACATATCTGTCGTTGTTATTCCTATTATATAAATATCTAGCAACCATAAAATATATACCTTCTCGTGATGAGTCCTGCCAGTTAGGGTTCTTTTCAATCATACCAGATAATGCCCGTTTATGATCCTCTATAAATGTATCTTTGTCTATGCCGTCATAATTAGCATGCACATAATTATACAACCATAAATATTTTGTCTGATGCGCCGGGCTCCAAGGTCTTTTTAATTGTTTTTTAACTTTAACACTCATATATAGTTAATAAGATAATAATATACATATATTTAAACGATTTTTACGAAAATTAATTTAATATAAAAATATCTAAACTATTATAATGCCGCCCACATATCCCGAACTATTGAAATTATTAACTTTAGAATATTTTACGGAAGAACAAATAAAATATATTTTCTTAAAATTAAGAGATCCTACATTTCATTCATTTTATTTACACTCCTGCATGCAATCCGATATTAAAAAAATAAAATCTTTAGTATAATAATGCATAAATTAGATGATAAAACTAAAATATATTACTCAATAACAAATGATATAAGAAGTTTTAAAGAACTATCAGATGATCAATTAGATTTTATTGAAAAATTACCAACAAAAGATCAATTTATAATTATAAAAATATTTACCATGACACAAAAAATACTTAATGATAATATAAAAAATATGTAATCTATTAATAATGGATGATAATAAACCAATTGTTAAACCAACTTATTACCAGTTAAATAAGGTCAAATTAAATAATTATAGTAAGCAATATTATAATAAACAAAAGAAAAAAACAACCAAAAGCACGGGCGCAATTATTAAACAGAATGTTAGAGTTTCATTTTTATAAATATATTAATAAATTTATAAAAATAGTAATATAGATATTATAATAGCCTTAGTTATGCCACTATGCATCAATAAATAATTTATAGTAATTTTATGATTAGTTATTAATGATGTAATTAGAGCCATATTATTATATTTACTTTCCAAATTTCAAAATAGATTTATTACACGCCATACACCTTTAAAAGCGCTTTCAACACGTTTCTTCCATGTCATAACAACTACTATTTGGTTATTATCAAATAAAAAATCAATTTGCTTACCTAATATTGCTTGTTCATCTGTTGTGAGAGTGAAAACAGTTGAGAGCACATCCAAAACTAATCTTTTTTTATCAATTTTAACTTTAATTTTTAGCATCATTGACTCTAATAATTTACATATATGTAGTGTGAGTTCAATATCTAATTTAAGGGATGATAAAGAAGGGATATTAGCTACCATCAAGAGAATAGATGATAATAAATTATTAGAGACTATATGAGTTTCTAACGAGTTTTGAAGTTTTACGGGACTAACTAATACGAGAGATTGAGACATTTATATATATTATAGATTTTTATATTTATTTATCATTAATTTTTAAATTATTGTTTAACAACATGTAGGACCATTAGAAAACCCCGACCCGATGGGTAAAAAACTGCCGCCGTGATATTTATGTTCGCCTTTTTGTAATATTCCATGTTTGCGGCGATATGCTATAGCCCCCGACATTTCATTACCTGGTTGAAATCTAGGCATTGAACCTCCCACCACAATTTGTTTTGCTACGTGATCATAATGAACAACTGGGTAATTATCATTAAAACTGCCGCCTGCAACGGGTGCAACTAACTTCAACTTAGCTGCCCTTATCAAAAGGTTAGAACGATCCATATCGTCTTGTTGTTTTTTGAGTCTTGCAACTCTCTGTTGTTGCCATGGATCTCCGCTGCCAGTGTGTCGTTTTAAACCAAACCCTAAATTAGCGGCTTCTAATGCTTTATTAACACCAACTGATATTACGGGGGATGCAATTGTTCCTGCTGGGCTGCCTGTAATACCATTAATACCTGCTACAACACCTTGTGTTATAATAGGTCTAATATTTTGCTTTATAGTGTTTCCAACTTTTTTTAACGTGTTTAAAATATCCTTACCACTTGGTAATTTTCCTCCGCTTTTTTTTCCTCGTCTAGCCCGTAGTTGTGCCATCCGTTCTTTCATCGCCGGGCTGCCTTTTTTAAGCGCCCCGCCTGTTATTCCCGCATAATGATCTGATTGTGCATTTAATCCTTCCCTGTATAAATCAGTTTTTGCTTGTTCATACTCCCGCTTTAATGCTTTAGCATCATTATATTCGGGTACATATTGTGATGCATAACTGTCCGCTTCATGTAATAG
>CANJPX010000213.1 GCA_947476185.1 Bacteroidota bacterium
GGGAGACCCTGCAGGCATCAAATACAGCGAATTAAATAAGGGTCAACAAGCACTGCTTTTGCAATTGGTGAGTGCATACGTTCATCGCTTTACTACCTTATTTGCAGAAAAGATGTTGAAAGAAATTCAACAGGCCGGTCTTGACAAGCTTTGGTTTGCATGGGCTGGAAATACAAAACCTGAAATTGGCAATGGCGCCTATTACCGAATCCAGGGACCAACTATTTTAATTGAATACGATAATACACAAAACAATGCCAATCATATCCACTCTGTACTTCGTGATTTAAAACATGATTTTGGTGGCGATGAATTATTGGAACATTATAGAAATGATCACCACAATTAAGTAGCCACATTTCAAAATAGGAATCGTCAAATTGGATAGACATAAGATATTTCCCATCAATAAAAAACCTTGTAAAGTAAATTTTACAGGGTTTTTTATTGATGGGGTAATTGACCGGTATTAATTGACCCGAGTCTAACCAGGATTGGTTAGTTGAAATTTGCTGTTGCTTTAAACTTTTTATCACCGGTACACTCATTTTATACAGCAGCAACATTGTATTGCTGTTCATATTGCCTTTCCATAGGTTGAAAATTGCCCTTATTACTTTTAAATACAAAAAAATGTTCTACTATTGCTTATTAATTGAGGACTAAATTTAAGTAGCAAATACAACCTCAAAGTTGATGATTACAACAAATGGGTTATAGCAATCTATTTATTCGTTAAATAAATAATTCAAATGAAAATGCATATTTTAATTAATTCCTGTAAAGGTCTATTTCTGCAATCTGCATTTTCTTTATTGATTTTATTGTTGGGCATGTCTACTACTATCGCGCAAACTACTGCCCCTTATACCGTCAATATTGCTGGTAACCAAGTGTCAATAGGTAATTATAGTTTTGAGTGGAGTGTAGGTGAATCTGCGGCTATTACCACTATGACCAGCAGTAATCTTCTAGTCACTAATGGACTGTTGCAGTACAGTGTAGAAAATCAAAAGGAAGCCAATCTCGTGACTTCCTTTTTGTTCGACGAAATAAGGGTATACCCCAACCCAGTGAAAAATATTTTGTATATCAATATCCTTCATGCTAATAAGGGCAAACACCAGATTGAGTTATTGGATGCCAAGGGCCGTAAAATCAGAGAGGTACAATTGAAATATACCGGAATGGGTGCCCTTGAAAATTGGAACCTCAGCGGATTGCCTGCAGGTCAATATTTTTTAAACATTCGCCAAACCGACCCGGTTACGGGAAGATTGGTGAAGAAAGGAGCTTATAAGATAGTGAAGATTAACTAACTGGTTAACAAACGGATTAACTGATAACTGATAACTGGTTAATTGAAAACTGAAAGTTTTTAAAAGATAGTTGAATAATGGATAAATGACAATTGGACTAAAACCCTAAACATTTAAACTTCTAAACATCTAAACCCAAATTTAATAACGCCAACAATTTAAATACACCCTAAACCTCTAAACAATGTACCCAATATCCCTTCGCAAGTACAAAGTACTTCTGTTTATCGCCTTGCTTACAATAGGCTTTGCCGGTTTTGCACAAGCGCCTAATTTATTGAACTATCAGGGGGTAGCTCGTAATGCGGTGGGGAATCCTTTACCAAACCAAGCGATGAAACTTCGGTTATCGGTTCATAACCTTTCGGCTTCGGGCACGGTGGTATATACTGAAACCCGCACCATTACTACCAATTTGGGAGGTTTATTTTCTGTACAGATTGGCAGTGCCGGCACTAGCAGTGCTACTGGTACGATTGCTAATGTAAACTGGCTTTCAGGAGATAAATATTTGCAAGTGGAGATTGACCCTGCATCAAACAATAATTATTTGAACTTGGGTACAGTGCAATTGGTGAGTGTGCCCTATGCCTTTAACGGAATTACTGTTGCACAGGCAGATGCAATAGTTTCCACTCAAAATGCATTGCCTTTAAAGGCAGACTTAGCGTCTCCCACTTTTTCGGGCACGGTTACTATTCCCGCCCTAATTGCAGGTGGCAATACTTTCCCTAATACTAACGGAACTGCTAACCAGATATTAACCACCGATGGAACTGGAATGTTGTCTTGGGCTAATCTACCTATTGCTGGGGTGCCTTATTACGGTGCAACAAGCGCTGTTGATTTGGGGTTATATGACTTACAAGTCAATGGATTGACTATTGGAAGAGGAGGAGGACAAATAGAATCAAATACAGCAAGTGGGGGATATGCACTTTATAGCAACACCACAGGGTCTTCAAACACAGCGAGTGGGCAACTGGCACTTTTTAGCAACACCGAAGGAGCTGAAAACACAGCAAGTGGGAAGCGGGCACTAAATAGAAACACCACGGGGAATCAAAACACAGCAATTGGCATAAATGCACTTTATTCCAACACCACAGGAGCTGAAAACACAGCAAGTGGAGCAGGGGCACTTTATAGCAACACCACAGCGAATCAAAACACAGCTAGTGGTAACTATTCACTACATTTCAACACCACAGGGTCTTATAACACAGCAAGTGGGGTAAGTGCGCTTCAAAGCAACACCACAGGGTCTTCAAACACAGCAAGTGGGGGTTATGCACTTTACAACAACACCACAGGAGATTATAACTCAGCAAGTGGCAATGAATCACTATATAGCAACACTACAGGATCATATAACACAGCAAGTGGATATAATACTCTACATGGTAACACCACAGGAACTCAAAACACAGCAAGTGGAGCAAATGCGCTTAATTTAAACACCACAGGATCATATAACACAGCAATTGGCATAAATGCACTTACTTCCAACACCACAGGAGCTGAAAACACAGCAAGTGGAGCAGGGGCACTTTATAACAATACCGCAGGCATTCAAAACACAGCCATTGGTTTAAATGCACTTTCTAGCAACGCCACAGGGTCTTCAAACACAGCAAGTGGGGTAAATGCACTTGCTAGCAATACTGAAGGATCAAATAACACAGCAAGTGGTCATTCTTCACTTTATTCTAACACTACTGGAGTTCAAAACACAGCAAGTGGATTTGCTGCACTTAACAGCAACACCACAGGTAATCAAAACACAGCAAGTGGGGTAAATGCACTTTATACTAACGCCACTGGAAATTA
>CANJPX010000214.1 GCA_947476185.1 Bacteroidota bacterium
TGTTCAATTATGCGCTGGTACTCCTATTGTGGCTAGAGTAAATCGTTCCGATATGGACCTGTTTAACAACGAGCAATATGTAATCAAGCAAATCAAGGTTAAGAAGGAGTTAGTACAAGTCCAATTAGAGGATGGTGAGCATATGTTAGACATACCCTTTAAAGAGTTCCAAAAATTGTTTTACCCTGCTTATTGTATTACGGTTCATTCTAGTCAGGGGTCCACCTTCAAACATACATTTACCATCCATGAGTGGTCTAGATATTGTGATAGAATGAAATATGTAGCACTGAGTAGGGCGACATGTGTAGATAATATATGTGTGTGGAGTTAAGTTTATATTTTCTATCATTTAATATATAAGATGGATGAAAACCAAATAATAGCAATAATCAAACAGGTCCAGAAGGAAAACAATTATCCAGGTCTGGACAAACTCATGAAACTAGTTAAAATCGCAAATCCCGAAATCACCAATGCCGACATTAAGAAATTTATGAGTTCTGATGTAGGGACTCAATTAACAAAGGTGCAGCATCAAAAACAATCAGGGGGGCATATAACAGCAACCAAGCCTATGGAGTTTTGGCAATTTGATATATTTGATTTGTCAAGGTATAAAGCAAAGAACGACGATTATAGATATTTAATGGCATGTATTGATGTGTTCACAAGAATGGCATGGGTAGAACCTATGAAAAATAAAGACTCTGATAATTGCGCGACTGCATTCGAAGCAATATTAGGGAGATGCAAAGGGATACCAAGGAGTATGATAAGCGACCAGGACCGGGCATTCGGACAAGGACCCTTTCAAAAACTCATAGATTCAAAAGAAATTGCATTAACAACAAACGCTTTAAAGGACCATAAGGCATTAGGTATTATAGATAACTTCGCAAAACGGATTAAGGATGTCTTAACAAAGACCTTTCTTAGGTCTAAAGATGTACGATGGCTAGACTCAATACAGGAAATCATTAATAGATATAACAAATCAACAACAGCAGCCTTAAATGTAGTATCCAATGTTGATGAGTCCAAACAAGGGGAAGAGGCAAAACATAAGGAACTATCACCCAATGAGGCTAATGCAGCCGGCAATTATGAAAGTGTTTTAGACCTTAACAATCAAAAGAGCACTTTAAATCATATGACAACTGACTTAAAAGCAGGGGATAAGGTGAGGAAGGCGATAAACAAAGGAGACATTAGAAAAGGCACCGACCCACGATGGAGTGATGAAATCAATGTTGTAGTTAGTTCTAAAGGTCAAACTATAACACTAAACGATGGATCAGTCTTAAAACGCACTGATTTGTTAAAGGTACCAGCAGACAGCACTTATGAGGGCGATAATGTAGTTAATGCACAAAAGAAAGCAAATGCAAAGGATAAACTAGCAGAAAATCAATCCAAGGATGCAGCATACAAGGAAAAGAAAGCGAGAGACACACCAATCATACATGTTATACATTTGGGGGGTGGCTCATCAGCATCGTCAGCAGCACCAGCAGCACCAGCACCGAAAGCCAGACTAACAAAAGCAGAGCAGTTTGCAGCCATGAGATATGCATATGGGCAGAATGCACCAGGAGTAAAAAAACTAAAGACGGTTAATAAATAAAATGTATATTATATGTAATGCTATCTTACATTCTCGATTCTATATTAAAGCCAATACATGAAGTTATAAAGAAAATCCAATTTCATTGTAAAAGTAGATGCTGTTGCGATTGCTTTGAGGTCTCAGCCGCTATATTCCAAAGGTCGTGTAGTCGGTGTCAAGTTTATGTATAAAAATATGTAATGCTATTTATAATGAATAACAGTTTTCCAATTATAAAACCTATAAAAACAAAAGAATTCGACAGCAAACAAAGCCAATACGAGCATTGTGCAAAATTACCGATGAGAGCAATCATATTAGGACCGAGTGGGTCAGGTAAAACAGTGCTATTACAAAATATGGTACTGGACCTGTTCAGGGATTGTTTTAGTAGAATCTATATATTCAGTCCTTCAATAGATGTTGATATGACATGGGAGCCAGTAAAACACTATATAGAGAAAACAATGAATGTCCAGCATACCGACGACGAACCAATATATTTTGACCATTATGACCCAGTGGCATTAGAAAACATTATAGGCATGCAACACAAACTAGCACAATACCAAAAGAAAAACGGGTTTAAAAAACTATATCAAATACTGATAATTGTGGACGATTTCGCCGACCAGCCTTCATTTACTAGGTCTGATAAAATATTACACTCATTATATACAAGGGGTAGACACACATTTGTAAGCAGCATAACTAGCACACAGGTGTTTAACTGTTTATCCCCCATAATAAGGAAAAACGCGACAGAACTATATATTTACCGATTAAGGAATTATAGAGACTTAGAATCGTTAATAGAGGAATTAAGCGCGTTATATGATAAGAAAACATTATTGGAGTTATACAACATCGCAACTGGCGAACCGCACTCGTTTATGTATATAAATTTAATGGCTAAGAGCAAATCCGATATGTTTTTTATGAATTTTGATAGAAAACTTGTGGTAGAGGAATAAAATAACTTAAAGGTTTAACGAATACAATGTATTATAATGGAAATCTTAAGCAAATTACCAGAGGGTATTTTTAACAAAGTTATGTTGTTTAATAGTCATCCATGCGCCGATTTGATCAGAGATAATTTTATTAGACTCAAGGAGTTAAACCAAAATGTTGTGCATGGGAGTGCATTTGATCGAGGTAAATCAGATGCTTATTATGGTAGAGAGTGTCGTCCACATATGTGGATATTTAGTAGTAAATTAACAAAGCCACCAGTATTATATCAAAACGAAATGTCATTACAACAAATAGACGATTACAAGTTTGGGTATTACCATGAGATAGAACGCAAATGGGGGGGTGAGTATGAGGATGAGGGACGACCAGCGTTAATAGTTAATTTCATGACAAACTACACTGATAATTATATGTAAAATTACATGGTTATTTTTAATGTTTATGACCATGATACTTTTGAGACGGGTATTATATTTTCGTGGTCTAGATTAGTATTTGTAGCCATGAATTACGGGGGTACTTATGACCTTCGGAAA
>CANJPX010000215.1 GCA_947476185.1 Bacteroidota bacterium
CATCGCAAAGGTGCCGCTATAGACGATCTGCGTGGCGTCGCCCATCACGATCGCGTCCGCCGGTAACACCGAACGCACGATCTTCCACAGACGCGCGTGAAGTTTCTCGAGGTCGGTCATTGTCGCGGCATTGGCCGCCAGGATCTCCCGGACCCGAACTTCGCCTTGCGAGCGTTTCGACGTCGTCGCCCGGTTGACCAAGGCGGACGCCAAGGCGTGCATCGCGGCACGAGCATCAGCTTGAATGGGCACCGCCGCTGAATACATCGATGTAAGTTCCGTAGGATCGATGTCGATCCGAATGATGTCGCCCGTAATTTGGAGTTTAGGCACGAAGGTATCGCCGGCGGCGACTTCCGAACCCACCAGCAACACCACATCGGCATCCGCAAGCGCGTTCTGACTTGGTTTCTGCAGGATCGAGCAGCCGAGAGATAACGAGTGCGATTCCGGCAGTATGCCTTTGCCAGCATTGGTAGACAGAACTGGGGCCCCGATACATTCAGCGATGTCGGCCAGCGCCTTGCGCCCGCCGACAGCCCCGCCGCCGACGAGGATCAACGGGCGCTTCGCCTGTGAAAGTCGAATCACGGCCTCCTCGATCAGCACGGGATCCGGCATCGGTCGGGTCGGAGATCGGCGTGGTTCCCACTCCATCGCGACGGCTTCCGGGAGAACGTCACGCGGCAGCGATAGATGGACGGGACGAGGCCGGCCGCCGCGAAACACCGCGTAGGCCCGTGCGATCAATTCCGGCAGTTCTTCTGGATAGCGGACCATCGCGCTGAACGCTGTGAACCCCGCCGTTACAGCGGCTTGGTCGCCTAGTTCGTGGATGGCTCCCCAGCCTTTACCCTGCGTGCGCGTCGCGCAGGCGCCAGAAATCACCAGCATTGGTTGCGAATCGCAGTACGCTTGGGCGATACCGGTTGCGGCGTTCGTGACGCCAGGGCCGGCGATGATCGTACAAACGCCGGGTTTTCCAGTTGCGCGCGCATATCCGTCGGCCATCAGGCTCGCGCCTTGCTCGTTGCGACATTGAATGTGGCGGATCCCTGCGGGTCCAAAGCCGCGATATAACTCGACGGTCATCGTGCCGGCCATGCCGAACACCGTGTCCACCTCATAGGCGGAGAGCAATTTCATGACAGCTTCACCGCAGTTCGTAGTTTTCAAGTTCTTCCTCGCAAATTCGGATTAATCGCGACGCAGCGGCGCATACGCAGTCCAAGTGTAGACCGCGCCCGCTGCACCAAACGCAAGATTCGTGACCAAAGGCGGCGGCACATCGATGCTGCGAACGGGTTTCTTGTCCCCGCCGCCGACGAGAACCGGTTCCAACTCGGCGGCCTCTATTTGCGCATCGGGAAATTGGGTGGTCCTCGATGCGCACGAACACCGTTGCCTCTGCCGCTCAGCGGACGCAGCAGCCTTTTGTTTGACGGCCTCATTCAGCATCAGAATACTGGCCCCGCCTGCTCAGCGATGAGGCGGTACTCAGCGGGCCGACGGTATTGGGCGAAGTCAAAATTTACGCGCTGGCAGGTGGTGATCAGGTCGAGATCGGCTCGATGCACCACGACCTCGTCATCGACCGAAATAGCCAGCGCAGCGATCTCGCCAGTGGGCGCGATGATGCAGGAACCACCGAGCATAGCCTGGCCATCCTCCACCCCGGCCTTGGCCGCGGCAGCGATCCAGATGGTGTTTTGGTAGGCGCCTGCTTGCATCGGTAGGTGGTTGTGGAACATGCGTAGATGGTCCAGAGACGGTGCCTCCTTTAGCGCCGCGGGGGTGTTGTAACCTAGCAGTACCACCTGGGCCCCGTTCAGGCACAACATCCGGTAGGTTTCCGGCCAGCGCCGGTCATTGCACAGGGCTAGGCCGACTCGCACGGAGCCAAAGGGGAATACTGGAAAGCCCAGGTTGCCCGGCTCGAAATACCTTCTCTCCAAATGGGTCGTCGTTCCATTTCGTGGCGTCTCGCCCCCGGGAATATGCATCTTGCGGTAACGTCCGACCAAACCTCCGTCTGGCCCCACTAAGTCCATGGTGTTGAATCGCCGCTTTCGGCCCTCTTCAAAAGAAATTTCAGAATAGCCGAGGGCAAAACCGATGCTAAGCCGGCGCGCGGCATCGAACAGGGGGCGCGTGGTGGGCCCTGGCATGGCTTGCTCGTAGAAGGCTTCAATCTCACTATCGTCGTCTAGGTCCCAGCGCGGGAAAAAGGTGGTTAACGCCATTTCGGGGAAGACTGCGAGTTCGGCTCCCGCTGCGGCGGCCCGCTCCAAAAGATGGACAAGCCGGCCCACAGTCTCGACGCGCGAGGCAGTACGCTGAACCGGTCCGGTCTGGCAGACAGCGAGTGTCAGATATCGAGTCATGGAGTTCTTTCTTTGGTGTACTTGTTGTGAAGTCATAAACAGGCGCTCGTTTCCTCGCGCGGCACTGGATCCGCAGGGGCGGTGACTAGAATCGCCTCCATCGCGAGCAATTTCTCGCGTGGCAGATGGCACGCGATTCGGTGCCCGAAGGCGAAGTCATGCAGTGGAGGTGGCGTGTGTTCGCACAAACCGGCGATGATGTGGTGGCAGCGGCTCGAGAATGGACAACCATTTGGCGGATTGGAGGGGGAAGGAATATCGCCCAATAGCACCACCTTGCGCTTGCGCACGCGGGGATCCGCGATGGGAACTGCGCAGAGCAGCGCCTCTGTATAAGGGTGGAAGGGCGGCTCGAATATCTCCTGTGTGCGCCCCTGCTCCATGATCTGACCAAGATACATCACCACCACCCGATCGGAGAGATAACGCACTACTGACAGGTCGTGACTGATGAAGAGCAGCGTAGTACCATCCCGGCGCTGGATGTCGATCAGCAGTGCCGTCACCGCGGCTTGAACCGACACGTCGAGGGCGGAGACCGGCTCGTCGGCCACCACAAGCGCGGGATTCCCCGCGAAGGCCCTCGCGATGCCGATGCGCTGTTTTTGTCCTCCGGACAACTGCCTGGGTCGACGCTCTGCAAACTCATGCGGCAGCTTCACGGTGTCGAGTAGGTCAAAGACGCGCTGCCGGATCCGGGCCGCGTCCCGCTCGACCCCGAACTTGCGGATCAC
>CANJPX010000216.1 GCA_947476185.1 Bacteroidota bacterium
AAACAACAATGAAAATACAGGTGGAAGTTACATTGATAAAGGTCCAAATATTTATTTTATTCGTGGTGAGGGATTAATTCAAAACCTAGAAGACATCAATAATATTGTAGTCAAAAACAATTCAGGTGTTCCCATTTTAATAAAAGATATTGCCGAAGTTAAGTTTGGTTTTGCCCCTCGATATGGTGCAATGACAAGAAACGGAAAAGGCGAAACAGTTGGTGGAGTAGTTTTAATGCAAAAAGGGGAAAACGCAGTACAAGTAATTGACCGTGTAAAAGAAAGAATTAAATCCATCGAGAAGTCTTTACCACAAGGAGTGAAAATTGATGTTTTTATTGATAGAACCAAATTAATTGAAAAAACGGTTAGTACGGTTTCAACCAATTTATTTGAGGGGGCATTAATCGTTATTTTAGTTTTAGTTCTCTTTTTAGGAAGTATACGAGCTGGTTTAATTGTGGCTTCAGTCATTCCGTTAGCAATGCTTTTTGCCATTATCATAATGAATATTTTTGGGTTGAGTGCCAATCTAATGAGTATGGGTGCTTTAGATTTCGGACTCATTGTAGATGGTGCTGTAATCGTGGTCGAAGCCACTTTGCATATTTTTTCAAGGCATTACAAAAACAATATGCTTACTCAAAATCAAATGGATAAAGAGGTAATCAAAAGTTCCTCAAAGATTATGAGTAGTGCCATTTTCGGGCAAATTATTATCTTAATCGTTTACATTCCATTATTTGTTTTAAGCGGTGTTGAGGGCAAAATGTTTATGCCAATGGCACAAACGGTTAGTTTCGCCATCATCGGTGCATTAATACTCTCGCTTACTTATGTGCCTTGGGCGAGTAGTCTTTTTTTAGACAAAAAAATAAGCGATAAACCCAATTTTACAGATAGGTTTATCAATAAATTAAACAACTGGTATCAGCCTTATTTAGCAAAAGCACTCGAAAGAAAGTTTGCAGTTATTGGCGTTGCAATTCTGTTATTCATAACCTCTCTATTTATTTTCAATTCATTGGGAGGCGAATTTATTCCCGAATTAGACGAAGGCGACTTTGCAACAAACTATACTATCCGTCAAGGAAGCAGTTTACCTCAAAGTATTGAAGTCGGTACACAATTAGAAAAGTTAGCACTTACATTTCCGGAGGTTAAAGAAGTAGTTAGTAAGATTGGAAGTAGCGAAATTCCAACTGACCCTATGCCAATAGAAAGTGCTGATATTATTATGGTAATGAAAGACAAAAAAGAATGGACTACGGCGCACAATAAAGAAGATTTAGCCGAGAAAATGAATGAAAAATTAAGCCAAATTCCTGGTTGTAACCTATCTTTTGAGCAACCTATTCAAATGCGTTTCAATGAATTAATTGCAGGTGTAAAATCGGATATTGCCATAAAAATATTTGGCGATGATTTAGATAAATTATTTTCAGAAGCCAATAAAACAGTTCCAATTATTAGTGGAATTGATGGATTAACCGATATTAAAGTTGAACAGGTTACAGGGATGCCTCAATTGGTTGTGAAATATAACCGAAACAAAATTGCTCAATACGGATTAAATATTGCCGATGTAAATCGTATTTTAAATACTGCTTATGCTGGCGGAACAACAGGCGTTGTGTATGAGGGAGAACGAAAATTCGATTTAGTAGTTCGTATTCCTAAAAATGAAAACACCGATATTGATGCTTTAAAATCGTTACTCATTCCAACACCTAGTGGCAATCAGATTCCATTAAACGAAGTTGCCGAAATTACTTTCAAAACAGCACCATCACAAATAAGCCGTGAAGATGCACAGCGTAGAATTGTAATTGAAGCTAATGTTCGAGGTCGTGATGTAGAAAGTGTTGTTTTAGAAATTCAACAAAAATTGGATGCCAAACTAAAACTACCTGAAGGCTATTTTATTACTTATGGTGGACAATTTCAAAACTTGCAGGAAGCAAAAGGAAGATTGCAATTGGCAGTTCCAGTAGCACTTTTATTGATTTTCTTTTTACTCTTTTTGTCATTCCGTTCCCTCAAAGAAGCAACCATAATATTTTCTGCAATTCCATTAGCATCCATTGGTGGAATTATCGCTTTATGGGTTCGTGGTATGAATTTTAGTATCTCGGCAGGAGTTGGTTTTATTGCGCTGTTTGGTGTAGCCGTTTTAAACGGAATAGTTTTAATCAGTTACTATAACCAATTAAAAGAAGAGGGCGAAGACAATCTTTTGCAACGCATTTACAAAGGCAGTAGCGCAAGATTGCGACCAATTTTGGCAACGGCAACCGTTGCTTCATTAGGATTTTTACCAATGGCATTAAGTACTAGCGCAGGGGCAGAAGTTCAAAAACCATTAGCGACTGTTGTTATTGGCGGTTTGCTAACTTCTACGCTATTAACATTATTTGTTTTACCAGTTTTATATTATTTAGTAATGACACCGAAGAAAATAAAAGTAAATCCAAAAATTGCAACAATTATAGTGTTGCTTTTTAGTTGTTTTTCATTCAATGCCAATGCACAATCGCAAGATTTGACTTTGCAAAATGCTTTGGATTTAGCAACCAAAAACTACCCAACAATCCAACAAGCAACATTAAAAACAGAGCAACAACAGGCATTAACTAAAACAGCAACGGTTCTTGACCCTTTCAATATCAATAGTAATTTAGGGCAAATCAACAGCAAATTATTTGATTATAATATTGGTGTGGCACAGGGTTTTAAATTATCCAACAAAGCCGATAGAAACCTTTTAAATCAAAATGTCGCCGTTGCAAAATCATTTGAAGCTGTTACAAAAAATGAGTTGATAAAGAATGTTTCCAATGCTTATTTTAATTGGCTTTACAATGTACAACAGTATAATTTATTGCTCGAAACGGATAACATATTTGCCGATTATGAAAAGTATGCTGATAAGAAATTTCAAGTCGGGGAAACCAGCAAATTGGAGAAAGTAAACGCTTCTTTGCAACGTAAAGAGTTAAAAATGCAATTAGCTGAAGCCAATTCGCAAGTGGCTTTTTATGTAACCGAATTACAAAAATGGACACGAAGCAATGAGCCGTACAAAGCACCAACTAAATAC
>CANJPX010000217.1 GCA_947476185.1 Bacteroidota bacterium
ACACTGATAGCATTAACAGGCCTGTTATTGTTCGCTGTTATTGCGACCCCTGTCTGGATTGAAAATCAAACCGTTAATAGTGTGCGCTTAAAAACCAATACTTTCGAGAAAGACGCCAAAAAAGTTAAAGCCTTGCAAAAAGACATAGATGCCACGATTGATGAAACCCGTCAATTGCTCAGCGAAAAAAGTGCCGCGCCTGCCATGATAGAAATGCTAAATACCTTAAGTGCCCTAATACCTGATGATACGTGGTTGAGTTATCTCCAATATTCAGACGGACATTTGCAAATACAAGGAGAGTCTCCAAGCGCGTCAACACTGATAGCCATTCTGGAAGCGTCTGATTTATTTGCCCATGTCCGATTTGCTTCGCCCGTTACCCAAGATGCTGTTAACAAAATTGAGCGCTTCCAGATTACTGCTGATGTAGTTGTTACAAGAGCACCTTTATGAATATCGCACTTATTCAGAACAAGCAACGCTGGCTTGCAGTAAGCTTATTAATAGCTGTCATGCTCATTATGTGCGTGATCTTCATAGTCCCTATAGTTAGTAAAGGTCTAGAACTGCATAAAACTAAAAATGATTTGATGTTCAGACTACAGCAATATGAACGAATATTAGCTACGAAAAGCACTGTTATAGCCAGTATGGCCAATATTAAGCAGCAACATGATCAGCAAGCTTATTTTAATAGTCAAGAAACAGATGCTTTAGCCTCTGCTGAAATACAGTCCTTTATTAAAAAAACAATAGTCGATGCAGGCGGTGAATTAAGCAGCACTCAAGCCCTGCCAGTCAATAATAAAAATAAATTTAGTAAAATAACTGTTAGCGTAAGAATGATGGGAAATAGTGAAGTATTACGTACCGTACTTTACAAAATTGAAACATCAATCCCCTTGATTATTATTGACCAAATCGACATTAGACCTATGCACCGTGGCACTATGAGTTTAGTTCCCAATAAAATTGACTCCAGCAACAAATTAAACGTTAACTTTCAAGCGGTAAGTTTTATGAGAAAGCCAACAGAATGAACCGTAAACGCCTATCTTTACTAGCAGCTATTTGTATAGTGTGTATCTTGATTATTATCAGTGAATGGCTTTATGGCCTATGGGCGGAGAAACAAGCATTGAATTCAACAGATGCCTCACATATTGAGCTTTCAGTTGATAAAATGCCAGTTATCGACCTACTTAATCAACCTGAAGAAAATTATGTGGATTTGGTAACTAGACCTTTATTTATTAAAGGCAGAAGACCTGTTAAAGAGCTTTCTCCAGAAGCTACGCTGGCTGCCGGAACAATCGCTATTACCTTTGATTGGCAAGTGAATGGCATTTATACCACTCCAAAAGGAGTCTCTGCTTTGTTCAGTCGCTCTACAGCTAAAACAACTAAGAATGCTCATCGAAAATTAACGATCGGAGCTGAGCTTGATGGCTGGAAACTCACTGAAATTCATATGGATCGAGTTTTGCTAGAGCAAAATAATCAGCCTAAGGAATTATTACTGCAAAAACCAAAGCCGAAAGAATCATCCAAAAACCCAAATACTCCTTTAGTTGCTGGCTTTCCTCCAGAAACACCTAATCCATTTAATACACCTAATAGCCCACAACCCGCACTAGGCGGTTTTGAGAATATTGATAATGACAAAGACTAAAAATAAAATTCCCTCTTGCGTACTGCTGATGAGCTTCTCGTTAGTCGGCTGTGAGGCATTAAAACCCTTTACAGCTGATAAATTACCGTTAACTCCGGTCACAGCGGCACAGCAAGATACTACCTTTAAAGATCTTCAAAATACACAGCCTATCACCAAAATAACTAAGTCTTCTAGTGAATTATATCCTGGAAGTGGCCATTTTGTGCCCGAAACTGCGCCTCAACATAGAGCTGTCACCCCTACAAGTGCAGGCACCTATAGCTTAAATTTTGACGATGCCGACCTAGGTGAAGTGGCAAAAGTAATCTTGAGCGATATACTCGGACAAAGTTATGTACTTAGCCCAAAAGTGGCAGGTAAAGTCACCTTACAGACCACTCAAGCTTTAACTAAAGAAGAATTAATACCGACTTTAGAAATGGTATTGCGCATGAATAATGCGGCATTAGTTAAAGATAGTCGTATTTATCATATTGAACCTACGGCTGATGCTTTATTTACGTCCAATATCGCAAACAGCAGAACAGGCTATCAAACCCGAGTCATTCCAATTAAGAATGTCGCAGTCCAAGATGTTGCCGACATTATAAAACCATTAGTCCATGATAAAACCATACTCAATATAGATGGTAACCGCAATATCATAGTAGCTTCTGGAACCGCGGATGAAATAGCCAGAGTCATAGACCTAGTTAGTACCTTTGATATTGATCTATTAAAAGGTCGTTCTTTTGGCTTATTTACCTTAGCTCATGTTGATCCTGATACTGTTATTAAAGAACTAGAAGGTATTTTTCATCAAAAAGCTAAGTCTGATGAGTCAGAGTTTTTCCAATTTATGCCTATAATACGCTTAAACGCCGTTCTAGCAGTTACTCATCAAAGCAGCTATTTAAAAGATATAGAAAATTGGGTATTTAGACTGGACAGAGCTAATACCGCTAGTGGTGGCGGTGGTGTGAATGTTTATAAAGTTCAACATGCGAATGCTGAGGATTTAGCTGAGACCTTGAATGATATTTTTTCGGATTCACAAAAGAAATCAAGCAGCACCAAAGTAGCGCCAGGTCAAACAGCCGCCTCAATCACCAATAAGAGCTCAACGGATACCTCCTTAGGCAATACCTCAGGTATTGCGGCTTCGGCGGCTACTCCAACTAAATCTAGATCATCAAATAACTCAGGGACAGGTACTGCCAAAGTATCGAATGTTGACAATGTAAAAATTATTTCCGATAAAGCCAATAATGCCCTAGTCATTGTTGCTACGGCTCAAGAATATGCGGTCATTCGACCTATCATCGAACAACTTGATATAGTGCCGTTACAAGTGCTGATTGATGCTACTGTAGCCTCGGTTGCTTTGAATGATGGTTTGCAGTACGGTATATCGTGGTATTTATCCCATGGTGGTAATAA
>CANJPX010000218.1 GCA_947476185.1 Bacteroidota bacterium
CATCATACGCGCATCATATGCACGCCACATACGCACCGACGCCATACGCGCACCCTTTGCGCATCATGCTTGCGCCATGTTCGCACCGAGTGCGCACCATATGCGCACCATACATGTCCAATATGCACCCCATTTGCACACCATGCTTAGATCCCCGATTCTTCTTGTGGCAATTTTATGTTGTATAATACTTATACTATATGTTAACGCATGTTAATAATTAACATATATGTATGTTATAACTGCAAACTAAGTAACTTACGTTGCGAGATGAAGGTATGATATAACATACTTATAACATAAAAACCTAAGTTGCGTAAGTTGTGTTTGCTCGCTGTTGTTTTGACTTTCCAAACGGTTGTTGTGGTTTGATGATGTGACGAGCATGTGTGTGATGACCGTTAATTTCTAAATAAAACAGACAAGTGTAAAAAACGACCGCTCAAAGCAATACATGTAGGGAACAGACAAACAGGAACGCAGTTTTTTCAAGACTGCCGCAGGTAAGATTCGATGCAAATGCGTTTCCTATATGGTCAGCAACTCGCTCGGGCTAATGTGGCTCCAGTACGAAGGAAATTGAAACTCGCCGGCTACATCAAATACTGCTAATGTCGGCAGGCGGCGCCACCGCTTGCCATATCCATCCAAACTGTGAAACTGGAACCGAGCAACTAACAACCGCAAAGACTCGGTTCCCACACTTACGCACGCAACCACTTCCATGGCAATTGCCCCGGCAATGACAACGTCGCCGCTGCAGATGTGCAAGCCTCGAACTCGTAGCTCTTCAGCCACAATGGCCCTTGGAACACCCAGCGCGGCAGCAATTTCTGCATTGGGCACGCAGACACCTTGCAGGCCATCTCCAAAGGAGGCTGGCATCTCGGAAATGCATTCGGACAAAATTCGGGACATGATCGATGTCTCGAAACAGCGTGTGTTATCAACGTTGCTTGCGTGCGTTTTACGTGTCTGTGCTTTCGTTCCAACACGAAGCAGTCTACAATGATCCCGTACCTCTGCAACTGCGATGGAAGGTGCAAAGCATAGTGGTGCTTAGGCTTGATGTTATCGCGGCTATAAGCGATACTGAAAAGTTCAAAGTGTTTTTTTGTGCAATTTCCCATTGGCTGCAAAAGCTCGGCGCGTTCAAAGAGTGCTTGGCCTGCTGCAGCAGATCAATAACGTCATGCATCGCCCTGAAACTCGCAAGCTCTTTTTGCAAATTTGCATGTTGGGATGCAGTTGCCTCCGCCAGCTGGCGCACTAACGGAAAGACCGACAACACCTCCGAAGCCATTCCTTTAAAACAATCCTTGGAGGCATGCTCCCTGGCATCCGAAAACACAGCACCCGATAACAATGCTGTTCTGCCAGTGCGTTTCGGTGCTTTCCAGTCAGCTGCGCAGAACTGGCGAAATTGTTCAAACTTGAGATTGGCCTTTCGCTTGCAGGCATCCAAAAACAGGTGCAGCTCTTCAGCTGCTGTTCCATGGCTGAAGTACGTGTGACAGGGATCTATCGTATTGACATCAACTGGGGCCACGTGCTGCCTCAATTCAATATCTGCCAAAATACCGTGAGGGTTGTATCGGATGCCGCTCGCTTTCTCGAGCTCATCCATCGCGGCCTTGCCCAGCACAGCATGTTGGGCAGTAATGAAATCTGTCATGAGCCAAATATCTTCGTTCGATGTTAGGTCCATAGCCGCGAAATCGCTCGTGTCGATTTCAACTAAATAATGCACAGCATGCCGTGCGAGCTGTGAGTCTTTCATGCAAAGGTTCTCGCAGAGCATGCAAGGGCGCAAACCGCTCGAACCCTTGACTCCCCAGATTGCTTTCAGCTCAGCTTCATCTGCGATGATGTTTGACAGAACAGCATGCATTAACACTGGTTCGCTTTGCAACCGCAAGACTACACCAGCACTGTTGATCGCAGCGTCGGACAGAAACAATTCCCGCAAAAGCATTTTGATAACAGCTGAGATGCCACCTGACAACGTATTGATGACATTATGGCGCAGTACTGCGGCCACGAGCCATACATGTTCATTGTGCAGCAGGGGTCCAAACTCTTTGAAGCTCCAATAAATTGCTGACACCTTGCGACGATTGTCGGGACGAAGCACGTTTCCTGGAGTGAGTTCATCTGCGTATATTATAATGTGCCAAGGAAACGGCTTCCGGCGCAGAGTGCTCGCTATCAGATCATGCATTCCAGGGCATTGATCAACGCAAAAGCGGAGAAGCCTATGTGGTGACAGCAGTGGGCAGCTATAGAGACCTCCGGCCTCCAATGGCAAGTCCATTGATGTAGATACCTGACGTAATTGGCTCATCCGCTCGTTGGTCAGGTGGTGTTCAAATGCTTTAACGCTCGACGATGGAATTTCGTCTATCAGTTCGGGCCGTTTCTTGATCTTGGCCAACACACGCGCCAAGGCAGAATCAGTAATAGAAACATCAGCGAAGTACCGAACCATGTCAGCGCGAGCTCGCTTGGCTGGCTTCATGGTGTCAAACAGCCTCAAACAACAGAGAGCAGCTGTCAAGGCATGGCTTGGCGATGCTTGCAGCTACAGACCGATAAGTGAAACGCAGACCTGATAGTTGAACCAGCGGCAGGCACATATTTTACACATCTGAACTTGATGTTTCCAAAAACCAAATCAAACAAGCGGCTGGTCGCTAACAACTGACCGATCGTGTGTGCTACGACGATTGCTTCCGAGTGTGATGATTCAGAAGAGGACTGCTAACATAAACGCACAACTGAATAAACACGAAATTGAATGAACACATTAAACCATGCAGCGGCGGACCGCTAACATAAAGACAGGCATGCAGCGGCAGACCGCTAACCGATCGCATCATGCTGCGGGCAAGCACTGTTATGTGAACCGTCAGAATAACAAAAAAAACAATGTTGCAAACCCTAAAAACCCAAGGTGTGAAACCACAAAACAAATTTAAAACAAATAACAAACAATCATCAACAACAACAACGACAACTACAGCAACAACACGAACAACGACAAAGACGACGACAACAATACCAACAAAAACCTAATATAACAAGGGC
>CANJPX010000219.1 GCA_947476185.1 Bacteroidota bacterium
CTTTGATACAATTTAAACGACGCAATGTGGAATATAAATATCAATGCAATAAGAGCTCCCCAAGATGTCACGAGTAAAGAGTCTTGATCGATGGTAATAAAATCCCAGATACTTGTATCGATACTGCAGTCTGCTAGAGTATTATTACAATTTACAATGTGTTATTACAGCCAATACCAGAGAGTGAAATGAGTGTAGCCGCTGATTCGAGAACCGAAAATCGTCTTGCTGAAAAAACACGATATTCGTGAAGAGGACGATTAGAGCTTTCGATTGAGCTATTCAAAACCTTTCTAGGTACTATGGTTGGTTAGATATCCATGGATTTATGTGTTAAAATCTTTAGCTTGGCGAGCATGATTGCCTGAAAGATTCGTGTGCTCAATGGATGTATTGGAGGCTGTAATTGTACCTTTATATATATAATGGAGGTATAAGGCTCACCTGTCTTATTGGTTATGTGAAACCTTATGGATCTTAAGTTGAGATACCCTCGACATATAATCGTTTTTTTTTCTCTTAGCCAACTCATTCTATGTGAAAGATTTTAATTGAAAAGCACGAAAAAAGGATATAATTGGTATGGGTATGTCACCACCACCTTAGTGAAGCATAAGACACTCTCAACTTCTTTAATTTTATTTTTATCCCTTCGTCGTATACGAAGATACAACAAGATTCTCCTCTGGAAAATAATGGATTTCTATTCTTCATCAAAATCTCGTACAAAATCATCATTACCATATTGCCCATCTTGGTTATGCTTCTTTGGGGCTCTGTTCCCACGGCGAGCACCTCCTGGAGCCTTTCCATTGAGTTTATTCTGCTCAACCTTCTGTTTTTTGACTTGATAATTGTCACTTGCACCCTTTTTCCGCTTCGTGATTTTCCTGTTGCTAAGTAAGCCTTTTCTCCTTTCAACCAAAGCTGGTGTCACCTTCTTATGGAGTAGCAGTGTACAGCGTTGTCTGCAAATTGTCAGCTGATCACGGGGTTGCGATCGATCCAGAAATTGAGATTGTATCTTGTGTTCTCTCAGCCAACGGAAATTGTTGATGAGTTCTTCATCAGTGTGACAACCATTGCTATCAAGGTCACTCGAAGCCTTCACAACATCTTCAGCGAGTCCACACATATCAGATAAGGTAAGTTTGTACCCACTGTTCTTGAAAATTTGAATCTGATCTATTTTTTCATTCGAATCTGTGAAACCGATCTGATTCCAGGAGCTCATGATATTGTGCCTTGTGAACATCTTTGCGATGGCCCCTCTGCCGTGCATACAAAGATCAACACCTTGCGATCTTCTCCTAGATGTCCAGTACGGTTTAAAACCTTCGCCGTGTAGAAATGGACCATCTGCGAGAACTGCTTTTAACCCTGGATTCTTTTCGAGTTTATACTGCTCAGCGGCCAAAATCTTCTTCGAGCCACTAAACAACTTACCAGCATCGCAAGCTTGAGTTGTTTGTGTGGTGGACGGATGCGACTTGCCTACCTCCACCTTTTGTGTTTCAAACAAACTAATGAGATGCACATTCGCGTATTGCAGAATCTGTTCATCCTCGCCATCGCAGAGTACAAAAGAACTACCGATATAATCTCTAGCGTATGTTGTTCTTTGTCGAGATAAGAAAGGTACAAGAATAAATACGTTGAACCATTCATAAAACGCTTGATTACCAGCTCTCGTCTTCGTAAACACAACAAAACCTTTCGTTTCTGAAGCATCCTCAATACTTAGACCTTCCACTTCAAATCTGTCCAAGGCATCCTCATGCATATCAGGGTTAGCAAACAGAAATACAAGAGGTGCTACCTTGCCAGCTACAGATATGATGGCGTAGTACTTCATTGACATTGCGGAATCATTGGAGGCCTTTGGTTGTGCAGAAATTGTCCCATCATATGTCTCATTTTTGACGCTGATTAGAACTCTCTTTTTCGAGCTGAATCCACCTAGAGTGAATGTGGTTGCATCATAATTTACAACCAAATGCATACTGGGGACTGTGCAATGTATGTATTGGAACAGAGTGTACGTACTAACAACACCCAGAGGATCACGTTGTGCATCTCTTCTTGCATCAGTCTTATCTTGACCAACTTTAGACGTCAAACCAAGACGATCAATCGTTGCATTATAAGTAAATCGAGATACTGCCCCAGTATGTGGTTGATTACGTCTATGGAATGAAGCAGTCAATTTCTCAGACATCGCTTTTTTCAAATCCTCGGAATCTAGGGCCTTGTCAGTTAATACACCTTCATGACACAAAGTGATGAGTTCCTTCCCAGACTGCTCATCCACATTGAACTGCCCGCCTGATTTGCATTTCACCCGACGACCATCTCTCCACAGTTTACTATACTTTTGGATAGTACGTGCACTCAGATTAGTCAAGGAAGAGAGCTCTTTCCTGGATTTGGTCTGGGCTGCTGCCGAGCAAGAAATCCACGCCCATTCAGCATGATTCATCTTTTCCACTTTGAAATCCTTCTTCCATCTTCCCCAGGGACATGGTCCAGGAGTGCCATGGTCCATCTTTGTGTGTTCGGAGAGATAAAGCTCCTTTTTTGAACTTTTTTGATTTTTTTTGAGGCTACACTCATCCGCCATGGACCGGACACACTCATTTCACTCTCTGGGAATTTCAATTTTAAGTCCATCAATATAATAATTTTAAAGATACCATAGTAATTCGAAAGTCACAAGTGAGTATTTATTGGGCGGTGTATAAATTAAAAAAGAAAATCCTCGAATTTCAATTGAACGAGGACCGCAACAGTTTTTGAGATTATAGAGATCTTCATCGGGGGTGTTTAGTTACTATTAAAGTAAATATCATTATCAAGTCCAGTTATTGTTTCACAAAATGGAATTTGATGATTATCTTTTTGAAGATGATTGTATTTTACCTTTTGAAATGGAGGGACGAGAAAAAGTATTTGTTGAGGATGCAGCAGGACGTATCCTTGTTGTGAGAGCCCCAACAGTGGATGAATGGCA
>CANJPX010000220.1 GCA_947476185.1 Bacteroidota bacterium
CTCGCGGCAAAGCAGCCAAAAAGACCGTCGGTGGTGGGTGGGAAACACCAAAAATGCCACCGAGCAACCTTGACAGTCCTTGCGTTACTTAGCGTGGATGATTGCTTTACAGGTTCATTGTCTTCAAGTCCGGCAGCTGTAAACGAAGGTTCAACTGTAACGTACACCGCGACATTGAATAAAGTATCTGCTACCGATTTGAACATTCCTTACACCTTGGGCGGTACAGCTACATTAACAGCTGACTATACTGGCTCTGTGGCAAGCACAGGCAATATCAAAATCGTTGCTGGTGCATTGACCGGTACGTTGGTATTGACGGCTGTGCCTGACGCGAAAACTGAAGGTGCTGAAACCGTTTCTGTTGCGTTAGGTGCGACTGCAGGGGTTTTAGCTGGTGCAACAACTGTCACAACCACTATTACTGATTCAACCCCAATCAAAATTAGTGCGACCGCCACAACGGGAACTGCTACAACAGCTTTCGATGAATTCACTATTGCAGCGGGTAACTACAGCGCAAACATCATTGGCTTCGGCACAGGTGACACCTTACTCTTTGATGCAAACACAGTACGTTCTGTGACCAACATATCTGTCGCGGACGGTAACTTGACTGTCACGGGTTCATTAAACAATCAACTGGTAACGCTTAATTTAACAGGGATTAATCCTGCACTAGATACTCAAATTATTGACATAGCGTCATTTGTTTCAGTGTTTGCACCTGTAGGTCCAGCGACAACAACCGCCATCAGTTCAACTACCACAACTGGTACGGCTTCAGGTGGTGTGGACACATTCAATATTGCTTCAGGCAATTACATTGCTTCAATTGCAGGCTTTGGCGTTAAAGACAAATTAGTCTTCACTCCAGGCAGTGTGGAAGCAATTACCAACACTTCTGTGACAGATGGAAACATTACCGTAACAGGGTCGTTCAACAACCAATTTGTTACTATCCAATTGACTGGAGTGAGTACAGCTTTGGATTCTGGTGTATTTGACGTTCAATCGTTTAATACCGTTTTTGGCATAGGTTCTTTGGTTTAAAAATTCCCGCGCGGGAAAAGACTTTAAATTTCGATTTACACAATTTTATATAACCTTAAGGTGAATTAACATGGCTCAAATTATTCTTGGAACAAACGAAACATTTACAGTTGGCGCAAATAGTACTGCAACAGTTGTGGGTGGTAGTGGCACAGAAAAATTGATTGTTGCAACAGGTTCGGTTGTGACCGCAGATCAAAATATTGAACGTACAGAGTTAAGCGGTAACTCTGCTGACTATACTTACTCGATTGCAGGTAACGTGATTACTGTGAAATTGGGTTCAACCACAGTTGCGAATATAGCAGGCGGCAACGGCGACAAAACGATCGCATTCGCAGATGGTTCAACTGTTTTAGCTTTAACAGGCAACAATGTAGCAACTTTAGGTGGTAAAGCGATTTCTACTTCAGCTTCAACATTAGCGCCTACAATTAACACTGCTGACAAGTCAACGGCTGGAACGACTTCTACTGGTACTACTGGTACTGGTACTACTGGTTCAACTTTCACGCTCACTACAGGTACGGACAACAAAGTCGGTACATCTGGTGATGACGCATTTGATGGTTCATTAGGTGGTGCATCAGGCTCAACCGTTACTTTTTCATCTTTCGATACTATCGACGGTGGCGCTGGCAACGATACTTTATATGCAACCGTTAATGGCGGTTCTACCACTACAGCGACAACCAAAAACTTAGAAACACTTTCATTTAGTGTGTCAGGTGCAGGTGCCACAACTGTCGATTTAGCCAATTCAACTGGTTACACAAAAGTAATTAATACAGCTTCAGCAGCAGCTTTAACGGTTTCTAATATCACAGCGCCTGCGACAACAGCACTTGAAGTATCTAATACCAATCTTGATACTACATTCACATTCACATCAGCTTCTGTATCAGGTACAGCGGATGCAGCGACTGTTAACGTTAAAAACGTAAGCAATGGTGGTGCAACTGCAATCAGCGTTGCTGGCATTGAAACATTAACCTTGAACTCAACAGGTGGTGTTAATGCTTTCCAAACGATTACAGATAGTTCTTTAACTAAGTTGATTGTAACCGGTGACCAAAACTTAACATTAGGTGCAGCCTTAGCGACTACTGTAACTAATGTAGATGCTTCTGCTTTAGCAGCAGGTTTAACTGCAACTTTAGGCGCTGTTGCTGCGGCAACGATCTCAGGTGGTACAGGTAAAGATGTATTAACCATCGGTGCAACAACTAAAGCAATTGACTTAGGTGCTGGTGATAACACGCTTTACTTTGTAACTGGTACAGCTGCAGTTGGTACAGGTGGCACAGTAGTTGCTGGTGGCGGTACAGATACATTGGGCATGACTGTTGCGGCAGCTGTAACGGCTTCAGCATCTAGCACTTTCGCAACTAAAGTCACTGGCTTTGAACGTTTAACCTTAGCGGCTGCATCTGCAAACCCACAAATTGTTGACGTTGCGACATTACTTGGTGCAACTAACCAAAACCATGTAACTACAACAGGTGTTGCAACAAACGTTCTTCAATTGAGTAATTTAAATGCTTCAGGTGCTGGTGCAACTGTTGTAATTAAAAATGCAGCAGGTACTACAAACGCTGGTGTAACTTTAAATGGTTCAACAGGATCTACTAGTTCTGATGTATTAAATTTAACTCTAAGTGATACAGCAACAACTACAACTGCTGCAGGCGTTGTTCCATTTGGTACAATTGATGCTGCAAACGTAGAAACTGTTAAAATCACAGTTAGTGATGCACGTACTACTTCTGTTGGTTACCAATCAGCTAACACTGTAACAATTACTGATGCTGCGCTTCAATCATTATGATCAGTCAACAGTAATCAGGACAAAAAGTTAAGCGACTTTTCTATATGTTTCAAAGTTCGCTGGTGACATCGAGCTATTAGCCGAATGCCGACGTTTGCGGTTATAAAAGACTTCGATATATTCAA